>NZ_JACJOU010000005.1 GCF_014695725.1 Microcoleus sp. FACHB-672 | reverse complement strand
CCCGTCGTCCAGCCTCCCCTACGCTCAAGTTCATCGATGAATATTGTCAAAACTATCAAGACTTGTTTTCTCAAGTGAGAAATTATGAAGCATTTAAGCTCTTACATCTAGGACTACTATCAGAACTGCCTCGCAAATCCTTACCTAAAATAGCGAGAGCTGTGGGATTATCCAATAGTCAATCATTACACCATTTTTTAAGGGATTCTACCTGGTCAAGCCAAGCTTTAACACAGAGGCGGTTGCAGCTGATTCTTCAATTAATAGGAGGGGATTGCACATTTATGGTGTGATGGAGGGAGGGAGCGGTACAGTTTTATGTTTCAGGTAGTAAACAACCAGTCTCACCGATAGACTTAACATTTCAACTGATTTTGAATAACATATAGACTTAACATTTCAACTGATTTTGAATAACATAAAGTTTTTCTATGTAATTGAGCTAGATAATGTCTCAATCTGGTATTTTCTCCTTCTACTTGGGTCATATAAGTTTTGTTTACTATATGGTCAGCCTCCTCAATAAACTGGGGATAAACCACATAGCCATCTGTGACATAAAAAAACACTGCCACCTTTTAATAAGAAGCCATAAGGCTTTAAATGTGTCTACACTTCGGTCACCAATTACCCAAGCGATAATCCCTGCTATTGCTTTGTTGACAACTGTCTACAGCCAAATTTTGTTTTTTTTTGCCGACATAACTCTGTAATTCATCTATCTCGGCTATTTCGGGAATTTCCGAATAATCGGGTTCGGGAGTGAGGTGATTTCCGACCTTTTTAACCCAATTAATAACTGTATTATGGAGAAACGCCAGTCAGACGTTCTATCCGCCGAAATCCATTTCCTTCTAAGTAAAGAAGTAAAGCTGGACACAGTAATTTTTTACCTCTAGGGGATAACCTCTGTCGGAATAGACATCTATAAATTGCCGGCGGCAATCTGAACAAATATGGTTTTGTCTACCTCTTTTTAAGCCATTTTTATTGATATTGGTGGACTGACAACTAGGGCAAATCATAGGTTTTGTGAGTTGACGATGTCCTTTTATCATACTATAAATGTGCAGTGCCAGTTACGCCTGTACAGTAACTCAGTCCAGGCTTGTCAATGACAGTAGCTAGGGCGTGTCATCAATTCAACCAGATAAGAGAAGCAGCCAAATAAATTGCACCCAGAAAGTTAACAGCACGTTTGTCATAGCGTGTGGCAATGGCTCGATATTGCTTGAGTTTGGCAAAAAAGTTTTCAATCAAATGACGGGCTTTGTACAATTGCTTGTCATAATCACGGGGCTGCTTACGGTTGCGTCGGGGTGGAATCACCACCGTCTTTCCTTGAGCTTGAAGCCGCTCAATCACCCGCTCATCAGCATCATATGCTTTGTCTGCTAACACTGTGTCCGTTATGACATCCCCTAATAGTTGGTCGGACCCCTCCAAGTCACTGGCTTGTCCGGGAGTGAGGTGAAAGCTCAAGGGATTGCCTAACGCATCGACCACCGCATGAATCTTGGTGCTTAATCCGCCTTGGCTGCGGCCAATAGCTTCTGGCTTGAGATCCCCCCCTTTGCCCCCGCACTGTGCTGGTGGGCACGCACAATCGTGGAGTCAATCATGGCATATTCATTGTCCGCATCATCTGCCAAATGCTGAAATACTCGCTCCCCTACCCCAGTTTTTGACCACCGAGTGAAGCGAGTGTGAATCACACGAAAATCTCCAAAGCGCTCAGGCAAGTCGCGCCAAGGAATGCCTGCTCGATAACGGTACAAAACTGCTTCGACAAACAGCCGATTGTCTTTTGCGGTCACGCCACATACCCTTCGCGTCCCGGCAATAAGTCTTTAATGCGTTCCCATTGGTCATCGCGCAGGGCGTAACGTCGAGTTGCCATAGTCTTCCAGTTTAATCATCTATGACCAATCCCAGCTTACCTAATTGATGACACGTCTTAGGCTATGCCATTGTCTCTGCTTATCTTTCTGGTATGTACCTTGATGATTAATCCGTAAAAACGGATGCCAGCCTAGGCTAACAATTTAGTGATATAACCAAAGTGATATAACCAATAATCAGCATAGCGTCCTCGGTCAGCACATACGATGACTATCCACTGTGAGGAAACGCCTGGTCTGAATGACTCAAATAGCTCTTGCCAGTAGCTGTTTTCAAGCTCCTTTTTCTGTTTTCCATGCTACAGGGATGGCACAACTGCGATAGAGAACATTAATTGACAGTACCGTGAAGCTTTTTCCGATGTCGGTAGTATCTATCGCCAAAGGTAACTGCCTGACATTGCTGGGCCATAAGCCATAAACTCATCACCCACGGCAATAAAGGGGCACTCACATTGGCTCACTTCTAGTTGAGCGCGTTTTTTTCCCCTCAGTTCCGCTTTTGGCAACAGCTTCTTGATACCATTGTTTAAGGCTTTGGCGTACTGTGTTGTATTTTTCTTAATTGAGTTTGGCAATGAAGTGGGAAACTCTTGTCAGGCTAGAAGATTGCGTGATTACCATCCCAAAACTCCAAGTGACTAGCCCTGAGGCTTGCGGGAGGCTTAGCTCTGGCAGATGATAGCTGATAATGCTCATCCACTGTTTCAGGTATTGATTTTTCAGCATTTGCTTTGACAGGTACATGATCAACTAATTATGCACTCTCCATTTCTGTTGTTCCCTCCTTTGTACAAAACTTACACTTGTAAGGTGAGGTGGAGATTGGAGAGGTGGAGAAAATGATAGTCGTGCGGGTATCTGGCTCGCAAGAACGATCACAACCTATTTAGTAGGATTGGTAAGTGTAATCTCTCAAATTTATAGATGGCATTTTTTTACACCCGAACTGTTCGATTTCAAGATACCGACGCCGCAGGGGTCGTTTACTTTGCTAATGTTTTGGCGATGTGCCACGAAGCTTATGAAGCTTCTCTGGTGGCGTCTGGAATTAATCTGAAGTCTTTTTTTAGTAACCAATCTGTAGCAATTCCAATTGTTCATGCCGGCGTGGATTTCTTTCGCCCGCTGTTTTGCGGAGATCGGCTGACGATCCAGCTAATACCTTACCAGCTTACCGGCAATGAATTTGAAATTGCCTATCAAGTTTTTATAGGGGAGGTTACAGACAAGTGCGCCGCGCAGGCGATCACCCGCCATGTCTGCATTGAACCGGCTAGGCGAAGCAGACACCCCCTAGCAGAAGACATGGTGCAGTGGTTGTGTCGGTGGAACGGCAGCGTATCAATAACCAACAACGAAACATAGGGCAACCATACTTAAAATTTATTTTACAAAACTTATAAAGATTTTATATTCACTAAATTTTTCATAGTTTTGTTATCAGTAGGTTCCCCAGCACTTAATGTAAAAACTAGCGCAATCACAGTAAATGCAGCAACTCGCCGAGTTTTGGAACCCCATGGGGCATTTAACAACTCACCTGTTGTTCTAAGTATTTACCACAGCCAGTCTGGCCAGCATTTATCAAATAATGCTTATTTCTAAGTGTTTACTACAGCAACTTTGATGACGAGAACACTCGTAAGAAGAAGGGCTACGGGTTTACCTCGTGGCTGTTTTCAGCTTACAATTAGCATAGGTAAAATCGAAGAAAAGTGTGGAAGCGGCAGACAGTCGCTCTGCACCAGTCAAGTCCCACCTCAACAAAATTATTATGAAACAGAGAAGTTGTAGGGGAGCAAGAAAGTAAATGAAATGGCGTAAAACAAGTTTAGTCGATTTGTAAAATAAAATTCCTTAAATTAAGATGTGATTTTTTAGCCGGCAAACCCTAGACAAAGAAGGAGAACCAATATGTTCGATAAGACCCTGAATATCGATGAACTTCCGGAAGGCGGGATGGGGATTAAATTGATGTGGAAGTTAGCTGATGAGCTGCGTTATACTCGTACTCCTGCCCATCAAAACTGTCTGTTTATCATAAAAAATTACGCCCAACAAACTTTAAACCACTCACAAAGCTACCAACAGGACGGAAGGGTTATAGAGCAATTAATCGATATGTTTAACGATTTAAAATTGCCTAAATACAAAACTTCTAACCTAGAACAATCTGATTTGCCTCTGCAAAAACTTTGTCTTCAAGTCAATACCGATCTTACTGCTTTAGAGGGGGTTTTGAAGTGGTACGAGCAATTGCAAGATTTACCCATTCCGGAACACATCTGGATGCAGGGTCAACTCACTGTAGCAGAAGGTTTTACGAATGCGGTTCGTCATGCCCACAAAGGTTTGCCGTTGGAAACACCTATTAGGCTGGAAGTGACTGTTTTCAATGAACGCTTAGAAATAAAGATTTGGGATTACGGGCAGCCCTTTGATCTAGAGGCAAGGGTGAAAGAATTTAGACAAGTTAATGAAAAATATGGCTCATTCGCAGAAGAGGTGAATTCTTCTTTCATGAATTCGCCTACTGAAGACTTAGCTTACACTCAAAATCTTCTTTGAGGCAATTGTGGAAGGGCGGTTTTCAAGAGGCAGTCTATTTAAGAAGATTGAGGATTAAAAAGCTTTTGCAGTTGGGCCAGGTTCACTTTCCCTTGAGGATTGCGCGGCAATTTTTCCACCGGTATCCAATATTTAGGGCGCTTGAATGTACTCAATTTATCCTCAATAGCGGCTTGCAGGGCGGCTGTTGAAACCTCTGGATGCTGAGGAACGTAAAAGGCTGTAACAACTTGACCCCAATGCAGATCGCTGAAGCCGATGACGCAAACATCGCTGACTAAATGGGTGGATTGAATCGCAGCTTCTACTTCAGATGGGTAAACATTTTCGCCGCCGGTGATGATTTTTTGGCTGCTGCGTCCCACAATATTAATATAACCGCGCCCATCAAGGAATCCTAAGTCATCCCCTTGAAAATACTGCCGATTGACAAAGGATTCGGGATAGTAACCCAGGGCTAAAGAATCTGCTTGGATGCGAATGATGCCAATTTGGTTTGCATCTAATATTTCGCCGGCAGTATTATGAATTGTGATTTTGGCGTGGGGTAAAACCTTACCGCAACCATTGTCGCCGACTAAAAAATCTGCTGGTTTTAAAGTTGCAATTTGAGAAGCAGTTTCAGTCATTCCGTAGGTGGGTGCGAGTCGGATGCGGTGATATCTGGCAGTTTCTAATAATTCCACCCATGCCGGTGCACCTCCTAAAAGGACGGTATGAAAGCGGGATAACCATTCGTTTGTTTCTGAATTTTGCAGCAGTCGGTGCAGCTGGGTTGGCACTAAGGAAATGAAAAATTCTGATGGATCTATCTGACATCTTTTTCCAGATTCTACTTCTTTAAACGGTTGAATGACTAATTTACCGCCGGTTGTGAATGAACGCAAAAATTGCATCAAACCGCTGACATGATAAAGCGGTAAAACGCAAAAAGAATTGACTGAAAGTTGTTGAAAATACTGCTTGAAACCGGCAATAGATGCCATTAAAGTTTCCCAGGTGTGGGTAGCAAAGCGAATCTGTCCTGATGAACCGCCGGTGGGAATCATAATTAAGGAAGAGGGGGAAGCAGAGGAAAAAGGAAGTAAGTGTTGTTTATTACCGGCATCTAATATCTCACAGCTTTTTCCTAAAATTAAATCAGGTTGCGCTAGATCAAGAACTTGTTGCCATTCTTCTTTAACCCAGTGAGGATTACCCAGGAAAATAGGACAGCCGGCACTAATCGCAGCAATAAAACTGGCAAGAAATCGCACCGGATCTAGTTCTGCTAATAAAACTTTAGGCGGCGCTTCACGATTTGCCTGCTTTGTTATATCTTGATAAATTTGCTTGCATAGCCGGGTAAACTGATAACTATCACACCCAACTAGCCAATCCTCATCGGCTCGTATTTTTAAAAGCTCTAAAGGCTGTTCCATAGCTGTTCACAGCAAGTTTCATTTCCTTCAGCAAACCAGTGATTTACACCAAATCCTACGGCGCGGGATGTCTGCAATTCAGCAGAGAGTTGCAATGCGAACTTTCTTCCAATGGCAGTTTCAAATACCGAAGAAAAAACAGCATCAATTTTATATTCTTGATGAAATTTCCGTAGCTGAGAGGGAAAACCGGCAATTGCCGGCTTAATCACAAAAATACCTCCCCAACCCCGCTGATAACACCCTTGCATCTGTGTGATTGTCGCTACAGATTCATCTAAAGCCAACTGGGTAGAATATTGATTACTTAACTTTAGCATTCCCTCAAATTGGTTCACCGCTAGCGGTTGTTCTAAAAATTCAACAACCCCCGATTGATCGCAAGCTTGCAGCCACTGGTTTGCTTGTTCCCAGTTTAATCCGCCATTGGCATCTAATCGCACTTTTGCTGATACTGGCAGCGCTTGAATCAGCTGCTGAAAAAGCTTAAGTTCTTCTTGAATATCTGCTACGCCAATTTTCCATTTAAATGTGCGGTAGCCTTGATGCCAAAGCGCTTGCCAGATTGAAAGTGCTTTTTTGCCTGCCGGTAATAACCCGCTGTAGCTGAGGGGGTTTAGCTGCTGAGATTTAGAAATTTGGGGAGATGTAATTATGGCTTCCATAGCAGACTCGAAACCAAATTGGCAAGCGGGTAATTTTGCGGGAATTGATAATATTGTTTCTGGGCTGATTTCAGCCAGCAATTCCTTGCAAAAATTTAGTGCTTGCGACACACTTTCAGATCCAAACCAAGAAAGGGGGGCAATTTCACCGAATCCGACTTCACCCGTTGCAGCAATGAGACGAATTATAATACCTTCCCGGACTTCCCAAATGCCGTGACTGGTGTGCAGTGATTTTTTAAATGGATGCCGGTAGGGGCGAAATTCAAATTGATAGCGCATCAGATTCTTACACCCGAAAGAAATTACTTAAAATTTCTATATATGCTTTCGGATTTTCAAAATGAATATTATGACCTGTTTTGGTAATTATTCTTAGCTTGGAAACCTGACACAAGGTTGCCATTTCTGCATTAATACATTTAAATTTATCATCGTATTCACCGCCTAGGAATCTTACAGGAATTTTATTGTCTGCGATTTTATCCCATAAGGACGGCTGATTGCCGGTTCCCATCTGTCGAAGTGATTTAGCGAGTTCTAGGGGATTATTTTGTAACCTACGTTCGATTAATTTATCAAAATTTGGATGAGTTTGTAATGTTTTAAACAAGGATTGCTTATACCAATTTAATAAAAAATCTTTAAAATCCTTAGTTTCTAATTCCCGCGCCCATTCCCAATCAATTTGGATGCGTTGGGTTCTTTCCTCTGCTGTTTTCAATCCTGGAGAGGTTGACTCTAGAATAACTTTCTCAAACCGGCTTGGAAAGTGAAGGGTAAGATATAAAGCTAATCTTCCGCCCATAGAATAGCCGGCTAAAAAGCATTTTTCAATTTTTAAATTATCAAGTAAATTAATTAAGCCTAAGGCAGTATTGGGCATCGTGTAGCATTCACTTGTCCCGTTAATTAGGGTTTTTCCATGTCCGGGGAGATCAACGGCTAGACAGCAAAATTGTTCGCACAGCATCGAGATGATTTCGCTAAAATCATTGCTGTCGCCCATAAATCCATGCAAAAACAAAATCACCGGCTGGTTTAGGCTGCCGATTAAAGAATAGTGGAATTGATAAGGATTAAAACCTTCTCTCTTCCCAATTGCAATGCCGGCAGACAAACCTTCCCGACTGGAAATAATAGACATTTCAGAACTCATGCTTTTTTTAAACGATGAATCCCAAACCCAACAGCAAACCACTCCAAAAATGTAAGGTAACTGCAATAAATTTACAGTTGCTCACCTTTATCGGCTCGTTGTAGTAAGTGCTAACGTGCCGGCATAACTGGATAGCAACCGGCAAACTGATAAACGTTAACAATGTTATCAGCGGAAACACTCCTAAAGCCACAAAGAAGCCCGTAAGCGCGTAAATACTGCCACATAGCCAGGGCAAAAGTTGAGCGCCTTTCGCAGTTCCCAGACGAACAATGGGTGAACGCTTGCCGGCTGCTAAATCATCCTCAACTTGATGAAAATGAGAACAAAACAAAATTAAACTCGTGCTAATTCCTAGAATTATAGAAGCTGCAAGCGCAGTGAATGACCACGTCTGAGTTTGACTGTAATAAGCTGCTGAAACTGCCAAAGGGCCAAACGTAAAAAAGCAGATAATTTCGCCTAAACCCTGGTATCCCAAGCGAAAGGGTGGACCCTGGTATGTGTAGCCCATCGCACAGCACAGAAGCACAATTGCGATTACCGTGGGATCGCGCTGCCACCATGCGATCGCAACTATCCCCAAAATACCCAGCGCCAAAAATAAATTCGCCAGCCAGAAAATTAAAGATTTGTTACCAGTCAAGTTGACGAGGGAATGCGCTTTATTTTTATCAATGCCGGTTTCTGAATCAAAGACATCGTTGCTAAGATTCAACCAGGCAAGGATCGCAATCGCTGAAATTAAAAAGGTTGAAAATATCCCGCTATGCAGCGTTTGGGTTTCAGCCGCAGCCACCGCAGTGCCTAGCCAAATCGGCATGACTGCCACGCTGTACATCGGCGGCTTAATCGCCGCCAGCCACAATTTAGTGTTTGATCGCTCAATTATCTGAGTAGTCATCCGGCATTAATAATTCACGTCCAGCCAGCTCACTAATTTTACGACCTCAAGGGCGTTTAGGGGGAGTGGGGGAGTGGCAGAGAGATATTGGAGGGTAAAGAGGAAATGTCAAGTTCCAGGCTCATTAGCTAAATTCATCTGGATTCCTTTGAGCGAAAGGAACCGGCACAATTATCGCAATGCCGGCAGCGCCAAGACTTCCCCTCATCGGCAAACCCAAAGGCTTCTAATAAAAACTGCCACCGGCATCGGCGCGATGTCAGGTATTGCGTCATTTGCTGCGTCGCGCCGGCGTTGAGTTGCACGAAAGATTGGGAACTGGAAGACAGGTTAATTGAGTAATGAAACGGATCTTGCCAAATGAGCTGGCCGGCACAATGCAGCAACGACAACGCAATCGCACCGTCGGGGAACTTGCGCGTCACGGCACTAATTTCTCCCCGCAGCGGCAATTTTTTCACCAGTTGTTCGGCTTTTTGATACTGAGATCGCTGCTGGTTGGCAAAAAACTCGCGTCTTTGTTTATCTGCGGGATCGAGCCAGCCGGTGGGTTCGCTGACTAAAGTTAAAGCCTGTGCCGGCTTGCCATCTCGACCGGCACGCCCCACTTCTTGCACGTATTCCGAAAGCAGCGTCGGGACTTGGAAGTGAATCACCCAGCGTACGTCCGGTTTATTAATTCCCATCCCGAATGCGGAGGTACACACAACAAATTGAACTTTATCGTTCAGCCAGTCAGTTTCCAGTGTTCTTCGCTCATTTGGACTCAAGCCGGCATGATACGCGCCGGTGGCATAACCTTGTTCGCTTAGCCATTTGGCGAGTTCTTCACTGTCCCTTCGGGTGCGAACATAAACTAATCCAGACTGCTGCGATCTGGCTTGGATAAACTTTAATAACCGCTGCCGCCGTCCTCGCGGTGTCCAAACAATTTGCACTTGCAGATGCAGATTTGAGCGATAGGGATTTATCCGGAAAATTTGTGGCTTTTGCAGTTGCAAAACGCTCTCGATAGTTTTCTGCGCGTGAGGATCGGCGGTGGCAGTGAAAGCGGCAATTGCCATTTTTGCGCCAGCCGGCTTGGATTTGAGCAACGCTGATCGGACAGCACCGAGTCGGCGATATGCCGGTCGAAATGTCTCGCCCCACTGTACCAAACAGTGCGCCTCATCTAAAATCATGCCGGTGATGGGCAAATGAGGTTTACTTAAGACAGTCCACACCGGCTCACTCAGCAGAGTTTCTGGCGAAAGGTAGAGCAAGCGTAATTGATTGCGATCTAAAGCTTGAAGTGTTTGTTTACGTTGAATAGCCGGCAATTCACTATGCAAAAGCGCTGCCGGTAAATTGCGCTCACGCAATTCTCGCACTTGATTTTCCATTAAGGCGACTAAGGGAGAAACCACCAAAGTTAAGCCGGTTTGCAATAGTGCCGGCAACTGAAAGCAAATCGATTTACCACCGCCAGTGGGTAGTACAATTAGTGCATCTTGCTGTTGCAATAAAGTCTCAACAATTTCTCCTTGGGGTGGTCTAAAATCGTCATATCCCCAGATTTTGCGGAAGGTGTTACGGACATCGCTGGAAGATTGATTTTCAGGGGTTAGCATTTCGTTATAAAAATAAAAGAAACGGTTAGTGGAGAAATCCGCACTTGTTGATTATTTTCCCATTTATTGGAGTGCCGCTGAAAATCGTGCGTTGCGGCAGAATCAGTCGGCAGTATATCTGGAGGATGAAATCATGGAAATTGAAATAATCGCTCATCGGGGATTTTCTGCGATTGCCCCGGAGAATACGTTGGCAGCTTTCTCGGCTGCAATTCAACACGGCGCTGATTCGATAGAGTTTGATATTCAGTTAAGTGCGGATGGTGTGTCAGTTGTTATCCACGACGCAACGTTAGATAGAACAACTGGAACTGCCGGCACTGTTACCGAGAAAACTTTAGAACAGTTAAAAGCACTGGATGCCGGTTCTTGGTTTAGCGAAGAGTATGCCGGTGAGCGAATTCCAACATTAAAAGAAGTTTTAATTGCGATTAAATCGATTAAAAAGTTTATTTATCTTGACGTTAAAAAACATTGCGAGTGGTCAAACTCAGCTATTTCTGATTTTGTTAAACTCGTGGTTAATGAAGGTTGGGCAGATCGTTGCATTATTTCATCTTTTAATGAAGTATTTGTGGATAAAGTTCGCAGCCTGTGCAGTAACGTAAAGCTGGGTTACATTGTTGCAGACGCTCAACTCTATCAAAGCCAATTGGAAAAAGCTGCAAGTGCCGGCAACACCGTAATGATTAGCGCTTATGATGTTTTGCTTAGCAACCCGTCCCTGATTCAAGCGAGTAAAGATCGAGGAATTGATATCATTGCTTGGACAGTTGACAACCCTAATAATTTAAAAAAATTAATTGAGTTGGGTGTAACAAGAATTGTGACCAATTCCTTGGTAGCAAAATCCAAGGTTTAAAAATAAAATAATTAAGTTTTGCATGAGCAAAGATTTGATAAGTTGAGTAATCGCTCAATCCCTCCTATAACTAACTTACCAAAAACCTACCCTAAAACTCCAGCGAATCGTCATCACGGTTCAGGATCGATCCCATTGCGTTTAATCGCTCCTCAAACACAACTGACACTCGGATTATCAATATTTTAGGATGTTTGAAGGCTTGGATACCGGCATATTTGCACCCCATAGATTTAGGGTAAATTTGCCCGATTTCTGACAAATGCGAACACAGTGACTTGAACGGCCCTAGTTCAAAAAAAAAGGGTGGAATAGCACTCATCGCTAAGATTGCCGGCATTCTTATCATTAAATTGATAAAAACAACAGCCTTTTTTGCTATAAATACATCAAATTACACACACTCGGTGTGTTTAGATGAGGAGTTGACCGGATGAAAACAGTGGCTCATTGGGGCAAACCTGTGGCACTGCTTAGCGTACTCTTGCTTGGCATCGGGAGTTTGAACGCTCCCGCCATCGCTGTTTCTAAAACAGCACCTTCCAATCTCACTCAGGATGCAGACCCCATCCTGTCTCAAGATCCCAGTTCATTACAACTGGCCCAGGCTACACAAAGTCTTTGCCGGCGCGTGAATGTGCGGCAAGGTTTAGCGGTTCGCGAAAGACCAGACCCTAACGCCCGTCAGGTTAGCGGTGTAGGCTTTAACACCCAAGTTACCCTCGCCGAAGGTGCCAGAAGTATTCCAGGGCCAGATGGCCGCCTCTGGGTTGAAATCACATCTCCTGTCAGGGGTTACGCCTCTATCGGCTATCCTAACAGCCAGAACAATCTCGTGGGCTGTTCCGGGCCGGTAGGCACGAATCCTCCTACTAACCCGCCAGCGAATCCCCCAACGAACCCGCCAAGCACCGCCAGCCTCTGCCGGCAAGTAGAAGGGCGTGTTGCTCCGCAAGGTCTAGCAATTCGTGCGGATGCCTCTAAAACAGCGGCCTATTTAGGTGGGGTGCCGGCCGGCGGACGGCTGACACTCCTCCAAGGTTACAGACTTATCCCAGATAAAAGTGGAGAACGCCGCAACTGGGTACAAGTAATCTCTCCTGTCGCCGGCTATGTTTCTGCTAGCAGTTTGATCATGTGTCGTTAAACTTCAAAATTGCTTAGTTCTTTTGCCTGATTTCCCCACTCAAGGGTCAATAAAATTAGCCTTTGAGTGGGGATAAAATTTTTGCTTTTTTATTGAGAATTAAACATTAAGATGAGACGATACTTGCACGTACTTAGGCTGTTTTGGAGCGCTGCAATTTCAGCAGAGCTAGAGTACCGAGTCAACTTTGTTCTCTCCACTCTCAGCAGTTTGGGCAACCTTGCCGGCAGTTTCTTTGCACTGTTTTTGTTCTACCGCACCGGCTATTCTTTCGCCGGCTGGAAGTGGGAAGAAGCCCTCGTGGTACTTGGGGTTTTTACGGTTCTCCAAGGCTTCTCGACAACCTTTCTCGTTCCCAACCTTAATCGCATCGTTGATCATGTCCAGCAAGGCACGCTTGACTTTGTTCTCCTGAAGCCGATTAGCAGCCAGTTTTGGCTTTCGGCGCGGACTGTTTCCCCTTGGGGACTACCCGATTTAATTTTTGGAGGCATTTTGCTGGGATATGCCGGCAGCAAACTTAGTCTGGATATTACTAACTATTTCTTGAGTGCTATCCCACTTTTTTTTGGCATGATCAGCCTTTATAGCCTGTGGTTTATCCTAGGCGCAATGAGTATTTGGTTTGTCAAAATTTATAACGTTACGGAAGTTCTCAGAGGTTTGCTAGAAGCCGGTCGCTATCCAATGGTGGCTTATCCGAGTGCTTATCGTTTCTTTTTTACTTTTGTTGTGCCGGTTGCTTTCTTAACGACAGTGCCGGCAGAAGCAATGCTGGGTCGTGTGCAGTTAGGCTGGATTGTAGGTGCCGGCATCCTGGCTACTGTTTTATTGTTTGTTTCTATTAGGTTTTGGCGGTTTGCTTTGCGCTTTTATACCAGTGCTTCGAGTTAGTGAAGGGTGAAGGAAGAGGGGAGTTTTTTAACCACAAATGTACACAGGTAAACACAGATAAAAATAGATGATTTATCTGTGGGGTTGCATTGTGCTTTGGTTCAGTTTTAGGTAAAAAATTACTTTTTACTTAAATTGGCAAGCAACAGGGAATGATGATACACCCTCCGGTGGCTTTTGTTGCTTTTAGGATCTGGCCGGCACCGGCACAATCGCGGAACCGCTGCCGGGACATTTGTAGTGCCGGCATCAAATTTTCTGTGCTAAACATCCGTTTGACATAATCTGAGCACGAATCGCCCTGGTGTAGCATTCGATGGGCGCAGGAAAAGCCTTTGCGAGGAGAAATATAGGTTTTGTAGGCATCAATTGAGCTGATGGCTATTTGTCTGCCGGCAGTCTGAAAATGTGTAGCATCCATAACGTTTTCACCCATTGAGAAAAGTACGCTTGCTACCTTTTACCAAACGTAAATACTTAAGTCTCTCTACCCAAAGATTGAGTTTTGAAGTGAATTGTCACGATATAAAGAGAAAAGTCAGAAATAAAAATATCTGAATAATGGAAACTAAACAGCTAGGAAACACCGGCATCAAAATCAGTGCGATTGGCTTGGGTGGGATGCCTATGTCTTTAAGTAGCAAGCCTCCGGAGTCGCAATCAATCGCAGTCATCCATAAAGCGCTCGACCTCGGTGTTACGCTGATTGATACCGCTGACTCTTACTGTAAAGACGAATCTGATAAACATCACAACGAACAACTCATTGCTAAGGCGCTGCAGCAATATGCCGGTGATACGAGCAAGGTGATTGTTGCCACGAAAGGCGGTTTGATGCGTCACGGTGGCAATTGGGCGCGCAACGGCAATCCTGACCATTTGCGGGAGACAATTCGCATCAGTTTTGAAGCGCTGGGTGGGGAAAAACCTATTGATGTTTGGCAGTATCATGCGCCTGATCCAGACTACACAATTGAGGAAGCCCTCGCGCCGGCTAAAGAAGCGGTAGAAGCCGGCAAAATTCGCTACGTCGGTGTCTCTAACTTTTCAGTCGAGCAAATTAAGCGCGCTCGTGATTTGGTTGAAATTGTCTCGGTACAAAATCAGTACAACCCTTGGAACCGGCAACCTGAAATTGACGGTGTACTAGAGTATTGCGAACGTGAAAATTTAACCTTTTTGCCCTGGAGTCCGCTGGGTGGCAGCCGGCGCTTTACTCGTGTTGAAGAGATTAAAGAAATTGCACAGCTTGCCGCAGAAAAAAGCGTTTCAGTTTACTGCATTGTTCTCGCATGGCTAAGGGCAAAATCGCCCTGTGTCGTCCCTATTCCCGGCGCTAGCAAAATTTCCAGTATTGAAGATTCTGTGCGTGCCGGCGATCTGAATCTCAGTACGGATGAAGTGTGGCACATCGATAAGGCGACGGCGTGAGTAATCAAAATATGTATGTAGGGGCACAATTCCCAGCGTGCCCCTACCTCAATTCCTATTATCTCGATACCGTTAGGCTGAAGGAATTTTCTCGACACGGGCTGCTGCTTGCATGGTTAGCTTGCCGCCTTTGACATCGAGACGGTTAATTTTCAGAGACATTCCTTCGAGATCAAAGTTACTGAAATCGAGAATTTCTGCCGATTTTTCTAATAAAGCATTCGTCAGTTCTGGCGAAAGTTCCTTGTTTTCAGCATACTCAACATCCTCAAGCACCACTCCTTGACCGTTGGGGCGGACGCGAGGGACTGCTGTAAAAGCAATCTGCTGAGTTTCATTGCTGTCGCGTAACAGCACCGTTGCATTTAAACCTACTTTGTTATCACTCGGAAGGCTAAATTTTATCTCTTGGGTGTCAATTGTTGTAGGCTTACCATCAATATTAACTTCCATATTTTTCAGCATACCGCTGATATAGTCGGAGTTAAAAGCCCGGTTAATATCTGCTTCTGTAAGAACAACCTCCGCACTGCCATCTGCCGGCTTGGTTAGTTCAATTTGACCCATAGCAGCTTGCATAGGATTGATCCCAACGCGACCCATCTGCATTTCTATTTTTTCCATTCGCAGGTCTTGTTGCATGACCATCCCTTCACCTTTGATCTGAACAGCATCTACTTCTCCTGTCATCAGCTTGAAGGGATCTGCTTTGATATCGACCTCTACATTATCAACTTGATCGAGTTGGCTGCTTATCCCAATTTCTGCTGCTTTATTTAGCGCTTGCTCGTGCAGTCCAGCTTGTTCCTTGGTCACGTTGGTGTCTCCGGTTTTCCTTTGCTTCAATTAATTTAGGCGATTTTGACTAAGAATTTTATCTGCCTGCCGGAGGAACAAAGACTATTTGACGATCTACCTGAAGAGGAATTAATAATAATTCCTAAAGAATGAGAAATTGTTAATTGAAAACTATTGCAAAAAAGCAATCATTAAGTAGCAAAATAGAAAGGTCTTTCTGATTGTTTTCTAGGAGACTTTATGCCACAGTATTTCGGAAAACTTCAAGTAGCTGAGCAGCCGTGGTCAACTTTAGAAGCCGTTCAATCTGTGCGACAGGACGATCGCAATGTTTACTTTGATTGTGCCGGCCCTCATTTCAAAATCAGCGTGCTGGCAGCGAATTTAATTCGGGTGCGAATGACACCCACCGGCAGCTTTAAACCACGCCGATCTTGGGCAGTTGCGCGAGATGATGCGGAATGGCCGGCTGTGGCCTACCAAATGCGGGAAACCGCTGAGGCTGTGGAAATCGAGACAGAGCAGATGCGCGTATCGGTGCAACTTGACAAATGCAGAATTACGTGTATGGATAAAGCCGGAAACCCTTTTGCCCAAGACACCGGCCTAGGCACCGGCTGGCGTAGCGGAACGATTGCCGGCTGGAAGCAAATCGAAGCCGATGAGCACTTCTATGGTTTTGGCGAGCGCACCCACCTGCTGGACAAACTCAGCGAGGTGAAAACCAACTGGACAACTGACGCCCTCGATTATGGCGTTCTCAGCGATGAAATGTACCAGGCGATTCCTTTTTTTATCGCCCTACGTCCTCATCTCGCTTACGGTATCTTCTTCAACACCACCCATTGGAGTCAGTTTGATCTTGGTGCGGAACAGCCGGGTGTTTGGCGGATGGAAACCCGTGCTGAGGAGCTGGATTATTACATTATCTACGGCCCAGAGCCGGCTCAAATTTTGCAGACTTACGGTGAGCTAACGGGCAAGATGCCGCTGCCGCCGAAGTGGTCGCTGGGTTATCACCAATGTCGGTGGAGTTATGAATCTGAGGAAGTGGTGCGCGAACTCGCTGAGGAATTCCGCAACCGGCATATTCCCTGTGATGTCATTCATCTCGATATTGACTATATGCGCGGCTACCGCGTCTTTACCTGGAGTCCCAAACGCTTCCCCGATCCCAAGCAATTAGTTAGCGATTTGGCGAAAAACGGCATCAAAACCGTGACCATTATCGATCCCGGTGTCAAGTATGAACCAGAAGGAGATTACCCAGTTTTTGACGAGGGAGTCGAAAACGACTGTTTTGTGCGAAAAGCTGATGGTCAGTTGTTCCACGGCTACGTTTGGCCAGATAAGGCCGTTTTTCCCGATTTTGCCCGTCCTGATGTTCGTAAATGGTGGGGAGACTGGCACAAAACCCTAACGGATATCGGAATCGCCGGCATTTGGAACGATATGAATGAGCCGGCACTTGACGACCGACCATTTGGAGATCCGGGTAATAAAATTTGGTTTCCCCAGGATGCACCCCAAGGCCCAGATGAGGAACGCGCCACTCATGCAGAAGTGCATAATTTATACGGATTAATGATGTCGCAGGCGTGTCGGGAAGGCTTAAACCGGCACCGTTCCACGCAGAGATCATTCGTCCTTACGCGATCCGGGTATGCCGGCATTCAGCGTTGGTCATCCGTTTGGATGGGAGACAATCAATCGCTGTGGGAACACCTAGAAATGTCGTTACCCATGCTGTGCAATATGGGGCTTTCAGGTGTGGCATTTGTCGGATGTGATATTGGCGGGTTTGCCGGTAATGCCACGGCAGAGTTATTCGCACGCTGGATGCAAGTGGGAATGCTCTACCCCTTGATGCGCGGTCATTCTGCAATGAGTACGGCACGACATGAGCCGTGGGTGTTCGGTGATCGCGTCGAGAAAATTTGCCGCGAATACATCGAGTTGCGTTACCGGCTGCTGCCTTACATTTACACGCTATTTTCCGAGGCGGCAACGACTGGCGCACCAATTTTGCGACCCTTGCTTTATCATTTTCCGAACGATCCCTCCACTTATAAGCTTTACGATCAAGTATTGCTTGGCCCTTCCCTAATGGCAGCCCCCATCTATCGTCCAGGCGTTGAACACCGTGCAGTTTATTTGCCGGAAGGCGTGTGGTATGACTGGTGGAGTGGTGAGCGTTACGAAGGATCGACTCACATTTTGGCACACGCACCCCTGGAACGGATGCCGCTTTATGTACGCGAAGGCGCGGTTATTCCCATGATGCCGGTGATGCAACACGTTGATGAGCGTCCCCTAGATGAATTAACCTTGCGAATTTGGCCGGGAAATGGGGAATTTACGCTCTATGAAGATGACGGAAATACCTTTGAATTCACAGCCGGCGCTTGGGCAACGACAACTTACCGTGTGCGTTCAGAAGGGCAACAAACCATTGTTGAAATTGCCGCGCGTGAGGGGAACTGGAATCCACCCTCCCGTGAGGTGATTGTGCAAGTTGCCAGCGTGGGAGAGCAGCGTTTTTCCGATGATGGAACAGCTCGAACGCTGAGGTTTTAGAAGACTGTTTTGAGGTGAGCGATCACTCTTAGCGCTAAGAGTGATCGCCTCACAGCAATTATGGTCTTTTCTCCTCTACAGTAATTTCCTTTAGGGTTATCCAGACAACTTTGCCATCCCACCATTACCAGTAGACTTGTAGCAGGACTGAATAATCTACGCACATCCGGGCGCAGGCACCACCGATGCAGAGACCTCTGAGCGCTATTTGTATTCAATAACCCTAATCTCTTTACAATAAACTCATCCCCTAGATAGATGCACTTTCATAAAATAAGTATGTAATTCAGATGCCATTTAAAAACTTTCTTAGAAAGTATAAAAGTTCAACGCATCTGCTTTTATAGCTGCCTGTATGTTTGAGGTGATCTCAGGCAATTCCTGTATTGAAATTGTCTGAAAGCTTGAAACGCTCAGAAGGTGCATACTTTACAATGACAATCATTAGCTGATAAACTATTCTTAATAAAGCAATGTTAGTGAGTCTAAACCTGCGCTAATACAGAGGAATGGCTCATGGTCTTACCCTTAAATTTTTAGCCGACAAGTCTAAGGTGCACAATGGGGAGGATAGCTCTGTTAAAGAGAAAATTGCAGAAATTCACAGCCAGCGCAAATAATTCAAGGCTAGAATTAATCAGGTTTTGGGGAGTGGTGAGGCCGTAAAGTTTAAGGGTGCAAGTGCTCACACTCAACTGCTTTAGCTACAAAGACTGTGAAAATGTGCATCAGAGAAATTACTTAACTGATTGAACTCATTTAAGTGTTATTACAGTCAAAATTTAGAATCTCAAACTACACGGCTTCTGATAGAAGGTAAAAAATGATTGCTATCAGTCAAAAAAAGAATCCTTTCAGTTTTGAAACAATTCTGGAAACCACGCGGGACATCGCACACGAAGTTGTTGCGGTCGAGACTATCAAAGTAGACCGAGATGCCTGTTGGCCAGAGCAAGGAATTCGCGCGATGCAGGCAGCCGGCTTAGGTGGCTTAGTCGTACCAAAAGCAAAGGGAGGACTGGGACAAGGTCTTTTAGCACTAACACAAGTTTGTGAAATACTGGGAGGCGAATGCGCCTCAACCGCACTTTGTTTTGGAATGCACAGTGTCGGCACAGCAGTGCTTGCCGCCAAGGCCACTCCCTACCAACAAGAGCGTTATGTGGAACCGATCTGCGAAGGCAAACACCTCACCACCTTAGCGCTGAGTGAACCGGGAAGCGGGGCGCACTTCTATCTTCCGCAGTGCCAATTAACTGTAGAGTCGCCGGCAATGTTTCGCGCCAGCGGACAGAAGTCTTTCATCACAAATGGCGGATATGCGGACTCATACGTGATTTCCACGACAGCGGCAGATGCTAATGCCGTGGGAGAATTTTCCTGCGCGATGATTTCTAATGGTGCGGAAGGGCTGATCTGGGGGACGCCTTGGGCCGGCTTAGGAATGCGGGGCAACTCTTCGCGCTCAGCAGAATTGCGAAATGTGCCGGTGCCGCGCCAGGATCTTCTTGGTGCAGAAGGCGATCAAATCTGGTACGTATTCAACGTCGTCGCGCCCTACTTCTTAGTCGCAATGGCCGGCACTTATTTAGGCGTCGCCAGCGCAGCACTAGAGGAAGCGCGGATTCACTTGTCCAAACGCTACTATACCCACAGCGGTTCAACCCTCGGTCAGACGGCTGTGATGCAACACCGGCTAGGCACATTATGGAGTGTGGTAGAGCGAACTCGCCGGCTGATTTATTATGCTGCCACTGAAGCTGACTCAGGCGGCCCGAATACGCTGCCAGCGCTATGCTCAGCGAAAGCTGAAGTGGCTGATTGTGCGGTCAATGTTGTGAACGAAGTGATGACAATAACGGGCGGAATTAATTACCGGGACGGTTCTAGGTTAGAGCGTCTGCTGCGTGATGCGCGTGCCGCTCACGTAATGTCCCCAACAACTGATATCCTGCGAACATGGGCTGGTCGGGCACTGCTCGGTCTACCGTTGCTGGGAGATTAAGGAATGGCAGGTAAAATCGTCATGGTGCAGGTAGATCCCGCTACCTTGACGGTACTTCATAAAAGCCTCAGCTTATTACCTGAGGAATTGGTTGAGTTTGAGCAAGATCCTGAACCGTTGCTACAAAGCTTGGAGGCGGGAGAAATTAACCTTGATGTGGTGGTACTCGGTTCACTGGTGAGTGAGCCGGTACAAATTGCCCAGCGCGTTCAATCTGTGGATAAAGAGTTGGCGGTTTTGATTCTCAGCGATCCAGCTTTCCACCAGCAGATGCAGCAAGCATTGCAATTTTCACCCTTCCTGGGCAATCAAGTCAGCTGCCGGTCAACTGCTGAAGGCGAGGCTTTGGTGATCGCTTTACAAGAAGCCATTACTCGAACGAAGCAGCGCCGCAGCTATCGCTCTATGCTAATGGCAGCCCAAGCCAGCCTATCTAACGCTTCTGCGCCGCCGCCACAGCCGGCGCAGTATATGGAGCGACTCCTAGATCGCGCTCCTATCGGGGTTGTAGCCGTCGATGAGGCGGCAACAATCTTGACTTGGAACCGATATGCTGAGGAATTCCTAGGGATGAGCGAACGCGAGGCACTCGGGACTTTTTTTGGCCAATTTTTTCTTGAATCGCAACGCCAAAGTTTAATAGACTTTATCAACCGCTGTTCTACCTCTGAAACGCGCTTTTCCCCTGAAATTTTTCAAATCGATGCCGATGATAGCAGCTTCCGATTTTTGGAAGTGACCGTTGCACCCATTACCGGACGCAGCGGCGAGGGAGGTTCGCTGCTGATTTTTCAGGATATCACCGACCGCAAGCGTTCAGAGGATGCTGTGCGAGAATCGGAAGCGCAATTGAGAGAAAAAGCGACCGAGTTGCAACAAGCGCTGCATGAACTCCAAAAAACTCAAGCGCAACTGATTCAAACTGAAAAAATGTCGAGCCTCGGTCAAATGGTTGCTGGGATCGCTCATGAAATTAATAACCCTGCTGGCTTTATTTACGGCAATATTACATACGCTCAAGAGTATCTGCAAGACTTGATAAATTTAGTAGTGCTTTATCAGCAGGAATATCCGAATACAACCCCAGAAATTCAAACTAAAATATCAGAAATCGAGTTAGAGTTTCTTGTTGAAGACTTGCCTAAGCTACTGAACTCTTTAAAAATGGGAGCTGAGCGAATTCGAGATTTGGTTTTATCCCTGCGGAACTTCTCGCGACTCGATGAAGCCGAGGTGAAACAAGTTAATTTGCATGAAGGCATCGATAGTACACTTTTGATTTTAAGTAACCGAATTACACCGGAAGGAATTACTGTTATTAAAAATTACGGGGATTTACCGCTGATTGAGTGTTCGCCGGCTCAGCTAAACCAAGTTTTTATGAATATCATTGGCAATGCTATTGATTCGCTACAAGAGCAAAAACAGCAACCTTATAAAGAAATTGCAATTCTGACAGAAACAATTTCTTCTTCTCAAATACAAGTGCAAATTCGAGATAATGGCTCTGGAATTCCCCCGGAAATTATAGATAAAATTTTTGATCCATTTTTTACCACAAAGCCAGTGGGTCAAGGGACAGGATTAGGGATGGCGATTTGCTTTAAAATTATTGAAAAACACGAAGGAAAAATTAAGGTCTATTCTCAAGAAGGTGAGAAAACAGAGGTGACGATATCCTTGCCGGTGAAACAGTCAGTTCCCTGGCAGATTTAAAGATAATTTTAATGTTAATGAAGATTTTTAGCCGGCAACCCTATCATGACTTGTCCAAACTGGCAATTTGAGGTCAGTGTTTAGATTTTATATTTTAGATTGTAAATTTTAGAGAACAAGCCGATTTTGTTCTTGAATATTCATATAATATAGCGGTTCTAACTCGTGTTTCTCCCCTATGTAGTGGCGCAAATTAGTAAGGGATCTGTGCTTAGTACCCCAAAAGATGGATTGCGCTAAATTGAGAAGTGCTATACGTGTGGAAAATTATCTGAGATTGTCATGGGGCACGATATGAATCAGCCGGCTAAGATTAATAAAGTGAAAAGAAATTTAGCCCCGTAACATAGTTTCTGATCTCTCCTTAACCCTCTCTCTAAACCGACCTTACAAGGAAGGTAATAAAAATAAATTGTTCTTCAGGATATAGAATCAGCCTATTTTTTTGATTTTGAAGGATGATTTCCTATCTGTGATAGTTCGGAGAGAGGGTTAAACAGGAAAAGTTGAGCTGACATTTAATGTTTACTAATTCCTAACTACAAGGACACTCTAATGAACCCAAATCCCCTAGCCGTATTTGTCCCTTGGTTGCATATGCATCAGCCCCCAATTTGGGTTGGCGATCACCTCACCGGCAACCTGGAAAAAATGCTCAATGGCGAGCCAAATTCTGAGGAACACTGGAACGCCCAATGGTTTGCCCAAGCCTACAAAAATCCCGCCCGATATGTAGAATTATTGACCCAGGAAGGGCATTCGCCGCGCATCATGGTGGATTATTCCGGCGTATTGCTGGAAGAGTTGGCACGACTGAGCAGCGGCATCTTCAATCATCTTCATGTCGATGGTGAAGTGATGGGCGATGTAATTGGCTTGTGGCGTCGCGTTTTAAGCAACCATCCAGACGCCGTGGAATTTGCCGGCACAGCTTACAGTCATTGCTATTTTCCCGCTACCCCAGAACGCGATCATGAAGGGCAAATCATGGAATGGCGGCGCGTATTTGCAGATCTTTTTGGTCAAGAAGCGCTATCCCGAGTGCGCGGATTTTGGCCCCCGGAAATGGGAATGACCGGCAATCCTGCCGAAGCGTTGCGGTTTATTCGCCTGTTGAAAAAATGTGGCTATGAGTGGATTATTTTACCGAATTCAGCACTAGAACATCCTGAAGGGTGGAGTGTGCCGGCTTTAGAAAACCGCGTGCATTGGTTGGTCGTAGAATCAGGCGGAGAAAGCGAACGTATCCTTTGTGTGGTGCGCGATACAGACATGGGCATCCGGCAGCAAAGTGGTCACAATGTCGATGGTTGTATTAATGACATCCGCTATCGGGGGAAGGTGTTGCAAGATGGGGAGGTGCCGCCGTTAATCGTACCAACTTCTGATGGCGAAAATGGAAATGTGATGATGTTTGAGTATTTCCGCAACACATTTGCACCGATGTTTCGTAACTCAACATCTTGGCAAGATATCGAGTTTATGACAGTCAGCCGGTATATGGATCAATACTTGCGAAATGGCCCTTCTACTGAGGTTAAACTAAAGCCTGCGGGCGGATCTTGGATTGGCGGACATCAAAGTTGGAATGAAGGTGATCGCCGGCAACGGGTACTGATGGCTGTCGAACAGTTGAGTCAAGATTATGATTTAGCAGTGCAAGAAAAACGGATGGATACCCATCAGTTACCACTGCTATTGTGTGAAACCAGTTGTTATGTCTACTGGAATTCTGAGTTTTGGTTCGATCAAGCAGATCGGTGTGTCGCTTGGGCGCGTAATCTCATCACTTGAGAAATACGGCATCATTCATTCTTCAAATTACTAGAAAAATGATGCCGATGTCTGACCTTTTTTCTGAGGCAATTACGTTCCTCAAAATTTGGCCATTTCTTCACTAAACAAAAAAAGGGGAATTGCAATTGAACTAAGGTGCAAGACATTGCGACCCTACTATTTTAAAATT
This sequence comes from Microcoleus sp. FACHB-672, assembly GCF_014695725.1. Classification (NCBI taxonomy): domain Bacteria; kingdom Bacillati; phylum Cyanobacteriota; class Cyanophyceae; order Oscillatoriales; family Microcoleaceae; genus Microcoleus; species Microcoleus sp. FACHB-672. The sequence goes on along the minus strand of NZ_JACJOU010000005.1, from coordinate 60,686 downwards.
TCCTAGTTATAAATAGGGTCGGTAATATTCAAAAAAATATCAGCATTGATCCTGATAACTTGATTATTTTTTCACTAGATTAGAGGAGATGAGGATTTCAAAAAGAGTGATCAGCTAGCCAATGCTCACCTTATTTGTGACAACTCATTCATCTGGTTGCCTAAACCTTGAAAAATATTTTTATCGTTCTTATGCGAATTAAGCAAACATTTCTCTCTGACTTGACAGGAAGCTCGCTCGACATGGCCGGCCATCACAGCATACTGCAAATCTGCCAGAGCGTCTATCTCATCCAAGCTGCACCCTGAATGAAAAAGTTGCTGGAGTTGTTCTTCAATTTCAGCACTTAGATAACCCGTTCTTAAAACCTTTAAGACAATTTTGCGAATCATCATTACCTGTAAAATCTTTTAAAATTGGCTGACCCAGAGGAATAAGTATGACTTTTATATCCAAATTGTGGGGTGATGTAAATTTCCCATATCTTGTGATTCCTTGGTTTCAAGCTAGGTGACAAAGATCACCCCAATAGCCGACTATTCAGAATGCAGGATGCATGATATACGAAACCGACTAAGCTTCAAAATCAAAGGCGATCACGCCGTCTAAACAAAGGAGGAGTGCCGCTTTGACTCGTTCGTGTTCCGGATGGGGTAGATAAGCGTCACGCGCACCGGCACTCTCGAACGTCATTACAAACCCGTGGGTGTAGTCTTGGTTCAGCCCTTCAGAACTCGAATATGAGCCACCGGCATAATAAGTGATGCCTGGAATCAATTGTTGGAGTTCACTGAGTTGCTTGAAGAGTTCTGCAATCTTTTCTGGCAGGACTTCGGGTTTAAACTTGAGTAAAACCAGGTGTTGAATCTGAGGCATTGCTGACGCTCCTTTAAACTTCTGCGGTTATCATACCGACATCCGTGCAGTTGTAAAGGGGCTGCCGGTGCAAAAAGTAAGCGTTTTCTTAAATAGGGATTTTGAATAAACTGTTTTTAAACATCTAGCTCCAATGACTTGAAATTCTCTCTTTAGGGCAATTTTTTAGAAAAGCTCCAACCTTTTTACAACCGGAAACCAGCTGTGCTGCCAACACCATAAATGCAGAAATTTATATTTTTTCAGTTAATATCTTGGAAGAACTGCTGATTAACCGATACCATACCTAAGAATCCGCTATAGTCTCCAAGCGGAAATTATGAGGAACGTTGATGCTACCAAACTTGAAATGGGCTAAAGGAGCTGCCGGCCTTGTCTGGGCACTTGCCATTACTAATCTGACAGGGTTAACAAAATCCGCACAAGCGGCAGAAACCGTTGTCGTTCATAAAGGCCCATTTACAGCATCATTTGATGTTGCCGATCTTAAAACAATTGCTGAAACAGGAAAAGTACCGCCGGCTTTGCAAAGTTATGCCAGTACCCTATCGTCTGAAAAGCGGGGCAAAATTGTAGCAGCGCTGAAAACAAAAGTGCCCCTCAATGTTGTAGCGATTAGCAACTTGCTGAATACTCGGATCGGTAGTACCATCTTGGCCGATCTGGCCACGATTACGCCACGAAAGGATGCAGCCGGTGTGCAAGCGCTTCGAGCCGCACTGGTACTGGGTGCAAAAGATCCAGCCGGTCTTTCGATCATTAGCTTTATCGAATCTTACCCGAGTCAGCGCCTCAATATTGACTTGGATCGGGCGTTTGAAGTGATGGGAAGCTTGAACACCCCTTTTTGGCAAACTCAGCGGTTTATGGCCGCGATTGCTCCTCAATTAACGCCTCGCGAAATTCAGCTAAATTTACCGTTTGACCCCTCCCAACCGGGAACCGCTTCTGTACAGGTACTTAGCTTAAACCTCAATGATTCGCAGCGTCAACGCAATATTCCCGTTGATCTATACTCATCAGCCGGTGCAACTGCTGAAAAACCTGTGGTTGTCTTTACTCACGGTTTGGGATCTGACCGCACAGAGTTGCGCTATTTGGCAGATCATTTAGCATCACATGGTTACGTGGTTGCTGTTGTCGAACATATCGGCAGTAACACCACGCAAGTGAATACAGCACTCGCCGGCGGTCCTCTTCTGCAACCCGATGAGTTTTTAAATCGCCCCAAAGATATTAGTTTTACTTTAGATGAACTAGAAAAATTAAACCTATCAGCCGGCTCTCTCAAAGGCAAACTCGCAACTGATAATGTCATGGTGATTGGGTATTCTATGGGGGGTGGAACCGCTTTGTCTATTGCTGGAGGCGAGTTACAAATAGCCAGTGTAAAACAGCGATGTCAGGGCGATTTGGTCAGCTTGAGTCCGGGAGTCGGACTACAGTGTATTGCCGGCGGACTTCCGGAAAACACCTATCAACTGTACGATCCACGCATTAAACGAGCAATGGCGATGAATCCAATTAGCTCAATAATTTTTGGCGAAACGGGCTTGAGCAAAGTGCAAGTTCCCACCCTGATTGTCACCGGCTCTGCAGATAAGACAACTCCTGCTTTAAGCGAACAGATACTCGGTTTTTCCAAACTTCTCGCTCCCAAATGGCTGGTCGGTTTTGTTGGGGGAACTCATTTAAGTATTAAAGATCCTGCTGCAACAATCGATCAGACAACAAAACCGAATACTGTTCTCACCGGCGGTGAATTGATTGGCGATCAAGCCGCTAGTGTTCGCAACTATATCAAAGCTATATCATTAGCAATGGCTGCTCAACTGACGGCTGATGCTGACGACTATGCTATCTTTCTAACCTCAGATTACGCTCAGTACGCTTCCACACAAGCGATACCCATTCGCCTTGTGACTGAACTGCCGGCGGAGGCAGAAGCTTTGGTGAAAGCGGTTCTCCAAAAGGAATCCCGTTAAAACGTGCCGGTATACTAACTTGATCAAAGTCATGAAAACATATCTCTGACACCAACCCTTAACCCATCTATGTATGCCGGCAGGCACGCTGCGCTATCCTCTGTCCTTAAAAATTCTTGACTCAAACTCCACTTATTCATCACAAAATAAAATTGGGATCAGAGAGTGCCGGCGTAGAAAGCGCATTACGAAGTAATAATCTATTTGCCCAAATGCTGAAGTTAATCTAAAACTCCCTCTTTGCCCCTCTTATTTCTTATCTCCGTTCAAAATCTGCCGCATATCGTAAGAAGGCACTTCTAGCCGACCATTTTCTGGCTCGTTACTAGAAACTTCTAGAAGAACTCTCACCCGAACTTTTCCTGCTTGCCAGCTTTTACCCGGTCTCAAGATTTGACAGGGTAAACCCTCTTCCAGCAAAGTTTTTCTGTCTTCTTCAGATAAGCCATTTAGAAATCTTTTCCTAATCTCTGCCATCAGTTCGCCGGCTGTAAACATCGGGTGGGCGATCAGATAACGATTGGTCATAGAATTAATATCTACTGATAAAACAGCATTCTCCTCACACCCTACCAACTCAAAACCATTTTCTTCATTCATATCTAATCCCTATATTTGTTGCCTTAAGCTATAAAGTATTTCTTCTGATTTCTCTATTGATGGGCGACCAGTCCCTCTAATAGAGCTTAAAAAAGCGGAATGTCAAGAAAAAAGTTGCAGTTTTTCCAGAACTCAACAGTATAACTTCGGAAATACTTAACTTTTTGACTGATTCCCTGGCTCAGGACTCAATCGGTCAATCGCCGACAAAGCTGATTAATCTCTTCAGCCAAGTCTGCCCCGATCCGTCGCAAATTTTGGATTCGCCGCTGCAATTTGCCCCAAACTTGCAAATGGAATCGGCAGCATTGCTAAGATTTTGATAAATTTTCTTGAACAATTGAGGGCTTGAGCTTCCTTACACACTCTCTAATCACGTCCGTGTAAGTTCTGCCGGTCATTTCACAATATGTTTCCAAAATTTCTGATTCTTCTTTGCTAAAGCCTACGGATAACCGTCTTGTTGTCCATTTTTTGTTAGCCATGATGTTAAATAGGTTCTAATATGGGTTTAAATAGAGTTTAACATTAATGGTAAGATTACTAGGCCGGCTGGAAACTTGCAGAGGCGCTCAATACGTCTCTACAAAGGTTGACTGCCACAACCAAACGCTTACCCATCCCTTAGATGAGATCAAGGTACCTTGCCGCAACTTGGGAAAAACACGCTTAAACCTAAAATGCTCAGTCCTGTAGTGCGCTCCCTGTCTGGGTCTACACGTAGCAATGCCCCTACTAGACGTTGGTTCAAGGCTTGGCTGTCAAAGCCAAGGTTTTTGACACCGGCCTTAATGGGAATCGCCACCCTATTAGCGTCTGTATGGTTAGCCGCAGCGGTGCACGCCACAAGTTACCCAGGCGTTAACCAATTGCTCAACACCAACACTTGTCAATCTTGCGATCTCAGAGGAGCCAACCTGCGAGGAAGCTACTTAGTGGGAGCAAACCTAGCCGGTGTTGACTTGCGTGGAGCGGATCTCACAGGTTCCGATCTGCGACAGGCTGACTTGGTCGGTGCGGATCTCAGAAGCGCCAACCTCACCGGCACTAACTTGAATGGTGCCAGCTTGGTGAATACTGATATGCGTGGAGCAGACCTCAATGGAGCAGACCTCACCGGCTCTGATCTCACCCGTGCTAACCTCACCGGAGCCAACCTGCTACTCGCTCAACTATCGGCTTCTGACTTAGCGGGAGTGGATCTCAGTAATACTGATTTAAGAAATATTTATCTAGAAAATACCAACCTCCGAGGCGCGAACCTAGCAAGTGCCTACATGGTGAGTGCCGAGTTAGTGGGAGCCAACCTCCGAGAAGCAGACCTGAGTAGCGCCAACCTCAGTAGCGCTAACCTCAGAAATGCTTCCCTTCGAGAAGCCAACCTTAGAGGAACAAACTTAAGCCGCACCAGCCTTCGAGGCGCTGATCTGACTCGCGCTAGCCTTCAAGGGGCGGATTTATCCCAGTCTGACTTAGAGGGTGCCTCTTTAGAGGAAGCTGATCTCAAGGGAACGAATCTGGTTCAAGCCAACCTAGCAGGGGCTAAACTGGTTCGTGCAAACTTGGAAGGCGCTAACATTAAGGACGCCATACTGACAAATACCGAGCTGTGCAGTGCAACCTTGCCCGATCGCAAAAAACACCGATGCTAAGCGTGGGGCATGGGCTATTGGATTAGGGATCAAGGATGAGGGAAAGAAGGAAAGAGAAAGCGAAAATATAAGTGTTTGAACCACGGACTTCGGGACTGCCGGCAGGCCAAGTAGAAAGCCGGCTCTTGTAAGGATAGGGGGAAAGCCGGCACAGACAGACAGCTTTTTTCCCTATCCAGTCGGAAAGTTAGATGCTGATTCACTTAACCGCGTCTTCTTGGAAATGGGGTGATTAAATTGTTAGTGGGTAGCGATGGGCGTGACTCTTTTAATATTGATTTCTCCGTTCATTGCAGCGACCCGCTATCCTTTGCTCAATTAACTGTGCTTCGGGACTTCTGGTGCCAGTTATTCGTGGCTATTTTCTCGCCGGCGTTCCTGGAAACCCACTCTCTCAGTTTGTTCTTTTTGTCAGTCTACCTGCATCGCCTGAGATTACGACTAAAATGTGTAACCGGCCTCTTGTTTAACTATTTGCCAGCACCCTCAAAGGCGATTGCTGTTTGATATTTAACAAAGTTTTGCTCTCACTGGGAAAAATAATTTTGTCGTCTAAATTTTTCCGTAACGGGTCTGATCGTCCCTGATTCTGCTCTCTTGCACCCGCTGCCAAGAATTTACAGCTAAAGATAATTTTAGAAAAACGGACAGATTGTTACAATTTGGGATGATTAAACCCACACAATACAGTCATGAAGCGCACCCTTCAATGCATCTGCATCACGACCGCTGCTGTCAGTTTATGGGTTCAAGTGCCGGTTTTCGCTGTCAGCGCTCGGCTAGCCCAATCGCCCCAGCCGACACCGACATCAGGTGAGCAACCCGCCCAATCGCCCCAGCCGACACCAACATCAGGTGGACAGCCCGCCCAGTCCCCGCAGCCGACACCAGCATCAGGTGAGCAACCCGTTCAATCACCCCAGCCGGCACCGACATCAGGTGAGCAACCCGTTCAATCACCCCAGCCGGCACCAGCATCAGGTGAGCAACCCGTTCAATCGCCGCAGCCGGCACCGGCATCAGGTGAGCAACCCGTTCAATCACCCCAGCCGGCACCGACATCAGGTGAGCAACCCGCCCCCACTGAATCTGGAGATATTAATTACTGGCTAAACCGAGGGCAGTTCCTGCTAAGCAAAAAACAGTATGAAGAAGCGCTCACCGCTTACGATCGAGCAATCAGCCTTAGACCGGACTCAGCCGCTGCTTTAACCGGCAAAGGAGTTGTACTTGGAGAATTAGGCCGGTATGACGATGCGCTTGCGGTTTTGCAGCAGGCAATTGACCTCAAATCTGCTTACTCTCTCAGTTGGTTTGAACGGGCAATGGTGCTCAAGCAGCTTGATCGCAACGAAGAAGCCAATCAGGCGTTTGATAAGGCAATTGAACTTAATCGGGATTGGGGCAACGAAAGCCTTGAGTCTGCTTGGAGTTACAAAGGTTCAGTATTGTGGAAGTTGGCTCGTAAAGAAGAAGCGATTGCGGCATTTGACAAAGCGACCACCGTTAATCCTGAATTTGCCCTGGCTTGGTATAACCGGGCTACCGCGCTTTTGCAGTTGGGACAGTATGAAAACGCGATTAACGCTTATGAGCGAGCGCTGCAAAGCAAGGGTCAATGGGGAAGCGATACCGGCCCTGCGAGTGCTTGGTACAATCGCGGGTTAGCCCTAGAGCAGTTGGGCCGATATGAAGATGCCCTTGCTTCTTATGACCGAGCATTAAGAATTACTCCTAATCACCTTAAGGCTCGGCAACAAATGGCTAACTTACGACGCCGATTGGAAAATTAAACATTCACAATTCAAATTTTAAACTTCTCAATTCCCTTGTTTGCGACTTTTCCAGGGTGCGTTCGTACAGCAGCAAACACAACATAGCAGGTGTAGAGACGTTGCAAACAACGTCTCTACACCTGCTGTTAGCAATTGTATAGCTTGCTTTCCTCTGAAGCTGCCGGTCTGAGCGATCTTGTTTTCACCGGCTCAATAGGAGCTTGGCCGGAAAATGCGCGAAATCCAAGGACAGGCACTCGCAAGCATTTGTGAAGGAGCCGGCTTTCATGAAAAATCTTAAAGTTATAAAAACTCACTTTTAATTTATGATTAAATTGCAATTACCAATGTTTTCCATTGAAATCAATAAAAAATTGATTGATGCTATAAAATAAAATTTATAAAATTAATCAAATAAAATTTCCTTAAAAGATTATCTTTGTTGTAAAATAAAAACATGAAAAATGAGTGCCTTACAATAAACGAACTCAACTATTAAAAAATACAGTTCCAAGCACCAATCTAAAAGAATTCTTAAACTAGACAGTATGGCCGATCCCAGTTTACGAAAAATAACCGACCGTCTTTCTAAAACACTGACTCAGGATAAGACAGTTCAAGAAACCACAAATGACTTGAGAGAAATTTTAGATGTTGATCGGGTGATTTTATATTACTTTTACCTCCAGTGGAGAGGACAAGTTACCTTCGAGTCTTTGAGTTCTCCGCAATTATCTGTGTTTGGAATGACGGGAGCGGATGATTGTTTTAATGGCGAATATGCGGCTTTATATGAAGCGGGACGAGTGCGAGCCATTCCAGATATTGAATTAGAGCCAATCCACCCTTGCCATAGAGACTTTCTCCGCAGTATCCAGGTTCGAGCAAATTTAGCCGTGCCGGTGCTCAATTTCAAAGGACTCTGGGGTTTGTTGATTGCCCATCACTGCCGCGATACTCGTGTTTGGTTGCCGGCAGATATTGAAGTGATGAAAAAAGCAGCAGAAAATTTGGCACACGCTTCTTCAATTCGGGATAGTTAACGTCCAGTTTGTTAATTTGCGAATCTAATAGCACCCCAAAGATTTAGAGCAAGCATGGCGCAAATTAAACAGTTATCAGATGCTTAAACTTGATGCTCAATTGCGCCGGCTCTCCCTCTTTTCTCATGCCTACGCTTGAGGCTCAACCCCCAACGCCCTCAACTGCTCAGCTAACCGCTCAGCACGTTGCTGCTCAGTATCAGCACGCTGCCGTTCAGTTTCAGCCTGTTGTTGAGCCAACTCCTTCTCCTGTCGCTCAACTTCCGCTCGTTCTTCTCCTGTTAGTAATAAATTACCTTGTGCATCCCACCAGCGCAGCCACGGCAGCGTTGCATTTTGATATTGTCCTTGCCAAATTCCTAACTCCACACCCAACGGGGGAATTGCATAATGCCCGCGCTCATTAGGAGATATTAACTCATAGTGACCGGCAACAAGTTGATACACTTGAACCTGTGCTTTTTTTACTTCATAAATGGCGTAAAAAGGAACACGAATTGCCTGTTCGTAAACCCAAAACTTACCCGTAACAGGCGTTGTATCTCGTTCTTCTTCGCCATTTCCAGAAACAAATTCCAGCACAATTAAAGGCGCGACATATTCTTGCCAAATCACATAAGAACGCCGCATTTCACCATTCAACACCGGCGGCACATTCGGCACATAAAACCAATCCGGTGCCTCAGCGCCTCTTTCCGGTGGATCAGTGATTCGCCAGTAAATTCCGCTATCTTGCCCGATACAATATTGACCGTCTGGATGTAACTGCTGCAACACCGGCATGATCGAATCTGTCAGCAGAATACTTTGGGGATGCTCCTGAAGATTTTTCACAAAAGTACCGTCAGAGTCGGGAAGTTGAGTGTGATCTGGCAAACTCGTAGGCAGCTCAGGTGTAAAATTCACCGGCTCCACAGATGAGGTGATTTGACTCATAGCAACTTCCTGCTAATAAAAAATGAGTAATCAGTAATAGAAAATTACCAATTACCCATTACTCTAACAATTTTACGAACCCTCAAGCCTTTGGCTTATAAGTCGAAGCGACGTGCAACTCTTTCAACTGCTTTGCATCCACTCCAGACGGTGCATTTGTCAGCAAACAACGCGCTTGCTGCGTCTTGGGAAATGCAATGACATCCCGAATTGACTCTTCGCCGGCAAGCAACATCACCAGCCGGTCTAAACCGTAAGCGATGCCTCCATGCGGCGGCGTTCCATACTCAAACGCCTCCAGCAAAAAGCCAAACTTACTGTAAGCTTCCTCCGGCGATAAACCAATCGCTTCAAACACTCTTTCTTGAACTTCCCGTTGATAAATCCGCCGCGAACCGCCGCCGATTTCATACCCGTTGAAGATCAAATCATAGGCTTGCGCTCGTGCTGTTTTGAGATCGTCAATATCATCTGGATGCGGTGCGGTAAAGGGGTGATGTAATGCCTCTAAACGCTTTTCGTCAGCATTCCACTCAAACATCGGGAAATCTGTTACCCAAAGCAGATTAATTTTATCTGGAGGGATCAGTCCCAACTCACGAGCGATTGCTAAACGCAGGCGATCTAAGGTTTTATTGACAATATCAGCCGGCCCTGCACCAAATAGCAGTAAATGCCCGGGTTTCGCACCCGTGCGCTTAAGCAATTCTTGCTTTTGTTCCTCGCTCAAATTATCTTTAATTGCGCCAATTGTATCGATTTCGCCATCATCTCGCACCCGGATATAGGCTAAACCTTTCGCGCCGGCACTGCAAGCTTCATTAAACAAATCTCCGCCCGGTTTAATCCGCACATTAGAAATCGCCGCATTTCCCTCTGGAATAGGCAAAATTTTCACAATCCCGCCCGATGCGATCGCCCCGGAAAACACCTTAAATCCGGAGTCTTTCATCAAATCTGAAACATCTACTAATTCCAGATCGAAGCGTGTATCCGGCTTATCACTGCCATAACGATCCATCGCTTCTGCGTAAGTGAGGCGCGGGAAAGGACGAGGCAATTCAATCCCTTTAACAGTTTTAAAAATATGCGTCGTTAGTTCCTCATTGAGCTGAAGAATCTCTTCTTGAGACATGAAGCTCATTTCCATGTCTAGCTGAGTGAATTCTGGCTGCCGGTCTGCCCGTAAATCTTCATCCCGAAAGCACCGGGCGATTTGATAGTAGCGGTCAAACCCGGACACCATCAGCAATTGCTTGAATAGCTGCGGCGACTGGGGCAAAGCAAACCACTCGCCGCCATTGACGCGACTCGGCACCAGATAATCCCGTGCTCCTTCTGGGGTTGAGCGAGTGAGCACCGGCGTCTCAACTTCAATAAATCCTTGCCGGTCTTCCAAATAACGACGGATCGCTTTAACCACTTCGTGGCGCAGCTTGAGATTTTCCGTCATGCGTTCGCGGCGCAGATCCAAATAGCGATATTTCAGCCGCAAGTCTTCTCGCACCGACTCGTTATCAGCGCTGGAAACTTGAAAAGGCAACTGCTTGCGAACCGTATTGAGCAGTTCAATTTTATCGGCGTAGATTTCCACCTCGCCGGTTGCCAGTTTGGGATTGAGAGAATCTTCGGGGCGTGGCGTCACCCGACCCGTGAATTGGACAACGTATTCACTCCGCAGCGCCTCTGCTTGCGCGTAGGAGTCTGGAGTCCGCACGGGATCGCTAACAATTTGCACAATGCCGGTGCGATCGCGCAAATCCAAGAAAATCACGCCACCATGATCGCGGCGACGATCCACCCATCCACAGAGGGTGACTGTTTCTCCAATGTGTTCTTTTCGGAGCTGGCCGCAATAGTGGGTACGCATAGGTGTGGATTCAGAATTCGAGCTTCAAGATGGGTAGTTTAAGCGGTTGGAGAAGCTGCAACAAGCCGCAGTTCCCCACAATAACCAAGGTTAGGTTTTCCATTATCTAGCATTAGGGGTAATTCTGTCAGACAAAATCAGCCTAGTGTGGTGAAATGCCGGCCTTAACTCCACCCATGCTACTTATGGTTGTGCTGTCTCCTCTGGCAAGATCGCACCGGCTAACGTCGCCTCCGTCAAATCCGCCCCCTCTAAATTCGCGCCGGTGAGATTAGCACTGCTCAGATCGGCACCCCTCAAATTCGCGCCGGTTAAATTCGCCTCAATCAAGTTGGCATAGCGCAATTGAGTGCCACTCAGGTTGGCTTTCTCCAAATTTGCCCGTCGGAGATTCGCATTTTCCAGAAAGGCATTCTCTAAACTGGCACCCGTCAAGTCAGCACCGCTCAAGTTAGCATCTACCAGATTAGCCCCCTTCAGATCTGCTTCCGTCAGATTCGCCTGAATCATATCTGAATGGCTTAACGCCGCATTATTCAGATCAGCCGCATTCAGTTGAGCGCTGATGAGATTGGTGTAACCTAACTGAGCACCACTGAGATTTGCACTATTGAGATTGGCTGATCGAAGGCTGGCATCCTCTAGATTCGCTTGTTTAAGATTCGCACCACTGAGATTCGCCTGAATCAGATTAGCATTGAGCAGCAGCGCCCCTTCTAAATTTGCCTGCTGAAGATTCGCACTGAAAAAATCAACACTTTTGAGCTGGGTTCCTTCTAAATTAGCACCGTTTAGCTGGGCGTTTCCCAGATCCGCACGACTTAAATTTGCTCCTTTGAGTTGAGCACCGACTAGATTGGCTTCTCTTAAATCACATCCCTGACATTCCTTGGTTTGCAGCAGCCGGTTGAGGGAATTAGTCTGGCCACTTCCTTGACAAGCTGAGCAGATTGCCGCTAAAAGCAGGACGCTTGCGGGGATTATTCGTTTCATTGCTGCTACCGATATCGCTTTATAAATCCGATTGGATCTGGGCTGAGATTAGAGGATTAGGGAACGTAAACCGCTCTGTTTAGAGAAAAACTTACATCCCAATAAAAATAGGGGCACGATGCACCGCACCCCTATATTCTCTCGAAGCCATTGATTAATGACTTGGCTTTGCAAATATTTGCTTATACGTTTGAGTTATCGTCAGAGCGAGGCGCAGTCAGCGCTTCCCAAGCTGCTTTAGCGGCATCAGAGAGACGATCCCCAAAAACTGAAATTTCTTTGAGAATAGACTCCCAGTTTTTCTGGGCATCCATTTGGATCAGTTTCATGGTGTATTCAATTCGGTCTTTGTCAAACAATTGATTTTGTTCAACGGCTGTGCGGGCTTCGTGAATTGCGGTGAGATAGGCGTCACTGGTAAGTTTACTGGCTCCTTGAATCTCTGCTTGCGCCCGCTTTTTAATGGCTTCAATCAATGCCATTGTTTCATTTTTTACCTTGTCGGTTTCGTTTGGCATCTCTCGATTAACCATGTCTCTTGTCTCTGTACTAATTTCGACAAGTGAGCTTTCTGGGGGAATGTTTGATTCGGTAGTCATGATAGTTTCTCCTAAAAAGGTGTTAGCCGTTAGTAATCAGGTTTCAGGTGTTAATGACTGATTAGCATTAAGCACAGAATCAATTACTAGCTTGAGAATTTTGGCTGTTGTTGCTCTAGCTTTAATAAATGCTCAATCCGCGCTTCAGTTGAAGGGTGGGTAGAAAATAAATCGCCCAAAAACTGCCCTGAAAACGCATTCATAATCAGCAACGGGTCAAAGGCGGGGTTGCCGGTTAGTTTAGCAGAACCGGCATCGGCTGCAAATTCCCGCGTGCGAGAAATCGCCAACTGAACCACGATAGCGGCAACCGGCGCTAGCATCACTGTCAGCATCACCCCTAAAGAATTTGGGCCATCTCCATCGTCCCGCGAACCGCCGGCAAATCATACGCTATAACTTGCAATTTGTGCCAGGAAAGAGATCACAGCCGGTTCTCCTTTAACGGCATTTGCGAACAAGTGCAATTGGCTCACTCTCGCCACCCACTTGCCGTTTGTTGTGGTTGCTTCCATTCTACCGACCGGCTTCTAGAGCCTAGGGAAGAAAACCCCAACTCATGGGTACGGATTCTACTTTGCAAGGCTATCAGCTAGTAAAGACTCAGGACTCGAAACTCAAAACTCAGTAAGAGGTTCAGGGTTCAGTCAAGAAACCTTGATGAATGAGCAAAATTGGCTTGTCTGACCCAGAATCAGGCAACACTCATTGACTACTGTGACCAAGTGTTCCACTACTGTGAATTTATTTTTTTGGAGAAACAACAAAAGTCTAAAGCCAAACCAAATAAGCAAAACCCAAAAATTTTATCTATTTATTTTGCTGAAACTTTTATTTTTCCCCATTAAATATGCAAAGTAAATTCCTGATAGTTTTGAACTGCTTCTGGGAGAAGAACGTCGATTTACTACCAACCTTCTATCTTCTGGCTTAGCCTAATCTTGTGCCTGAACCAGGTTACATCTTTCGTTGGAGTTTTGCCTCGCACGATTTAAACAGCGCGTCAACCGGCTCAATGATCAGAGGATAGCAATTTTAAAAATTGTCGAATCAAGCCAGTCGTCACGGCTGGAAGTTCAAGCTGAGGCGTTAACCCCACCTCATCCAGTTGTTGAAAGTAGCGAATTGCCTGGGGATTAAGGTTGGCGAGGCGCTTGCCAATTTCTGGGCCGGTAAATTGTGATTTTTGCCCCCAAATAATCGCGGTTGGAGTGGTTAGCTGAGTCACGTAAAGCGACAGATCGAAACATAGATCGCCGCGCACAAATGAAAGTGCGGCGTATTCTGCATTGGGTTGGGTTGCTGATTCGAGGTAAGCGTCCACAATTTCCTGATACACGCGTTCTGGACGGGCAAACTGCCGATTTTCCAAGAAGTTGCGAATACCGCCGCTAGTGGCAACACCGGCACTGTAGAGAAGTTTATCTAATATCGGTGTGCTGACGATCTGAGCAAAAATGCTACGGCTGTAATTTTCCCCAAAGTCTGACAAGCCGGCAGGGGTTGTTAAAATCAAACTCTTAAATAAATCGGGGCGCTTGATGGCGGCGCGGATGGTAAAGGCGGCGGTGAGGGAAGAGGCAACCACCGGCACGGGTTCGGAACAGGTTTTTTCGATGAATTCAATAATCGTGGTGATATAATCCTCAACCTGGTAATTCCGTTCAGGATGCTCGGATTGTCCCCAACCAATTAAATCGGGGGCTAAAATTCGGTAATCTGCGGCAAAGGCTGGATAGACTTTCGACCACTCGTAGGAAGATGATCCGCCACCGAAGCCGTGGAGGAAGACTAAGGTTGGTAAGTTGTTTGAGTCGGAAGTTGATGCCGGTGTCAGCCAGGGTTCTCCCGTTGCGGTGTGATACACCATTCTGCCGAGGGATGTAAGGGTGGAGAGCCGGTCGAAGCCTGGGGGTAAATACATGAATGAACCTCTTATAAGTCAGTGAGCTGCCGGTTAGGAATGGGTGCGTGTCGAGTGATTGTCACCAAAATTGTCTGCATCGCGCCCTTGTGTCCAGTTGTCCACTGTTCTTAGCAATTAACCGCAAACGCAGAACAAGGAACGATTCAGACAATTGGACAATTTTACTGTTGACTTTCTGCTTTAATTCTGCATAAGCACCCTAGCTTTAATGCGAAGGAATTGTAAAGCTAAAGTTTATTTTATAAATATTTAGTAAAGACCTGCCGACTTTACTCTGTGCGGCAGTATGCAATCCCCCACAGTAGGTGATTTCGGCTGTTTCATAGCTCGTGATGGGGCTGCTCGGAAAAGCCGGTCACTGTTGTCGAAATCAGAGATAATAAATGAGGGGTAAGACCCCTCAGTAGTGTTCTTAAAACCTATTTTGCTATGAAAACGCCTTGAAAGATTCCCCCAATTCTCTTAAAAGAAGAGGGTCGGAAGATATATGTGAAAAGGATTCTAGAAGATACGGGTAATCCATAGCTCTTTATTCACAACGGGAATCTTTTCAAGGCTGTCGGTGGTAGAGTCCGGCAGTTCAGCGACAAGGTGTCACCTAAGGCACAGTTCGCTCATACGAAGCAACGCTCACAGAAACTCTAAAATCTCTTAGGGGTTTGGGTTAAAAAAAGCGCTTTGTTTTAGCACAATAGGCTCACATTAAGCCACGCTCAAAGGAACTCTAATAAGTTTTAAAAGAGCTGAGGTTCAAAAAAATGGTTGAAGTCCTCCAGCGTGGACTCAAGAGCCGGTCATCAAAAAGAACCCGTAATTTGACATTTTAGATTTCGTTTCCGGAACTGACAGCAAAAATCCTTGAAGTTATCTAAGTCGGGGATCAGCTATACAGCCGCCCAAAAACAGTGTAAGGAGGATGTAATGGTAGAGAAATATCGGCTTCAATCGAACAGTATCAAAGAGCTTGAAACTCCTAAAAAAGAAGCAATTGATTGGATCGATCTCCCTACAATTGTGGTGTCTCATGGTCTAGCTAAGGCGGCGTTAGGCAACGGCGTAAAAATTGATGAGCCGGCCTGCATTCGCTTGGATCTGGAAGATTTGAAATGTTTTGAAGCAGTAGATTCTCAATTTGAACGGTGGGGCGTGACCTTTACCAATACAATGGCCATTCATCCCTCAAACCCAGCGTTTCCGCCTTACTATGGCAACACGGTCTTAATTGGAGCACCTAAAAGTGGCTCTTTGGAAGCCACCTTCTCAACTCCTGTTTCCTATGTCAGCGCCTTTGTCACCAGTTCCAGGCGGGCTGTTTTAGCGGCTTACGATCAGGAGGGAGTGGCTATCGCTCATGCAGAAATTTCCGGAGCGAATTTAGCCGGCTCTGAGGGCTTAATTGCTCCCAACACCCCATTATGTGTGAGGGTGCCTAATATTCACCGAGTGACGTTCTTTACTTTTGATGGCCACTTGACGGTAGATGGCTTTAGCTATCATCTTCAAAACGGATAACCGAGCCGATGCGTTAAGCAAACCGGCATTGTCACAAAATCTGCGGGTGCAGCCGGCATGATTAAGCTGCAACGCCAAGTTGCCAGAGGCAGGGTGAGGGGGAGAGGAATCCTCAAATCTTCACCACAAGGCGCTGTGAGCCGGCAAACCCTCTGTGCCGGTGACATCTCCAAACTTCTCAATATCAAATAAAGCCGCAAAAAATTTACCATTTGCGTTGTTCAGCAGGTATCGTAATATAGCTAGATACGATGTCATGGCAGTCAACAGGTAAACTAACGTGGCACAAGCTTCAACTCAAAAGCAGCAAATCATCAACCTGATTCAAGGTTTGTCGCGTCCAAAGTACAAACTTAAAGGTTTTAAGCAGCTTTCCCTGCGGCAATTGACCAAGTCGGGAGGGACGCTTGCAGTTTTGGCGGTGATCGCTGCCCTGCTGATCTGGAACTGGAAGCTTTTGCTAGCCACCGGCACAGGTGTGTTGGTGATGCTGGGAGTGTACCTGATGCAGCAGTTCGACTGGAAAAAAATTCCCCGCTCAGACTTACGCAAATTTTTTACCAGCGCAACCGGACAGTTAACCCTAGCAGTGGGTAGTGGTGGGTTAGCAACGCTTAGCAGCTACCTGGCTATTTCTATCTGCATGGATTCTGAGAGTTCTTGGATAGCCGCCGGCGCAATTGTGCAAGGCTTGGGGACGATGGCTGTGTTAGTGCTGTTGGTTTGGCAGACTGTAGGACGGCAAACGAGCGGAGATGAATCTAAGGTTAATCAGCTCGTTACAAATTTGATTGATGCAGATCCGCTCAGTCGGCTCATTGCAGTACGGCAACTGACTCATTTGGTAAGCCGCGATCCCTTCTATCAAACTCACCGGCAAACTACGCTTGACTATTTCCGTCTGATGCTGAATCGCGAACAAGAGCCGGTGGTTCGAGAGGCGGTTCTTGAAGGATTGCAGGCGTTGGACTATCCCAAACCGTTGAATATAGGTGCTCAACCCCTGTCTATTCCTGCCGGCAAAAAACGAACGGCTGTGAAAGCGCCTCAGCGTATTTCTTAATCGCTTAGTTAGGGGATTAGCCGGCTTTGGTTAATCCCACAGATTCATTCTGCCTTTAAATGCGCCGGCTGTTTGCCCAAGATTAGAGGGTATAGACAAATTCTGTGAAAAGAAAATTGTTCTAACCCCGATTAATCGGCTATGGTTTTAGCTATTTACTTGGAGAAAGTGATGATTTTTTAATGGAAAGGCCGGCACGGAACACACACAAATTTTAGGTAAAAAAGGAAATCATTTAAAGGTAAATAATAAAAGAAATCTGTCATTTCTCTCATTTCTCTATAATAAAAATTTTAGAAATTTCATTAATCTCCAACCTCTAGTGAATTTTCATGAAATCTTAAACCTTCAGGCCGATTAAATTAACCGTAAAATTAAAAAGCCGGTTTGACAGCGGTTGTAAAAATATAGCAGGTTGCAAATTTTGGATTTAAATATCAGTGATGGCAAAATCGCACATCTACCCGTTAAACGCTCTAAATCGGTTAAACCCCCAAAATCTTGCAAGGTTGACTCCTTACTCAGTCCAAACTCTAATTAACTGGAACAGGAAACCTAATCAGGTAATTGTCTTGGAGTGAGTATCTATGTTAAATAAAAATTCTTTCATTCGTTATTTATTGTCATTTGGCAGCGCCATCGCGGCCTTGTTTCTGGCGGTTTTGGTGACTAAACCGGCACCCCTTAAAGCTGAGATACAAAATAAGCCGGTGAGAAAGGCTCATCAAAAATCGATTGTTGCGAATGCCCTCTCAGACATCGCCCAAGATCCGCAGTCGCCAAAGCCAGTCATGGTAGAGGTACAGGAAGTGAAAGGGAATGTGGTTTATGGGCCATCCAGGCAACCCGTGACACTAGGACAGCGCTTGCAAGCCGGTGGAGGGGAACTGATCACAGGCGATAATTCCAGCGTTCGTTTATTTATCAATGACCATATTGGATCGGTCGAAGTGTCAGAGAAAACAACCCTGACGCTCAAAACCCTCTCCAATGGCAACACATCCTTTTTTGTGAGCATAGGGAAGGTGAGGCTATCGGTTGGGAAAACTTCAAATGACCTCTACAGCGGGAATCAACCTTTAGAAGGAAGCGAAAAATCCCTAGTTGCTCAAAGCAGATCAGGTCGAACTTATCCATTAAGTATTGAAACGCCTGTTGGTATTGCCGGTGTGCAGGGAACCTCCTTTGGCGTTAATGTTGGCCCTGACGGAAAAACCGGCATTTCCACCATTCAAGGAAGCGTCGCCGCCTTAGCGAAGGGGCAAGTGGTATTAGTGAATCCGGGTCAGTATGTTGTGATCAGCCCTGGAGACGCGCCCACAACCCCGCAAAAAACTCCCCCACGCGCGAAATTTATCTCGCTTCATGTGAGAAGAGTTAGTGGGAATGCGGTGCGTGTTGTGGGTCAAGTTGATCCGTTAGACTTAGTATTTATTAACGGTAGAGCCATAGAAACCAAACCGGATGGCCGGTTTTCAACCTTAGTGGAACGACCTTTAAGCCGCCGGCTGAAGTTTGTTATTCGAGGGCCTGAAGTGCGAGAAACATTTTCCGAAATAGCGGTTAATTAGTATAAGGTTTTTAATGGTTAATAAAAATTAAAGGGCCGGAAATAGAAGATAAAGAAGTTTCTATTTTGTCAAATAAAACCTGCCGAATGAGAAAGTTTGAGTTTTGACGGCAATGCGATGGCTGAATAAAAAGTTTTGAGTTTTTTGAATTAGGGTGCTGCTGTGAGACAATTTTGAGTTTTGTAAGCGGCGGTCAGATTTAAAGCATCAGTCAAGCTGGGAATGAAAGCGAGCTGCAATGTTTTAAATTTGACCGCCCAGCGTTTTATTGTGTTCTAAATTTTAAGTAAAAAAATAATAATTTTGGCTTGAAAAGTAGGACAAATAGCAAGATTAACGCTGGCAAACTCACCATTGCACTGAAAGAACTCATCACTTTTACAGGGTATTAGCATGGTGGTCAAAAGCTGGATTCAGCGGTTTCAGAATTACCTGGCCGGCAATCATCCCAGATTTCCTGGGGTGGTGGCGGCGGCTGTGGCTATGGGGATGTCACAACTGGGTTACTGGGAGCAATTAGAGCAGTTGGGTTACAACGCTTTATTTAAAATCCGTCCGCCAATTGGCTGGGATGAGCGAATCGCAGTGATCGCCATTGATCAAGCGAGTTTGCAAGAGTATGGCCAATTTCCCTGGCGGCGTGATCGCTACACACAACTTTTGCAAGCTTTAAAAAAGTCACCACCGGCAGCAATTGGATTCGATATTTTATTTGTTGCGCCCAGTCCTTTAGACGCTGCAATGGCAAAGGCGATAGCGTCTAAAGGCAACGTTGTCTTATCTGTAGCTTGGGACGCGGAAGGCAAGCTACTGCCACCTGTGCCGGTTCTTGACAAAGCCGCAGCGAATGTCGGTCATATCTTGCACGATCCTGATAAAGACGGGATCAGCCGGCAAGCAACCGTGTTTGTCGAATCGCTGCCGGCCCTCGCGCCCGCTATGCTAGATGTTTATAAAACCCGTGCCGGTGTTCAATTAGCATTGCCCAAGCCAGATGCCGGTGAGAAAATGCCAAAAGTCTGGATTAACTGGCCCGGAACAACTCAAGCATTACCCACTTATTCCTTCGCAGACATCGTAGAAGGTCGAGTTGATGCCAGCGTTCTTGCCAATAAATTAGTGTTAATTGGCCCAACGGCAATCGGCATGGACCCGCTCAGATCGCCACTCAACCAAGATCCACCGACCGCTGGAGTTTACCTCCACGCCGCTTTAATCGATAACTTATTAAATAATCGGCTATTGCAACGAACACCAGAGTGGGCGGACATTTTGCTGTTGCTGGTGATTGGTGCCGGCACCAGTTGGCTGTTGTTTAACCGACAACTTAAAGACCGAATTGTCATCGGCCTAATTTTACCACCGACTTGGTTTGCCATCGCCCTCACCGCCTTCATCGGGGGCAACCAATGGCTGCCGATTGCCGCCCCTATTAGCACCATTTTATTAGCCGGTCTTGGCGTTCAGTTACGCGAACAGTATGAAAAGCAACAGCTAATGAACTTGTTTGCCCAACACGTCGCCCCAGAAATGGCAGAAGTGATTTGGGAACGCAAAGAAGAAATTTTTGAAAACGGGGAACTAGAAGCCCAAGAACTCACCGCAACGGTTTTATTTATGGATATTCGGGGGTTTACCACAATCTCTGAAACCTTGGCACCCCGCGAATTGCTCACCTGGCTGAATTTATACCTAGATGCGATGGCTAGTTGCATCATGGAACATGGCGGCATCATTGACAAATATATTGGGGATGCGATTATGGCCGTATTTGGCATTCCCTTTCCGCAAGCTCAAGAAGAACACGTAAAACGGGATGCCACCGCAGCTATTACAGCCAGCCTTGCCATGCACGAGCGTTTGCAGGTGCTTAACGAGCGTTTTCAAGAAGAAAATCGGCCTTTGATTCGGTTTGGAATTGGCATCCACACCGGCCCTGTGATCGCCGGCACCATCGGGGGAGCACAGCGGCTGAGTTATTCAGTTCTCGGTGATACAGTGAACGTAGCGGCGCGGTTAGAGGCGATGACAAAGAATTTGACTTCCGACAATCCTTATCAAATTTTGCTGACTGATCGGACGTTTGGTTATGTGAGCGATCTTTATGCCGGCCAAGAATTTGGTGCGATTCAACTGCGGGGCAAGGAAACAGAAACGATGGTTTATTCGATCTTAGGTAAACTGCCGGTGAAAACCGACTAAAGGCTGGGTGTAATGACTACAAAAGCTTAGTTGCAGCCTAATCGGCAGCCGGCTGAAATTTCCAGGCTTTAAAGACGAATGAGACGAACTAACGTCATCTGTCAATATACCTAGTCCCTCATCCCTCAGCCCCTAAAATAAATGCAACGCTTGAAAGCAAATCCCGTAGGTGTGGGAGTTAAATATTTGTCATGAAACAGAGTTCTTTTGCTTTACTGAGCAGGATTATTATCGTTGCCGCCGGCCTTACCCTGGCCACTTCTGCGCCGCCCGGGTTCAGTGCCACAACTGCAAAAACTGGACAAACCCCAGCAAAACCGGCACCCCAGCAGCCATCCGAGATTGAAAAGCCGGCTCTGCTTTCTCAGTGGCAAGAAAGCTGGGATACTGCTGTGATCATGGCCCCCATGATTACAAATCAAGAAGCAACCGGGTTTACAATCCAGCTACAGGTGCTCAACAAGCCGGCAACAACCTACGCGAATGCCGTTTATCAACTGTTTGTCCGTCAAAATGATCGATGGCTGCCGGTTTATACCAGCACCGGCGCACGACTGCTTGCCAATGAAGCCGGCTCAGTTGCCTTAGAACCAGAAGTTATTCCCATCACACAGCTGGCTAAGGTGCTAGGTAACGACGCAAATATGGGCAATTTGGCTCTCAAAGCAGTGGTGCAGTTGCGATATGACCTCCAAAGCGGCGCGAAGGAGCAACAGCTACAGCTAGAGACAACCCAATCCTACGGCTTGACGAAACTGGCCACAACTGCCCAACAAGGCAACACCGGCACGCCTACCACGGTACAAACTCCCGTCCAGCAAGGCAACACCGGCACGTCTGCCACGGTACAAACTCCCGTCCAGCAAGGCAACACCGGCACGCCTGCCACACCCGCTACAACCGCTCAGCCGCCTTTAACAACGGGTTCCCCGACGATGGGAAAAGGGCAATTCAGCCTAGGCATCCGTCATTCCTCCGATGTGATTGCTCGCATTTCCCTGAAACCAAGGCGAAGCAACGGCTATTTACGAGAACGCTTTATCGGCGATTTTCGTTACAAGCCCAACCAACGCGCTAAATTCATGCAGGGGATTTATCCGGGTGATCGCATTGTCGTGCGCTTGTACGATTTGGAAAACCGCGCGATTGGTTACAGCGAGTTTGAACTGCTATTTGAAAACACAGCAGTTAACTTGGTCGTGCCCAGTGATCCCGCTCAATCCCGTGCGCTGCGGACTGTCTACGGGATGGACACCAACGCTGATGGCTCAATTGATCCCGGCACTGTTGTCTACGACTATTTCACTAAAATTAGCAGCGCTCCTGCCGGCGCTGAAAGTGTTAGCTTCCTCACCAATTTAGATACGATTGACACCAGCCGGTTTCAAGCTGAGGGGTTACTCGCACCGCCTCGCACCAGCATTTACACGCCTTCCTTGGAAAGTGGGGCTTTTTCTTTAGCGAATCGTACCGTTAACCTATTCGGCTCAGATTTGGCACCGGCTTTAATCGCTCAACCGGGGAAAGTGGTTCAGGTTATTAACCTCAGCGATAGCAGCACCTTAACTTATGACGTGAGCCAGTTGGCGGGACAGTATCGTGATGAAGGCGTCAGTCAAGGGATTCAAGTGCGCTTTCCCGATGTGCCGGCAGATCACTGGGCCAAAGATTTTATTGCCGAGTTAGCCGCAAAGGAAGTTCTCAAAGGCTTTCTTGATGGCACCTTTCGCCCAAATGAGCAGGTGACGCGGGCGGAGTTTGCCGCCATGATTCGCAAAGCGTTTAATAAGCCCAAAACTCGCAATGCGGTTGCGTTTGCCGACGTGCCGGCTAGTCACTGGGCAGCCGGTGCCATTCGCGAAGCTTATGAAATGGGCTTTTTTGAACAAGGAAACTTTAACCCGGATAAAAAGCTAGATCGGCTTGACATTTTGACGATATTAGCCAAAGGATTGAACTACTCGGCCAAAGGCTCTCCTGACTCGATTTTGCAGGTGTACAGCGATAGCGGTGCCATTCCTGGGGATGCCCGAACTTTAATCGCAGCGGCAACGGAACAAGGCTTGGTGGTTAATTATCCCAATCTTAAGGTACTCAATCCCAAGCAAATGGCAACGCGGGCTGAGGTTGCGGCGTTTCTCTACCAAGCGCTGGCGAGCACCGGCGATGTGGCGAGGATCGCTTCACCCTACGTCGTGGGAGGGGCGGCAGGTGCCGGCGGTAAAGGTTCCAGCAATCAGCCTTAGCCAAGGGTTGAGCTTTAATAGGGCGGGTTTTCTGGCTCGCCCTCACCGGCTCTGTAGAATTTTACAATGAGCAAACAATGCTGCCGACTGGGCACATCTAGAAGATGCCACAGTTTATTCCTGAAAAAATTGAGCCAGAGATGAATTTTTCAGAGAAGCCGGCTCTGTAATAGACTTTTGGCAAAAGAATCTGTGTGGGATCGGGGTTTGGGGCGAATTTGGCAGAAATTGCTCGCTGATTTTCCTAGCTTACTCGCCCTAACCCCGATTTTTGCAGGAAGTCTCATGTAAACAATGCTGTAGCGCCGACTTTTAAGCAGTCTGTCAACATTCGTTTTATGCTGAAATTTAAGCCAGATCGAGGATAGGCAGATCATCCAATCATAGGGCAGTCAATATTTATGCGTTATAAAGTTACTCACCGGCTCACAAAGCAGCAAGACGACCAATTAGCGATCCTAGAAGTGGGTGCGATTCAGCCTATCCAAAATTCCCAGATCGCTGGTGAGGTTGTGATGGGCAAAGTTGAATCTGCATCCACACAGCAAGCCGGTAAAAGCTTTACCAACTACTCTGCGGCGAAAGAACTCGTTTGGCAGCGCCAAGTCAAAGTAGGAGATCAGCTGGTATATCATCAGGTAAAAGATGATGGATATGGCTGCTTGAGCTTTTTCCGCGCCTCGGTGAATGTGAGTGCCGGCGCTGATGTAACGTTGCAGAAGGCTGCCTCTATAAGCCCATCGGCACCACCAAACCTGCACTCTGAGCCAGCTATTATTCCTCAAGATTCTCCCGACTTGCCGGCAACTGAACCACATTGTGACTCTTCATCGGTACGCAGTGCGGTTAAGGTGGGATTGGCGGTTAATTTGCTAGCGCTAACAGTTGGTGGGTATTTATTACAGTTTTCTCCTGCCGGCACTGAAGCAAATTTTGCCCAGAAAACAACGGAAGAACATCAACATCTGGGAACCGTTCAGAATTCGGTTGTGCCGGCACAGTCCATTCCTTCAAATCATATTGATGATTCAGACGTCTCAGGGCCGGCGCAAGCTCTAGTTGAAGCGCAAGGTCACCAATTGTTGCAAACTGCCTATCGTCATGCAGTTGCCAAAGATTTTGCCGGCGCAGTAAACGCGCTTAAACAAATTCCCCAGGAAACCTCAGCCTTCGCTCTCGCTCAAACCAAGATTGTTGAATATAGCGAACTACAGCATCTTCAGTTTGAAACGCAAGCGCACCAATTACTGCAAACTGCCTACAATCTGGCGGGGGAAAGCGATTTTGCCGGCGCGATTAGCTTCATCCAACAAATTCCTCAAGGGACTGTTGCTTACGCCAAAGCTGAACCCAAGTTAGCTGAATATAGCCAAAAGCAGCGCATTCAGGCAAAAACAAACGGATGGAATGTTGGGGCATTGCCAGATCCCAACCCCATCATTGTTTCAACACTGCCTGCCCCTGTGCAAATCAGTAGTCTTGCCGATTTTACGGCTGTTTCACCCCACACCGGCACACGGGTGCTGTCCTCAAATCTCAACCCCGGCAACATTTTCCAAGAAATCGCCCCTAAACCAGCCTTTCTATCTGCTCCGGAAACCAAGATAGAGGGATAAATTTTCCCCAATAATTGAATTGCCGGCTCGTCTCTTCATCGGCTGCTGTGCGCCTGTGCTTCGGCGTTTGCTTTGTTGTGGCTGCAATTTTACGCACTTTTACTGAGAACAATTGAATCGCTAAGGCGAATGAATCCTGAGCGATTAGAAATAGAACCGGATAACAGAAGGTGGGGGCATCGACTGCCGGTTCGTGACAAGCTTGGCCACTATCCTCCACCAGATGGTGCGCTTTTACGTCAAAGACTGGGCTATGGGCAGGTTTGACGCCGGCTCTTAGGCATCAGAGGCTGTAGCGGCGCTCGCTGAGTTGATTAGTTCTTTTGAATGGATGGCGGTGTCAAACACTGCCGAGCAAAGGCACTCTCTCTCACTCTGGATTCCGGAGTCCCAACGACAGCTTACCTTCCTCTTGCGATTATGCCACCGATCACTGAATTAACCCTGGCCATACAACAGTCAGAGTCTGCTGAAGATTCTGCCGGCAGCATCGAGTCATCCCCTTCGCTGTGCGTAGAAGAATCAGCACTGAACACTCAGGACTCTGCAATGCAACGAAGCAGTCAATTAACTCTTCCTTTAGAAGAGTTGGAGTCTACTGAAAATAGTGCCGACAGCGCTGATAAGCTTGATTCTATCAGCATGGAAGATGCTACAAGCAGCGTTGATAAGTTTGATTCAATCAACATGGAAGATCCCATCGGCAGTAGCGAACAATCTGATTTACTAAATTTTGAAAATGCCGGCAATAGCGAACAATCTGATTTACTAAATCCTGAAAATGTCGGCAGTAGCGAACAATCTGATTTAGTAAATCCTGACAATGCCGGCAGCAGCGAACAATCTGATTTAATAAATCCTGACAATGCCGGCAGCGCTGATGATTCAGCCATCAACATTCTTGCCACATCACCAGGATTTCACGAAGCCAATCATACAGCTACGCCTCAAATTTCTAAGCTTTCTGTGCAACTAACACTTTTGGGACTTGGAGCCGGTGTTGCTGCAAATGCTGCGGCTGTAGGATTTGCCGGTTATAATCTGTTCCTCGCTCCTCCCTTAGATCCGGGACTGGAGACATTTGCCAAAGCAACAGAACAATATCAGGCGGGAGATATCAAGCAAGCGGTTGCGCTGGCTAAATCGGTTGCTTCATACAGTTCTGCCTATCACGAAGCGAATACCGCGATTGAAGAGTGGCAGCAAACTTGGCAAGTAGCCACTCGTCAAGTTTCAATGGTTGAACAAGCTTTTAAACAAAGCCGGTGGCGGGATGTGCTTGAGGAAGCTGACAAGATCCCGAAAATTGCTTCTTGGCACAAAAAAATCGATCCAATGGTTCAGAAAGCGGCAGTCAAAATGGATGGGGAAGTCCAGAAGCTGTTAAAAACCGCATCTGAACAGGCAAGCGCTAAAGATTTTAGTGGCGCTTTAAAATCGCTGAAACAAATTCCCAAAGGATTGCCTGACTACGCCCCAGTAGAAGCCAAAATTGCTGAATACACTACCAAGCAGCGCATTAAAAGTGAGGCGGTGGGACATCAGTTATTGCAAAAAGCTTACAACCGGGCAGCCGCTAAAGATTTTGCCGGTGCTATGGCTTATCTAAAAAAGGTTCCTAAAGGATCAACCGCCTATTCTACCGCTCAAACAAAGCGGGCTGAATACGGTAAAAAGCTACGCATCCAAAATCCACCTAAATCACCAGGAATTAACCGGCAGGTTGGATCGGCACAGCAGCAAAAACGAGCAGCGCTCCCAACTGAGCAGTTAATCAGTAGTAATGATGGGGTGCCGGCTGTTTCTGTGCGAAGTTCTCAAAGTCTCAATCCCGGTGATTTTTTACAAGAAATTAATCCGATGCCAGGTGTTTGGAGAGGGTAAAAAGAGAATTGACTGTGCGAATTTAATTAACTGAGAGCGGGTAATTTAGGCAGTCGGTTAAAATTTACGCTTTCCTTTGTCTTTTTTTGCCGTCTTCTCTTCTAGTTTTTAATAATTTGCATCTGTTCTCGCTATGTGATAGTTGTTTGCCCTCATCCATTAACAGTTGAACTCTGTTCCAGTCAGTATAAGACTAATAATGCGATTAAAAGCACTTTTTGAAAACTCGTTTTCTCTACTAGAAAACGAGTTTCTTGTATTGAATTTATGAAACAATTATGTTATAATTTTTTTTGATAAGTTTGAAATAGCATAGATTTTTATTATTAACCGCAGATAAATGTAGATGTTGGCGCAGGCTGCCGGCAGTCATAGGCAAATATTGGAGTTCATTAATTTGCTTTGAGCGGCAGATGTTACTGAAGTTACAGTGATTAATTTTTATACTCGTTTGCTCTTTCCTGGCCAATTCGAGGTTTAGAGAGACGATTTAACCGAATTCTTTGCCAGTTTCATCTTTGCTTTTAGCTTATAGCGAACGGTTCGGTAAACCACATAGTAATCAACATCTACTCCGCATTCGTCCCGAAGCCATAATTGAATATCTCCATAGGTTCTGAATACCTCTGGATTTTGGAGTTTTTGCTTAAGGCGTTCTATGGCTTCTGCCGGCAGAGAACAAGGTTTGCCGGCAGGCTTATAAAGCTTTAGTAAGCCTGATAATCCGTCAGTTTTATATTTTTGAAACCAACGATAAATCGTTGAAGGATCTTTGACTAACAATTTAGAGAGGGCTTCCAACGTGGTGACTTGACCCGACTTCAGCAAGTACAGAGCCTGGAGCCTTTCTTTTTTTTGAAGGTTACTCTCTTTCTTGAGAAGAGTCTTGAGTTCGACGGCGGTTTCAGAGATGTCTAATTTGATCTGGTTCGCCATGTGACAATTTCTCGGAGTCAAGTGAAGCTAGCTTAACTCAGGCAAGTTTATCACCAACTCGGAGTTTCTGGAACTTTTTAAGAAAAACCTGTCCTGATGTCAGCTTTTTTAACAAAAGGTGGGTAGATGAAAGAATCTACTGGGACAACAGAGGGCCGGCTCGCAAAGCACATTCTCGCTTTTGCTGTATCCTAATGTCATAAGAACTCGCTGACCTAAACAATCCTCAATGGCAGCAGCTAGCGCATTTATTACAATCAACGCATCAAGTAATATTAAGGAAAGCAGCAATGAAACTGCCCAATATTGTTGATACCCCTCCCTTCCTACAACTGGTGCAGTGGATTACTGACCCTTTAGGATATATGGACGCCAATGTCGAGCGCTATGGGGACATCTTTACGGCAAGGCTTGGCAAGTCTAAATCAGTCGTGTTCGCCAGCCACCCACAGGCGATCCAAGAAATTTTTACTGCCGATCCTCAGCAGTTTGATACGGGTCGCGTTAATCAGACTATACGCCCTTTGGTGGGAGATCAGTCTGTATTTTTGATAGATCGTGAACGTCATCGGCGAGAACGCCAGCTGTTAATGCCGCCCTTTCATGGGGAACGGATGCGAACCTACAATCAGCTCATTCGCAATATCACAGAGCAAATAACCAGCCGGTGGAGTGTTGGGCAAACGTTTTCAGCCCGTGAAGTGATGCAAGAGATTACCCTGCGGGTGATATTGCACGCAGTATTTGGTTTGGATGAGGGGGAACGCAGCCGGCAACTGCAACATCGGTTGGCACAACTCATGGATATGACCAGCTCTCCCCTGCGCTCTAGTATGCTGTTCTTTACGTTCCTACAACAAGATTTAGGCGCTTGGAGTCCATGGGGACAATTCTTACGCCGGCAGGAACAGATGAATGAACTTTTATATGCGGAAATTCGGGAACGCCGGGAAAACTTAGATCCTTCCCGTACAGATGTGCTGACGCTGCTGCTGCTGGCGCGTGATGAAGCCGGCGAGGGAATGAGTGATTTGGAATTGCGTGATGAACTAATCACGCTGCTCGCTGCCGGCCACGAAACCACCGCAACCGCCTTAGCTTGGGCGTTGTACTGGGTTCACCGGCACCCCCAGGTGCGAGAAAGGCTGGTAGAAGAATTAGACAGTATCCGTGACAACCCAGATCCCACAGCCTTTTTCCGTCTGCCTTATCTCTCTGCAGTATGTCAGGAAACACTGCGAATTTATCCAGTCGCAGTGATCACATTCGCTCGCGTTCTCAACACTCCCTTCCAACTGATGGGTTACGAGTTAGAACCAGAGACACAACTGGCCGGCTGTATCTATTTAACCCACCAACGACCCGAATTATATCCAGAACCGAAGCAGTTTAAGCCAGAACGCTTTTTAAACCGGCAATTTTCGCCTTACGAATATTTACCTTTTGGAGGAGGCAACCGGCGCTGTTTGGGGCTAGCTTTGGCACAGTTTGAAATGAAGTTGGTACTAGCAACTGTATTGTCTCAGTGGCAGTTGGCGCTGGTAGACAGCCAGCCGGTGAAACCTGCACGCCGGGGTTTGACTTTAGCGCCTGTCGGGGGTGTGCAGATGACTGTCACGGGTCAACGTTTGCGTCAGGAACGCACTCCCCAAATGAGCGGCAGTGGCGTTTAACTTGAGCCTTTGGGGGTGCTGCCGGCACTATGTTTTAAATTGCTCGGCTTCTACTAAAATCGGATTCACATCAAACCAGCGTCCCCGTTCATCTTGATATTCAAATATAAACTGACTGCATCGCAAGATTTGATATTCGGTATTGTCTTTAATAGTTTTGTCTCGCGCAACTTGGCGCAGCAGTTCCCATTCATTGGATTCAACTGCTCGAATCAGTTCTTTGCAGCGTTCTTGAATAATGCTTTCTAAACGCTGATGCGGGATAGGTAGATCGCCTTTGAGAATACAACGATACAGTAGCGCTAATAAGTTTCGAACATGACCGCCACTGATAAAACACAGCCGGTTTAGAGTTTCAGGCGTATCAAATACCTCTGTTATGAAGTTTAACCGTTGCTGCGGGTCAACATCGGGAAACGCCCTCACCAGCACCACTTGTTGCAGCAGCGCCATTCCCTCCTCGCAGTTGCCTCCATCCCGCCGGCGCACAGGCACCATTGGTAATACTTTCGGTTCCCTGCCAAAGTTGTCGATTAGTTTGTCTGAGTCTGGCGAGTAAACCAGCGCCAAGAGAAGGGTGTAAATAACGTGGCAGTGAAATTGGCTTAATTGTTTACCTCTGTCAATAAACAGATATTCTGGCTGGGTGCGTCCCGAAGGCAAGCGGCGGAGATCGACCCGTTCCAAGTTATCTACAATCACAACTAATCCTTTTTTGCCGCGCTGTTTGAGTTCCTGGGTTGCCGGTTCAAGTAGTTCTTGATTGATTGCTTGCAAAAGGTTGTTAATTTGAGGTTCCAGATAGCTCCTTAATTCAGAGCGAAGTTGGAGATTGTCTTTCGCTTTAGTGGTAATTTTCCGAATGCCGGCAGATAGCGAAAACCCGGCTTCTTCTAGTTCAAAAAGTGTTTGCGACAACTCTGCTGCGGGTTTGAGTAAGGCTTTCAAGCGTTGCGGTTGCAGATTAATTTGAAGCTTCTCAAGGCTTTCACTCACCTGACCGGCAATTACCAGCAAAATATCACTAATATCAACATCTACCAGCTCTAAATCTTGGCTGGCGTTGCAATAGACAATATGAAATCCTTGCACATCCAACTCAACTTGCAGCCGGCGCAGTTCTATTTCTTTCCAGCAGCCAATATGTGCAGTAAATAGCTGACAGGTTGGCTGAAAGCGTGCCTGGGTAATTGTTTGCTTGAATTCGTCAATCAGCCGACGACCTCGAGCCGGCGTCAAATCGATATAGTAAAGATCGCCGCTCTCATTTTCTCCCGTTACTGTCTTGCTGGGGTTAACCGCTTTATAAAATTTCTGGATATCTAATGTCAAAAAAAACCTCATCCTGACATCGAATTTTTCGTGCCCACCGTAGTGCCCGTTCTATTCTATCAACGCAGTGAGTCCACTGTTCAGGACTTTCTAAACTGCGCCACAGCGATAGTTGATCTACAGCGTTTCAAGCAGGATCGATAACTTAACTCCGAACTGGGAGGAAGATGGAAAACTCAGTGCCTTGTCCCAATTCCGACTGGACTTCCAGCCGGCCACCATGTTTCTCGACCACAATCTGACGGGCAATCGCTAATCCTAATCCTGTTCCCTGACCCACCGCTTTCGTGGTAAACAGATGGTCAAAAATGCGCTGCTTCACCGCTTCTGTCATGCCACTACCATTATCAGCAATGTTAATCATCACCCACTCGTTATCTTTCATTTCTGTCCGAATCGTGATGCAATTGGGACTTGCTTGAATCTCCTTAAAACTATGTCCCTGATTCGAGTCTTCCAGGGCATCAATCGCATTGGCAAGGAGATTCATAAACACCTGATTGAGTTGTCCAGGGAAGCATTCAACTGCCGACAAGTTTCCATATTCTGTGACCACTTTGATCGCCGGTCGGTCATCATTAGCTTTCAATCGGTGTTTGAGAATCAAAATTGTACTATCAATTCCTTCATGAATATTAAAGGGAACTTTGTAATCTTTATCCGCTCTGGAAAACGTTCGCAAGCTGGTACTGATATTACGAATTCGTTCTACTCCCAATTTCATCGAGTCGATTAATTTCGGCAAATCTTCTTGCAGATATTCTATATCGATTGCTTCAATTTCATCTGCAAGTTCTGTGTCAGGATTGGGTAGTTTTTTCTGATACAAGTCGATCAGTCTGAACAAGTCTTGAATATAGTCTTGTGCTGGGTCTAGATTGCCGGCAATGAAACCAACTGGATTATTAATTTCGTGAGCGACTCCAGCAACTAAATTCCCCAAAGCAGACATTTTCTCGCTCTGTACAATTTGTAATTGTGCCTGTTGTAAATCTTGTAAAGCTTGTTGCGCTTCTTGATAGAGTCTTGCATTCTCTAGAGAGATTGCAACTTGAGAAGCCAGCAGATTAATGACTTTTAAGCGCTCCTTGGTAAATACCCCTCTGGTGAGTTGATTTTCTAGATAAAGTATTCCCACTAGGTTTTTTTGATTGAGAATCGGTAGACAAAATACACTCTGGGGTTGATAGGTGAGCATATATTCTCCCATAACCCCAGGAATGTCTGTTTGCAAGTTATCGATGAAAATTTTTTGTTGAGTATTCTTAACGTAATAGATAATTTTCTTGGGAATATCTTGACAAAGCTCTACAGGTTGTGATTCAAGGATAGTTTGGATATAAGCCGAGGAATTGCTGTCAAGATGAATCGAGGTAATTGCCCTAACTTGCCATGTATTTTTTTCGGGTAAAATGAGTACCGCTTTTTTGGCTCCAGAAGTTTCTAAGAGAATTCTGGTTAAGCTAGTAATCAATTCATCGAGTTTAATACTACTAGAAATCGCTTGGGCAGCTTTAAGGATGGAGGCGAAATCAAGAGCATCAGAAATACTCGTAGTGCTGGTGGAAGTGTGAGTCGATAACGACACAGAATTCCGAGTTAAAGTGGTAATAGTTTCTAAGGGATTGAAATTGAGTTCTTGCTGTTGCAAGATGGGTTTAAGGAGTTGAGGATAGCGTTTTTCTAGGTCATTGATTTTCGCTTCTGCGCCCCAGCGAGCATAACCGTAGTAGGCTTCCTGCATATAAGTTTGAGCAATTTTTTCTTTGCCCCATTCCAAGTAAAATTTGGCGGCGAGTTCGTTGGCTAATGCTTCCTCTTGGATATAACCGTTTTCCTTGGCTCCTTTAATTGCTAAATCATAAAATTCTAGAGCTTCTGTTTTGCAATTAAGGAGTTGATGCTTTTGGGCTTCAACTAAATGATATTTGTGCAAGTAATTCATAGGGCCATAATCTGCCCAGTCTTTTAGCTTGGCTTGATTTTCTTGCATTCGCTGCCATCGTGGCTCTGACTCCGATATCGATTCAGGAGGAGTGGCTAGCACATTCAGAGAATCATAGAAGTAGAAGATCGGTTCAACGATACTTCCCATCCCTCCAGCCAAATAGTGTCGCGTTTGAGCGCCGTCGTGTTCGGCTTTAGCAAAGTCTTCCAGCCAGTAATTCAAGGTGAATCGATATAGGTAGAAGAAGGATAGCCGGTAAAAATCGACTTTGGCCTCAGCCAGGACTTTTTCTTCATAGGCATCCTGGCGTAAGGGAATTTCGTCCTCTGACTGACCCAAGAGAATTTGAGCCGCCTGCCAGTACGCCAACACACAGTTTGCTGCTGTGACTTGGTGGAGGTCGCACAACTGTTGGTAATAGGCGCGAATTTGCGGTTCGAGTTCAGCGAGCGGTTGACCGCACCAATAAGCATTGAAGCAGTACAACTGTGCGTCGTAGCCCATAAATTCTAGATTGCCGGTTTCTAATCCAGCTTGATAGCCTTCCAGCAGAATGGGCAGGGTTTCTTGCAGATGGATCGTCCAGTGTCCCACATATCCCCCCATCAACAGGGCTGTTGCGGCTCGAATATTTTTGGCATCTGGCTCTGAGGCGAGTTGGTATGCTAGTTGCCCAAACTGAGGCACCTTGCTCATGTCTGACCACAAGGTTCTGAGTTGGAAGGCATAACCGGCATAGCAATAGGCCGAAACCGGACTATTGCCAAATTGAATCGACAACTTGACTTGTAGCGCAACGACCAGGAAATAGAGCTTTGAGCCGGTCATGTAACAGACGGGTGTCAGCCGAGCCGCATTTTGCATAATGGCGAGCTGCTGGCGATCGGTCATTGCCGGCAGATGAAGGAATGACTCAATGGAGCGACCCTCAATTAAGGCATCGATTTCCTGCTTCACCTGCCGAATATCCTCTAGTGTTGTTTCGTCTGGCAGGTTCACGCCCAACATTTGGAAGACCGATTGACCGATCGCGATCGCCTCTAAAAATTGATTGCGGGCGACCAATGCTTGGATTCTGACTTGATAAACTTGCACCTGTTCTAAAGGCGTTTTCGCATGATGAATCACCGATTTAATCCACTGATCCATCTGCTCAAAATCGCCTACTAAGAAAGCGACCTCGGCAGCTAAGTTATATAGGGATAGCGCCATTTCATAGTGCCGGTGCCAAGCGTCTGTTCCTAGTAGTTCCAAACCCACTTTGGCATATTCACGGGCAGCTTGATAAGCGGTGGCGGATCTCGCTTTGTGGCAAGCAGTTAGGTTGAGTTGTGCGAGTTCATCCCGTTCCTGTTGTTCCTCAACCAGTGTGGTTCCATAGTTCAACTGATTGACGATTTCAAAGATGCGCTCTTCTCTGGCGGCTGGGGAAACTTGTCGCAGCAAAAGTTGTCCGATTTGGTAGTGAGTCGTCTGTTTTTGCTCGTCAGGGATGAGGGAATAGGCAGCTTGCTGAACGCGATCATGGAGAAAGCGATAGGAACAGTTAAACGTTGCTGCCTGGTAGACTTCAGCCACCTTCAGTTCTGCCGGCTGATAAAACTTATAGACCTCGGTGATGGGTAAAATCACGCCTTCTTGCAAGGCTTTCCAGAGGTCGATAGCGGTATCTTCGGGTGATTGCTCCTTGATAATCGCCAGGGTCGCCAAATCGAACTGAGCGCCAACGCAAGCCGCCAGTTTCAAAACAGTCTGGGTTGCAACCGGCAATTTTTGCAACTGAAGTGCCATAAACTCGACAACATCATCCGTGAGCGCAAGTAACTTCACCGTTGCCAAGTCGCACTGCCAATGTCCTACCTGGTAGTCAAACGAAATATAGCCGTCCTCATGCAGCGCTTTGAGAAATTGGGTGAGGAAGAAGGGATTACCCTTGGTTTTTTGATAGACCAACTCCGTCAGCGGCTGAGCCAGTTCAATCGAGCAACTCAGTGTATCTGCCGTTAACTGATTCACATCCGCTTGGCTGAGGGGTTCCAGTGTGAGGGTATGGATCAGGGTTTGAGCTTTTTTAATCTCGTCGAGCATCAGCATCAAAGGGTGAGTCGGGAATACCTCGTTATCCCGATAGGCTCCTATGATGAACAGATAACCACGATCACGTTCTGTCAGCAGTAGCTTCAGCAAATTCAGAGAAGCCGAATCAGACCACTGCAAGTCATCGAGGAAAATGACCAGTGGATGCTCTGGCGTGGTGAACACTGTGATGAATTTCTGGAACAGCAGATTGAAACGGTTCTGAGCGGCGCTGCCGGAGAGTTCTGGCACCGGCGGTTGCTGGCCAAGTACCTGTTCGAGTTCAGGAATCACCTCAATTAGCACCTGGCCATTGTCACCTACTGCCGCTAGGATCTTCGCTTTCCATGCTTGCAACTGTGCGTCATCACTGCTCAGCAGTTGACCCATTAGGTCGCGGAAGGCTTGGACAAAGGCGCTAAACGGAAGATTGCGGTTAAATTGGTCAAACTTGCCTTTGATGAAATAGCCATGCCACCGCACAATCGGCTTATGCACTTCATTGACGATGGCGGTTTTACCAATGCCGGAAAAACCTGCCACCAGCATTAGTTCGGAGGCTCCGTTGGCAACTCGTCCAAAAGCATCAAGCAAGGTATAAACTTCTTGTTCTCGTCCGTAGAGTTTTTCGGGAATCAAAAAGCGATCACTGATATCCCGTTCACCTAGCTGAAACCAAATGAGTTTGCCCGCACCCTGATACTCTTGCTGGCATCGCATCAAATCATGCTTAAGACCGAGGGCACTTTGATAGCGATCTTCGGCATTCTTGGCCACCAGTTTGCGAATGATTTCACCGAGTATGATGGGCAAATCAGGGTTGAGATCGCAGACAGAGAGTGGTTGCTTAGCGAGATGGGCATGAACCATTTCCATTGGCTCGTCAGCTGGGAATGGTAACTGTCCCGTGAGCAGTTCAAAAAAGGTAATTCCCAAGGAATAAAAATCGCTGCGATAGTCAATCCCCCGGTTCATCCGTCCAGTTTGTTCCGGTGAGATGTAGGCTAGGGTTCCTTCTAAAACGTTGGGATTTTGAATCTCTTGAGTTTCACGGGGCAGGAGGGAAGCAATGCTAAAGTCAATTACCTTAATCTGCCCAGTTTCTGGCTGAATCAGAATATTGGCTGGTTTAATATCTTTGTGAATAATTCGTTGCTGATAGAGCTGGTGGAGGACATCCACAACCTGCAGGGCAATTGGCCAGAATTGTTCGACAGTCAGAGGGGAAGCATGAATGTAATGACGTAGGGAGATGCCACCGATGTCTTCCATCACCAAGGCATAGCCATTGGCATAAGGTTCTAGACTAATCGGTTGGACAATGCCTGGGATGTCGAGATTTTTAGCGATCGCATACTGATTACGAAACTGCACCAATTCGCTGAAACTGGGATAGTCGTGCCGCAATGTCTTAATCACCACCGGACATTGCTGCGAGTTTTGCACTCCTCGATAGACAGCCGTCCTGGAACCTAGATACAGTTGCTCGACCAAGGTATAGCCAGAAATTATTGGCAGTTGCTGTGCTACAGGAGTCATAGGTTTATAAAGAGAGCTTTTATTTTAATAGGATGCCCTAAAGTCTTAGTTAAGTAGCAGACTTGTTGGGAAATAAACTGGTTTAACGACGAGGCTTTCCGCTTCTTTTCCAAAATTATGCTGCATCAAGATAAAAATTGTTAAGAAATAAGCTAGTTTAAGGGCGAGGTTTTCCGCTTCTTCTCCAAAGTTATGCTGCATCCATAGAGAAGTTCCACAAACTCACTGTGTTCAGTAGTAGCGTTTAAATTGACCTTTTGGGAGTGATGCCGGCTCTATATCTTAAAGCGAAAACTCGGCTTCCCCCAGTTCAAGAATTGTTTGCAACAACTCTGCTGCGGCTTTGAGTAATGCTTTAAAGCGTTGCGGTTACAGATGAATTTGAATCTTCTAGATGCTTTCACTCACCTGACCAGCAATTACCAGCAAAATATCACTGATCTCAATATCTACCAGCTCCAAATCCTGGCCGACGTTGCAATAGACAATATGAAATCCTTGCTCATTTAACTCAACTTGCAGCCGGCGCAGTTCTATTTCTTTCCAGCAGCCAATATGTGCAGTAAATAGCTGACAGGTTGGCTGAAAGCGTGCCTGGGTAATTGTTTGCTTGAATTCGTCAATCAGCCGGCGACCTCGAATCGGCGACAAATCGACAAAGTACAGATCGCTGCTCTCATTTTCTCCCCTTAGTGTCTTGCTGGGGTTGCACGCCTTATAAAATCTGCGTGTATCTAATGTCATTACAATTGCCTGGAATTGTTATTTTTTTTGGCCGTGTGTGGGCTTTTAACACTCGTCTCTGCCGGCAACCCTCGCACCCCTCGGATTAATCTCTGTCGCGTGGTAGAGCCTGAGAATTTGTTAACTTTTATAAGATAAGCCCAGTCCAACTCTCATAAAACTTCAGCTATGCAAACATATGATGTCATTATCATAGGAGCCGGTCATAACGGGCTGGTCTGCGCTTCTTATCTCCTCAAAGCTGGGTATAGCGTTCTATTATTAGAAAAACGTTCAGTCCCCGGTGGTGCTGCAACAACCGAGGAAGCCATGCCTGAAGAGGCTCCTGGTTTTAAATTTAACCTCTGCGCGATTGACCACGAATTTATCCACCTAGGGCCGGTAATCGAAGAATTAGAACTGGAAAAGTACGGTTTAGAGTATCTGTGGTGTGATCCAGTCGTTTTTTGCCCCCATCCCGATGGCAAATACTTCTTGGGACATAAATCCGTTGAAAAAACCTGTGCTGAAATAGGCCGGTATAACGAGCGCGACGCTAAAAAATATGCAGAATACACAGATTTCTGGCAGCGCGTCATTGGCGCGATGATTCCCGTTTTCAACGCACCGCCTAAGTCTGTTGTTGATATTGCCGGCAACTACGACATAGAAAAGCTGAAAAAATTACTTTCTGTGATCGGTGGTCCTGACAAGACGCTGGACTTTATTCGCACCATGCTCACCAGCGCGGAAGATGTCATAAATGAATGGTTTGATTCCGAATTTTTAAAAGCACCCCTGGCAAGACTCGCAGCCGAACTTGGTGCGCCTCCCTCCCAAAAAACTATTTCTGTGGGCGCGATCATGATGGCAATGCGTCACAACCCCGGTATGGCAAGACCGCGTGGCGGCACCGGCGCTTTAGTGCAAGCATTGCTTAATTTAGTGAAAGCTTTAGGCGGAGAAGTTCTCACAGATCAGCACGTTGAGCGAATCTTAATTGATGACGGTCGGGCCGTGGGCGTTCGGGTGGCGAATGGCACAGAATATCGGGCAAAACGCGGCGTGATTTCCAATATTGACGCCAAGCGCGTGTTCTTACAACTGGTAGATGAAAGCGATGTGGACTCTGCTGATCCCGAACTGCGAGAGCGCTTGGAACGCCGGATCGTCAACAACAACGAAACTATCCTCAAGATTGACTTGGCGATGGACGAACCACTACGGTTTGAGCATCACGAACACAAAGATGAGTATTTAATCGGTTCAATTCTAATTGCTGACTCGGTTAGACACGTTGAGATCTCGCACAGTGAACCGAGCGTTGGCAAGATTCCAGATTCCGATCCCTCGATGTATGTGGTGCAGCCGACGATGCTCGATCCATCAATGGCACCCCCCGGTAAGCATACGGTTTGGATTGAGTTTTTTGCTCCTTATCAAATCGCCGGCGCGGAGGGAACCGGCCTGAATGGCACCGGCTGGACGGATGAACTGAAGAACCAAGTGGCAGATCGCGTTGTCGATAAGCTTGCCGATTATGCGCCGAATGTCAAAAAAGCCACAATCGCTCGCCGGGTGGAAAGTCCAGCGGAATTGGGCGCACGTTTGGGAGCCTATAAAGGCAATTACTACCACATCGACATGACGCTGGATCAGATGGTGTTCTTCCGCCCCTTGCCAGAGTTGGCAAACTATAAAACGCCGATAGAAGGGCTGTTTCTCACAGGGGCCGGCACGCATCCGGGTGGGTCTATTTCTGGGATGCCGGGACGCAACTGTGCTCGCATCTTCATGCACACACAGCAGCCGATCGCTCAGACCCTAAGTGATGCGGCGAATTCTATTAAATCAACGGCAAAGGATTTGTTTAAGAAAACGTGAGGGGTTCCGGGGCATGGTAGTACCATGCCCGCACAAGGATAAAAAAGTTTCTGTAGGCTTTTGGGCAAGAACTTTGAAACTTGAAATCTGCTTACTGGCCCCTTTTTCATTTTTCATTCTAAATTGTTCATCCTTTCTGCAGATGAATGGGATCACTCAAAAATGATGAACTGAAGGTAGTGTTAGCGATGATTAAGAGATGACACATCGTGTTTTAATTCTTGGCGGACGAGGGCGCATTGGCAGCAGTGTGGCGAGAGATTTACTCAACCATACGGATGCGCGAATTATGATTACTGGGCGTAACGCAGATACAGCGGAGCAGGTCAGTGATGATTTGGGTCCTAACGTAGATTTTGTGGCTTTGGATTTGGCGGAACACGAGGTGGTGAGGAAAGCGATCGCCGATTCTAATTTAGTGGTTCACTGTGCCGGCCCTTTTCACTATCGAGATGCAAATGTTCTCAAAACTTGCATTGAGGAAGGTGTGAATTATGTGGATGTGAGTGACAGCCGCAGTTTTACCCGCAAGGCGTTAGATTGCACTGAGGCAGCAAAGGCGGCTGGGGTGACGGCGATTATTAACACCGGCATCTTTCCTGGGGTTTCTAATAGCATGGTGCGCCAGGGCATTGAGCAGTTAGATGAAGCGGAACGCATCCATTTAACCTATGTGGTGGGGAGTTCTGGCGGTGCCGGCATGACGGTGATGCGAACGACGTTTTTAGGTCTGCAAAGTCCTTTTGATGTTTGGCTCGATGGTCAGTGGCAACAGGTGAAGCCTTACACCCAACGCGAAACGATTCAGTTTCCCGCCCCTTATGGCAAGACCGGCGTTTACTGGTTTGATATGCCGGAAGCTTTCACGCTGCCTGAATCCTTCCCTGACGTGAAAACGGTGATTACCAAGTTTGGCACCGCCCCGGATCTTTACAATCACATGACTTGGATCGTCGCAAACTTGTGGCCATCGAGTTGGTTACGGAATAACGCGGTGATTGAGTTTCTCTCTCACGTCAGTTATCGCATGACGAGTGTGACCGATCGGATTATCGGGACTGGGGTGGCGGTTCGATCTGAGGTCATGGGACGCAAGAACGGAGAGCCGGCGACTTTTTGCACCAGTGTGGTGCATGATAACGCCGCAACTGCTACCGGCATTGGCACCGGCACCATTGCTGAGTTCATTTTGTCTGGCAAGCTCAACAAGCCTGGAGTGTGGCCGGTTGAACAAGCGCTACCAACTGATTTATTTGAGCACTGCTTAGAAAGTCGCGGCTTGAAGATTCATCAAGAAGTGTTACAGCACTAACCGTCTTTATCTGTCTATATAGTTATTCATTGTTGCTGTAACAATTTTTAAGTTCCCGAATGCTTGAATCTGCCTGCCGGTAGAAGTAAACGCTGGAGTTGTCAGCGTAATATGCTTCTTATAGCCAAACGTCGCAGTACAATTTCCCAACAAAAATGTCAGAGGAGGTATTTTATATGCAGCGGATTTTACAAGCTTTAGGGCAAGCATTACGCAAGAGCGTTGTGATTGTGTGCCTAATGACTTTACTCGGGGTGTCCGGTTTATTCATTTTTGCTCCTCAGCCAAGTTATGCAGCAACAGCCGTTAGTAAAAAGCCGGCTCTACCCGATCCCGATGTCCTCGATCCTCAAGCCGGTCTGAGTCGGGAACAGGCTTATGAGGAAGCCGTAAAGGAAGCTCAAAGTGAGACAAGCATTGAGAAGGTTTACGAAGAGAATTTAGAGGAATACAAAGATGAAAATCCCGAACCAGGCTTAATCCAAAAAGCCGAAGAGGCCATTGAGAAGGTGACTGGTAACGATTAGTTTACAAGGAACTAAATGGTAGGTCTGATGCTATATAAATAGCTTAATTTTTCCTTCCAAAGTTTCAAAAATAACTCCATTTAAACAGTTGTTTGGATGGAGTTTTTAGTATTAAATATTTTATTCTTAAATTAAGATTGTTATATTTAATTAAATAAATTTAAACTAAATCTTAAAGATTGAAATGAAAGAAATGGCAAGGATATTTTATTAAATAAAAGTTAAAAAGGTTATAAAAACTACAGAAAAAAGTCACTCTTCAGAAAGATGTTTGCCGGGGAATTTAAAGAGTAGGTTTAAGAAAGAATACGCAATTGAACACAAAGGAAAAAATACTAATGAGCAACGACATACGCAATACAAACGAACCGGATGCCAACCGTGACCCGCTTTCCGGTCAGCCTGGAGCACATCCAGTTGGTACAGGGATTGGTGCTGCCGGCGCAGGTGCTGCCGGTACAGCGATTGGTGCAGCAGTTGGTGGACCCGTGGGTGCGGTTATAGGCGCTGTGGTGGGTTCAGTTGCGGGTGGATTAGCCGGCAAGGGTGTTGCTGAAGCTATCGATCCCACCGTGGAAGAGGCTTACTGGCGTGATAACTATACCTCTCAATCCTACGTTGAACCGGGGATGGCATATGACGACTATCACCCGGCCTATCGCACCGGCTATGAAGGTTACAGAACCTACTCCAGCACAGGCAAAAGCTACGACGAGCTAGAGCCGGATCTACAACGTCATTATGAAGCGGATCGTGGCCAGTCACGCTTAGGTTGGGATAAAGCCAAGCATGCAACCCGTGATGCATGGAACCGGGTGGAACGGGCGGTTCCCGGTGACATCGATAGAGACGGACGCTAAAAGCCGGTGTTAACTGCGCTTTATAGCTTAGGTAAATGGTTTTAGGGTTTTTGGGTTAACGGCGTAATTTGCCGGTTTGTTCGGACACCGGCGAATTACCAAATAACAAATCAGATCTGACGAAAAAAGCAGGAAGTCGCATTAGAGTTTTCAGCGATTTCCTGCTTTCTCCGATGGAAGGGTGGGTTAGTTCAATTTTCTACGATGGAAGGCTGGGTTGGTTCAACCTTGTCGTGATACCAGTTCATTAAAGGCGTTGAACTAATTCCGTGGATAATTACAGAAATTACAATTGTTGTATAAGTAATCCAAGCAAGTCGCTCACCTGTTTCATCTTTTAACCCGTGGCTAAATGCATAGGCTAGATAATATAAAGACCCAACACCGCGAATGCCAAACCAGCCAAAGAGCCAGCGGGTTTTTGGTTGCCAATACCCGCCTAGTGTACTCAGCCACGCTCCGAGCGGTCGAATGACTAAAAGCACCAATCCGCCGATGATTAGGCTGTCGCCGGCATAGGTTATCATCGGTTGAAATCGCAAGAGCGAACCTAAGAGCAAAATGGTAGCGACTTCCATGAGTTTTTCAATTCGCTCTGTGAATTCTAGCTGAGAGAGCGATTTTTCCGGATTGTGGTAAGTTTTCTGAAAGACTACACCTGCAACAAAAACAGCGAGAAATCCATAACCATTGACAAATTCTGTGAGGGTATAGGTGAGTAAAATTGTGCTGAGAGCAATAAAATCTTCCATCAAGTTATCAACAGGGCGGTATTTTTGAAGTAGCTTGTCAACCCAAGCTATTGCTTTTGCTACCACAATTCCCATGACGATGCCGGTGGCAATTGCCCAAATTAAATCGATGGCAACCCACTGTTTAAGCCAGTTATCCCAATTGTTATCTTTTAATGCGTGAAGCCCAAAATAAACAAACGGAAAAGCCAGCGCATCATTTAAACCACCTTCTGAAGTCAAGCCAAAGCGCAATTCGTCTTTATCTTCCATGTGGGCCATCTGAACTTCGGAAGCCAAAACTGGGTCAGTCGGTGCGAGAATGGCTCCTAGGAGAATAGCAGGACCCCAACCAAAACCTAAAATCCAATGGCCGGCAGCAGCAATGGCAAAGATGGAAATTGGCATTAAAAATCCAATCAGACGCGCCGTTATATTCCACGCCCACAATTTCAGGGGTCGCTTCATTTTGAGGCCGCAGCTAAAGACAGAAACAATAACAACAAATTCCGTGATTCGTTCTAAAAATTTGGCGTCGGGTCGTAAGTCAATTAGCTTAACTCCGTATGGACCCAACACAATACCAACAAGCAAATAAATCAGGGCGTAGGATAACGGTAAGCGTGAAATCCAGCCAGAACCGAGGGTGACGAGAAGCAAAAGAAAGCCGATGACAAACAGGCTGACAAAGTAAGTATCCACAAAAGCGTTCGCACATCTAAGGGGGGTTGCTTCATGAGTTTACTGTCACAACCTTTTGCTGCGAATCTTCCTTTTGGGAGGATTTTACAATCTAAATTCATCCCCGATGGTTGTATAACCTGAGGAAGATGCACCCTTATTCTTAACCGCTTTTTAAGTATTGATTAAACCTCAACAGGAGATTTGTTAGTCACCGGCATCTGCTCAAAGTTTTCTACCTCTCCTTCTACTTCAATCTTCTCATCTTGATTGGTAATTAAACGTGCGCCGCGTTTGCGCGTGAAAAAGTTCCAGCCCCACTGAATCATGACAATCAGTTTGTTGTCAAATTCAATCAGGTAGTAAATGTGAACGAACACCCAAGCCAACCAAGCTGGGAACCCAGAGAACTTCACGAAACCTAAATTAACAACCGCTTTATTGCGACCGATCACGGCTAAGCTGCCATAGTCTGCATAGCTAAAAGGCTGTAGAGATTTCCCAGCAAGTTTGGCTTTAATGAGTTTAGCGAGATACTGCCCTTCTTGCATGGCGACGGGGGCAACGCCTGGAAGCGGCTTGCCGTCCTCTTGGTGGGAAAAGTTTGCCAAGTCGCCAATGACAAAAATATTGGGATGCCCTTTTACGCTTAAGTCTGATTCCACCATCACTCGCCCAACCCGATCCAGTTCTGCGCCGGTGCGTTGAGAAATGATTTGTCCCAT
This sequence comes from Microcoleus sp. FACHB-672, assembly GCF_014695725.1. Classification (NCBI taxonomy): domain Bacteria; kingdom Bacillati; phylum Cyanobacteriota; class Cyanophyceae; order Oscillatoriales; family Microcoleaceae; genus Microcoleus; species Microcoleus sp. FACHB-672. The sequence continues at coordinate 17,389 of NZ_JACJOU010000005.1, read as the reverse complement.
TCCTGATGCTTTGACGCCGGCAGCCCACAAAATTGTTTGGGCCTGAATTTGTTCGGTTTCCTCGCCGCAGCGCATGGTAACGAGATGATCTTCAATATTTGTCACCAGGGTGCGAGTCCGCACAGTGACGCCCAAGTGTTCCAGAGATTGTTGCGCTTTTTCTGATAACTCTGGTGGGTAAGGTGGCAGCACTCGATCCATGCCTTCTAGCAATAAAATTCGAGCTTCTGTGGTGTCAATTTTAGAAAAATCTTTCTTGAGTGTGCTGTAAGCAAGTTCTGATAAAGCACCCGCTAATTCGACGCCGGTAGGGCCACCTCCGACGACGACAAATGTTAACCAAGCGCGGCGTTTTTCTGGGTCGGTTTCTTTCTCTGCGGCTTCAAAAGCCAGGAAGATGCGACGCCGCATTTCTATGGCGTCTTCTACGGTTTTTAAACCCGGTGCCATTGAGGCCCATTCATCTTTTCCGAAGTAGTGATGGCTGACGCCGGTGGCAACAATTAATGTGTCGTAAGGGATTTCTTGGCCACGCAGTACAACTTTTTGGTCTTCCGGTTTGATATCAAGCACTTCTGCCATCAAAACTTTTGTGTTTTTACTCCCACTTAATATGGCGCGGAGGGGGGAGGAAATATCGGCGGGAGACAGGCTGCCGGTAGCTACTTGATAAAGGAGGGGCTGAAATAGGTGAAAATTACGTTTATCGATGAGCGTGACTTCTACAGAGGCGCGTCTAAGTTCCTGCGCCGCATAAAGCCCGCCAAATCCGCCACCAACAATTACGACCTGGTGAGGAGACTGATTGTTGACTTCTTCTAGCCTCATGGTGGCTCCTTTTTATGGAATAGGTTAATACCTGTTTCAAGAAAAAAGTTGACTTGCTTTAACGCCGGCACGTTTTTTTCTACAGGTATTTATATAATTTTATAGGGCATCGTTACAAATCTATAAGTATCGAGAGATACAGGGATCTTAATTATGCTATAAGAGGGAGTTTACTCTAATACGGTTGACATTTCGGGCATCTTAGGATAATAGCTGTCTGCGCTAATTTTCCTGGGGCTGATATCCAAACCGGCAGACTATCGGGCTGTATCTAGAAAGTTTATTCCTAGGTTGAAGCCCAAACCAGTCTATAGCATTAGGTTTGGGGTTTCCAAATATACTTGCCGGCTTTGTCAATGTAAGCGAACTGATCGTTAATTTTGACGGATGCTAGTCCATTTTTGAAGGGTTCACCCTGATCAAATTGTGGCGGGACGATGATTTTACCGATTTTGTCTATATAACCTATCTTACTGTCAATTTCTATAACCGCTAGCCCTTCAGAAAAGTTTTTAGCTTCATCAAATTGCGGTTGGATAACTGTTTTGCCGGCTTTATCGATATAACCCATTTTGCCATCCATTCCCACAGCAGCGAGTCCTTCAGAAAAACCTTCGGCGGCAATAAATTGCGGCTGAATTACCATCTTGCCAGTTTTGTCGATATAGCCGATTTTATCCGTAATTTGAGCTGGGGCTAATCCTTCAGAAAAGCCTTCTGTGACAATAAATTGCGGCTGAATTACCATCTTACCGGTTTTGTCGATGTAGCCCATTTTTTCATTAATTGCTACTGCTGCTAAACCATCTGAGAAGCGGCGAACTTCATCAAACTGCGGCTGGATAACCATTTCACCGGCTTTGTTGATAAACCCGATTTTGCGGTTAATTTCTCCGGCAGCTAACCCTTCAGAAAACCCCCAAGTTAAATCGAATTGGGGCTTGATAACTAGTTTGCCGGTTTGATCGATAAATCCCCATTTGCGATCAATTGCGATAGCGGCTAATTTTTCTGAGAAGTCAGCAGCTTCTTTAAATTGTGGCTTAATAGCAATTTCTCCGGCTGGGTTGATATAGGCGTAGTTTCCGTTTACTACAACCCTTGCTAGTCCATCATTAAAATCTTCTGCTGCATTAAATTGCGGTTCGATCACAATTTTCCCGGCAGCGTTGATATAACCCCATTTGTTATTTTGGAGAATTGGAAATAGTTGTGCCGGCTGTTCTTGTGTTTGGGATGTAGTTGATGCTTGGGGGAGATTGGATGTCGGGTTAGTTTGTTGGGATTGACAGGATGCTAATGTTATGAGTGTTAAACAGAGTATGAAAGAAAGGGTTCGTTCCATTTTTTACTTTGTGGATTGTCGGAGAATCATTTTCCCTTTTGGAAGTTTAACCCCCCGCATTGAATAATCTAACAATTCCAATGGGTGCATCAGCGTAATTTCCTTACCTTGCGACTGCAAATGTTTCTTAATTTGTAAAGAACAACCGGGATTTGAAGAAGCAATTAATTCAGCGCCCGTATTGAGCAGATTATCAACCTTTTGCCGGCCTAATTCATCGGCAACATCTGGTTGCAGCATATTGTAAACGCCGGCACTCCCACAACACAAAGCAGCATCAACAGGTTCCCGCAGTTTTACACCAGGAATTTTCTGCAATAACTGACGCGGTTGCAGACTGATTTTTTGTCCGTGTAATAGGTGGCAAGCATCTTGATAAACGATTTTGAGTTCGCCATCAACGAGTGGAGAAAGTTTAGTCGTTAATCCCACTTGCGCGAGAAATTCTTGGGCGTCTTTAACTTTGCCGGCAAATTCCTTGGCTTTCTCCCGGTAATTCGGATCATCTTGCAAAATATGACCGTATTCTTTTAAAGTATGACCACAACCGGCAGCATTGATAATGATCGCATCAACGTTCGTGCCTTCAAAGCTATCAATCATCTGTCTTGCCAAAGCTTGTGCTTGTTCAGTTTGTCCCTGATGTTCCGGCAAAGCCGCACAACAACCTTGTCCTTGAGGAACCACAATTTCACAGCCATTTGCAGTTAAAACTCGTGCGGTGGCTTCATTCACTTTTGAGAAAAATAAGCGCTGCACACATCCTAAAATCATCCCCACCCGGTAGCGTTTTTCACCTTGAGCTGGGATAATCGTGGGGAATTCATCTCGGAAAGCATCCAAGGGAATTGCCGGCAAAATTTCTTCCATTGCGGCTAAGCGAGGAAAGACTTTTTTAAAGATGCCGCCAGCACGAACAATTTTCTGAATTCCCAAGTTTTGATAGAGATAAAGAGGGCCAAGTAAAGCCCGCAGCCGGTTAGGATAGGGAAACAGATTGAAAATGATAGCGCGAATCACGCGATCTGGCACAGATCGCTCATAATTTCGCTCAATTTGTGGACGAGTTGCTGCAATTAACTTGTCATATTGCACCCCAGAAGGGCAAGTCGTGACACACGCCAAACATCCCAAACAAGAATCAAAATGCTCAACTGTTGCATCAACAAGAGTGGCTTCACCTTCATTAATCGCATCCATTAAATAAATGCGCCCTCTGGGAGAGTCCATTTCTTTGCCAAGCACTCGATAACTCGGACAAGTCGATAAACAAAACCCACAGTGAACGCAGGTATCAATCAATTTGGGTTCGGGGGGGTGATTCGCATCAAAATTTGTCTTAGAAAGCTGAGAATTAGAAGTTGAGTCTGAAATTTGCATTGTTTTTTATACAAGAAAAGCTTTTAAACATCAATCGTAGATAAACGCAGATTATTTGCATTTATCTGCGATTTCATCAAATTTTTCCAACAAAACGCTCAGGGCTTAAAATATTTTCCGGATCGAACTGCTGTTTAATTCGCCGCATTAAATCCAAAGCATTACCCGTGTATCCCCAGACATCCAACTGTTGCTTAAGAGAAATTGGAGCGACTAAAACACTCAAAAATCCCCCCGAAGATTCGCAGATTGAACGCATTTTAGAAAGCGGAGTTATCGCATTTTCACCGGCAACCCGAATTAAGCCTAAACCGCTGCCGGCATGAATTAAACTTAAACTACTATTTGGAAACAACAGATTCAACTGAGTCAAAACCGCCACAGCTTCAGAAGGTCTTACTCCTATTTTGCAGATAATTTCAGAATTTTTGGGGGTTGAGCGCATTTGTTCGGGTAATTTCTGCCATAAAGCAGCCTCATCCGCCTCCACAAATGTTGTACTTTGTAACCCCAAGGTTTTGCCCACTTCCAAAACTCGCTCTGACTGCTGTTTAACACTTTCTGCTATGCTTTGGAAGCGAACCAGCAATCCCATACCGGCACCGACTTCTAATTGGTTCACCAACTGCGCTGAAAGCAAATCAGCGGCGGTGGGAGTTAAGGCAGAAGCCAGCAAAGTTTGAGTCGCTGTGGCAATGGCATCGGCTTCGCCGGTCAACAACACAGTTTGTGACGACAGGGATAGTGGATAAACCCGAAAAGTTACTTGACTAATAACCCCTAATGTGCCGAAAGAGCCGGTGAATAATTTCATCAAGTCATAACCGGCAACATTTTTCACCACGCGCCCGCCGGCTTTAGCGAGTTGGCCATCTGAGCGGACAAAGGAAAAACCGATGAGCTGATCGCGAACGCCATTATAGCGCTGTCGTAGCGAGCCGGTATCGCCGGTTGCCACAATTCCGCCCAAAGTCGCCATTTCTGGATAACTCGGATCAAGGGCAAGAAATTGGCCGACACTTGCCAAGATTTGCTGTAACTCGGCAAACTTCATCCCGGCTTCCGCAGTGATAGTTAAATCGCCGGCAGCATGATCCACCAACTTATTTAAGCGTTCCGTACTCACGGCTAAATTCACACCCGCAGCTAAGCCACCCCAGTTGAGTTTGCTGCCACTGCCTAAGGGCAGTACGCCCCATCGCTGCCGGTGAGCACACGCCATCACTTCTGCGAGTTCTGCCTCAGTTTGGGGGTAGACAATGCAATCGATCTCGGCTGCCGGTGTGAGGCATTGAGCAATCTGTTCTTTGCGAGATGCCTCTAGGTTTGCCCACGAACAGATGCCCGATGATCCTAAAATTTTTTCCAGTTGTTGCGCGATGGCGCTCTGATTTACCAATTTCTAATCCTCTCACTAAGAAGCATTTTAGAACGCTTGCAGACTGAAGAATCGCGAGAAAAAAGGAAACCGGAAAATAGAAAGCACTTCTCACTTCTCACTTTTATCATCTCACTTCTACCGGCCAGGACTCAAGGCTCTATTACTAATTTTTAGCGGTTCTGAAATCCCCACAGACTGCAAAACAATAAAATATAGAGCGGGAATGCTCTCTTAATGACTTTTCCCTGCAAGATGAAATACAACGATTTATAACAAGTCGTGCCGATTATCCCTGTCTTAAATTGTATCCCCCTTCTTTCCTCTATGCTAATTCCAGGTCATCAAAGGAATCTGATATTATCCCCCACTCCCCTACCCGAATTAATCACTTTTTATCGGGATATAGAGTAAATTCCTAATTAGGCGTGACAACTTACATCATAAAATCGGTGAACTTGCAAGAATTTACTCAGGTACTACAGTAGTGGTAGCAACCATGTTCCATCGTGCTTCTATTAGGGTTTTGGGTTTAAGCGCTACGAGGTTGGGGTGAGCCAAGCCCTAACCACAAACTACCAATACGCACACAGAGCGTTCGTGCTGATAATTTGTGGTTAAAAGCCCAACCTGTCAGCACCTCAGCGCCATAGAAGTACGCACTTTGAGGGACAAATTTTTGATGAGTTCCCGAAATTGTCTGAGTGAACATTTCATCTAGACAAAACCACCGCCCCCAAAAAGGCGAGCCAAAAGTTCGCTTCTGCCATTCCCATGTTTTAGTTAGCGATCATGTCAACTGCCATCCGCATTTTGATTCTTGAAGACTCGCCCGCCGATGCTGAACTGATCATGCGTGAACTGCGCCGAGCAGGCTTCGCGCCCAGTTGGCAGCGTGTAGAGACAGAACCGGACTACCTGCGCCAGCTACATGAGAGCTTCGATATCATTCTTGCAGATTATATTCTGCCGCAGTTTAATGCCCTGCGTGCGTTGCAGTTGTTGCGAGCCAGCAACCTGGATATTCCGTTCATCGTCCTCACCGGCAGCCAAAATGAAGAAGTCGCCGTTGAGTGCATGAAACAAGGTGCTGCTGACTACCTGCTCAAAGATCGCTTAGCAAGACTGGGTCCTGCCGTCCTCGCCGCCCTGGAAGCCAAACAATTGCGCGACGACAAGCGCAAAGCAGAAGCCGAACGATCTGAAACTGCCGCTCGTTTCCGCCGGCTTGCTGAAAATGCCCCAGATATAATCTACCGCTACCGCCTCTTTCCCACTCCCGGTTTTGAATACGTCAGTCCCGCAGCAGAAACCATCACCGGCTACACCCCAGAAGAACACTACGCCGATCCTGAATTAGGAGTGAAGGTTGTACATCCCGATGATCGAGAGATTTTAATTCAATGGACGCTTCAGCAGCGTACCAATGAAGTTTTAGTGTTGCGCTGGATACATAAAGACGGAAGCATTATTTGGACAGAAACCCGCAGCATTTTAGTTTGCGACGAAGCCGGCAAGCCGATCGCCTTTGAAGGAATCGCCCGCGACATCACCCAGGCAAAGCAGGCACAAGAAGCGCTGCACACAAGCGAGGCTCGCTATCGCGCCATTGTAGAAGATCAAACTGAACTGATCTGCCGGTTTTTGGCAGATGGCACCCTGACATTTGCAAACAACACCTACTGTCGTTATTTTGGGTTTGAGCCTCAAGATTTGATCGGGTGCACTTTTACCCCACTCACTGCCGGCGAAGAACAACAAAATATCCTGAAAACCCTCAATTCCTTAACCGCAGCAAATCCTGTAAACGTTTTGGAGCATCGGGTTGTTGTTAACGGAGAGCTTCGCGATCTGCAATGGACAAACCGAGCGCTGTTTGACGAGTTGGGCAATTTTGTCGAGTTTCAAGCAGTGGGGCGAGATATTACGGATCGCAAACGGGCAGACGAGAGGTTGCAAAGCGCCCATGAGGAACTGGAAACTCGCGTCGCGCAACGCACCGGCGAACTCCAGCAGCTAAATGAGAGACTCCAACAGGAGATAGAAGTTCGCTACCAGGCGCAAGAGGCGCTGCGGCAACGCTTCAGCCAACTTCAGACCCTTTATCAACTAGCCGATGCTGTGAGGCGAGCAGCAGCGATTGAGGAGATTTATGAAGCGGCTTTAAATGGGATAGGGCACTCTTTGCAAACTGCGTGCGCCGGCATCTTGCTATTAGAGCCAGAGCAAGGTTTGCGTTTCAAAGTCTGGCGCGGGCTTTCCCATGATTCTTGTAAGGCTTGTGAAGAGTATTTTTGCCTAGGCTCTAAGCAAAAAACCAAGAAACCGATTTTAATCACAGATATTGCATCTTTGCAAGCCCCTAATTTTTTGCCGACGCAAGCTGTTTTGCTGCAAGCCGGTATTCGCGCTTTGGCTTTAATTCCCCTGGTTTTTCAAGGCCGGCTATTGGGGAAATTTTTGCTAGGTTACAGCCAGCCTCATTTTTTCAATGACGAAGAAGTACAGTTAGCTCAAACCATTGCCAACCACATTGCTTTTGCCACCGAGCGCAAGCGAGCAGAAGCCGCACTTTGTGACAGCGAGGAGCGATTTCGCAGGGTTTTTGATGAGGCACCCATTGGCATGGCACTTGCCGGCACGGACGCACGATTTGTTAAAGTGAATCGCGCTTTATGTGAGATGTTGGGTTACACCTCTACAGAAATGACAGCCCTCACGATTGAGAATATTACTCATCCCGAAGATCGGGGCAAGGAAGCGCTCTATGTGGAGCGAGTTGTTCAAAGGAAAATTGACAGTTTTCAAATCGAGAAACGCTACATTACAAAACAGCAAAACGTTCTGTGGGTACATCTCACTTCAACCGTTTTGCGTGATCCAAACGGGGAAATTCTTTATGCTTTGGGAATGGTAGAAGACATCACTGAGCGTAAACAAGCGGAAGAAGCTTTGCGTGCCAGTGAAGAGCGTTTCCGCCAGCTTGCAGAAAATATTCGGGAAGTTTTTTGGATAACCACAGCAGATAAGAGCCAGATGCTTTATGTCAGTCCTGCTTATGAAGAACTGTGGGGACTGAAACCTGAAAGTCTATATGAAAAGCCGCATTCATGGTTAGAGGCTTTGCCTCTAGAAGATCGGGAACGGATCAAAGCAATTAAGGCGCAAAGGAAGTTAGAAGAGCCGTTAACGGTTGAGTATCGGATCGTGCAGCCAGATGGTTCAATCCGCTGGATTTGCTCGCGTTCTTTTCCCATTCGCAATGAGTCAGGTGAAGTTTACCGTATTGCCGGTGTTGGAGAAGATATTACCGAGCGCAAACATTTTATTGCTGAACTGAGCAAGGCGTTGGAAACAGAAAAAGAACTCAACGAACTCAAATCTCGTTTTGTTTATATGGTGTCCCACGAATTCCGCAACCCCCTGGCTTCAATTGTCATGTCGGTTGAATTACTCCAACGTTATGGAGAGCGGGCATCTGAAGAGAAAAGAACTCAGTATTTTCAGCGTATTCAAGCCGCTGTTAAACAGATGATTGATTTGTTAGAAAATGTACTGGTGATCGGTCGAACAGAGATGGGAAGACTCTCATTTGATCCGGTGCCGGTGGATTTAGAAGCTTTTTGTCGGGAGTTGGTGGAAGACTGCCAGCTTAGAGCCGGCAATTTCCATACAATTACGTTTATCACTCACCCTTTAGATGCTGGCATAAATTCGCTTTTTCTATCCCCCAATTTCTTAATGCCGGGGTCTCCAGTTTCTGCTTTGCTTCCTTGCCTGGATGAAAAACTTTTACGGCAAATTCTAAGTAATTTGCTTTCAAATGCAATTAAATATTCTCCCCAAGGTGGCACGGTGCATTTGGTACTTTTTTATGAAGGAAGCGAGATTATTTTTAAGATCAAGGATGAAGGAATTGGCATTCCCGCAGCAGATCAACCCTACTTATTTGATTCATTTCATCGTGCGACCAATGTTGGCAAGATTCCGGGGACTGGGTTAGGGTTAGCAATTGTTAAAAAGGCGGTTGATTTACATGGAGGCACCATTACCGTTTACAGTGAAGTGGGTATGGGCACAACGTTTACTGTGAGGTTGCCTATTCAGCAAGTTTCTGGCTAGATTCCAGTTTTGTTCAAAATTTTTAAATGCGGGGCCGGCATCTCGTCTGCCTCATCGATAAAACTGATGCTTTAAATAAGGAAAAGGCGCGTTCTTTTTTAAAAGGGTTTTAAGTCTTCCCATTCTACTAACCGGCGCTCTCCGTTAACTCGATAAAGACGTTTTTTCAGTTTCGGGTAATCGCAGGCATCAAAGTTTTGCCGTTCCCCTCCCATTAAATAAACCAAATCTTCCTGAAAAGGATTTTTCATGCCATGAGGGAGAGAAGGCGCAGTGAACCCCATAAAATCGCCGGCTTCTACTTCAATTTGCTTCTCACCAATTTCCGCAATTCCTTTACCGGAAATGATGTAAATGAATTCTTCTTCTTGGTGATGAAAATGAACTTGGGTGGTTTCTTTCCCCGGTTCCACACGCACTAAATGAACTCCCAAATGAGCCATCCCTACCACTTCACTGAGAGATTTAGTGTGTCGTACAGCTTGAGAATTGAGCGGGTGAACTTTTACGGTTTCTGGCATGGCTTGAATATCACCGGCTTTCAGAAGATGCGGGATTGGCTGTCGCTCTGTCATTGTCGATTTGCCCTCGCTACTTAAAATGTTTTGCTTGGCGCTTTTGCTAATTCTCCTACCCACTAAATCAAGCTTTAAAACAGTTCTGCTCCATTAAATTTCTGAGTGTTCTGAACCTTTGCACCTTCTCCACAGGTGCGCGGTGTGGGAAACATTTTTCCGGGATTTGCTAACCCTTTAGGATTAAAGACTTGCCGCACCCACTGCATAGTTTCTAAATCGGTTGCGGTGAACATATCTGGCATAAAGCATTTTTTATCAGCCCCTATACCGTGTTCTCCAGAAATGCTCCCGCCAACTTTCACGCAAAGTTTCAGGATTTCTCCGCCCAATTCTTCTACAACTTCTAGGGCACCGGCTACTGAGTTATCGTAAAGAATCAACGGGTGAAGATTGCCATCACCGGCATGAAAGACATTTGCTACTTGATAGCCATATTTCTTGCTCAGTTCTTCAATTTCTTTGAGAACAAATGACATTTGTGTGCGGGGGATTACGCCGTCTTGCACGTAATAATCTGGGCTTAAATGACCGGCTGCTGCGAAGGCTGCTTTTCGTCCTTTCCAAATTTTGAGGCGCGTTTCTGGATCGCTGGCTGTTGTGATGCTGCGTGCGCCATTTTTCGTGCAAATATCTGCAACGCGCTGTTTGTTTCTGGCAACTTCAACTTCTAAGCCGTCGATTTCTACGAGTAGAATTGCTCCGGCATCGCGGGGGTAGCAGCCGGTGGCAACTACATCTTCAACGGCATTAATGCTGAGGTTGTCCATGATTTCCATGCCGCCTGGAATAATGCCGGCGCTGATAATATCGGAAACGGAATCACCGGCTTCTTCAATGGTGGTAAAATCTGCCAGCAAAACGCAAATTGATTCCGGTGCTTTAAGAATTCGCAGCGTGATTTCTGTGGCAATTCCCAGAGTGCCTTCAGAACCAACAAATAAGCCGGTGAGATCGTATCCAGGCATTTCGGGAAGTTCGCCGCCAACTTCTACAATAGAACCATCGGGCAGCACCAATTTTAAGCCCATCACATGATTGGTTGTAACGCCATATTTCAGGCAATGGACGCCACCGGAATTTTCAGCAACGTTGCCGCCAATTGAGCAGATAATCTGACTGGAAGGATCGGGTGCGTAATAGAAACCGGCACCGCTAACTGCTTGAGTTACCCAATTATTAATCACGCCAGGTTGCACAACCACTCGCTGATTTTCCAGGTCAATTTTCAGGATTTTTCGCATCAAAGCGGTGACGATTACCACGCAATTTTCCACCGGCAAGGCACCCCCCGATAAGCCGGTGCCGGCACCTCTAGCAACCCAAGGCACGCTGTTGCGATCACAAATTTTGACAACTTTTGCGACTTCTTCCGTCGTTTTTGGCAGCACAACAACAGCCGGTCTCTGCCGATAGCTGCTAAGTCCGTCGCATTCGTAGGTAAGCAATTCTTCTTTGCGCTGCACAACGCCGGTTTTGCCGACTGCGCTTTCAAATTCTTTAATAATTGGTTTCCAGTTACGGGGTTTATCTAAAGCGATCATTGGTGGCTTCCTGCTGGTGACGGAGACAAGGTTAGCTGCATTACTTTATCTTCGATCCTAATACTATTTTGCGATGCAGTTCGCCTTATTTCTAAGGTTTAAAAATGGGTGAAGCTGGGGAACGATAAGCCGGCTGAATATACAAACTAAAAATATCTAATCAATTAGAGAACTCTAGGCAATCTGAGTTAAATTCCTGGGGGGACGCGAAGCCGGCAATAACACGAATGTTTTTTGGCATCCCCTCAATCGTACAATGAGGTTCACGTATTCCATTAATTCAGGAGAAAGGGCAAATGCCAGGTGCAGTCGGTATGGTTGAAGTGAAAGGTCTTCCTCCTGCGCTTGCAGTGGCAGACGCAATGGTTAAAGCCGCCCGTGTTACGCTGGTTGGCTATGAAAAAGTGAGCAGTGCTCGCTACACGATCATTGTTCGGGGAGATGTCGCTGAGGTGCAAGCTGCGGTGGCGGCTGGGGTGGATTCAGTTAAGCGAGTGACGACCGAGGAGGATTTGTTACTCTCCTACCATGTCATTGCTCGTCCCCATGAAAATATTGATTGTGTTTTACCTATCCACTACACAGCAGCTACTGAACAGTTTCGAGTGTGAGGGACGCTAGTTAATTTCAGTTGCACCTTCTTAGCATAAAGGTGCAACAGGTTTGATGGGAAGCCGGCAAATTAGCAACTATCGGTTATCTAATCTAGATAGCCGATCAGCTCATCCATATTGGCAGTGGTATTATCAGCAATTGGACGTCCTTCCGGTAAAGGCCGTAAGTGAATCATCCCGGAATTTTTTTTGAGAGCAAGTGCGCTTTGGGGAAGCGTATCTTGGATGTTTGTTTCGTTTGATTTAGCTGTTTTAGCCATGTTTATACGGTAACTCCTAACTCACTGTTCATCGGTCTGTAAATATTCGCACGCTCAGTTTTTAACTAAGTTGCGAAGGCATAAAAAACTCAAGGTTTATTGTGTTAATCTTAATTTAATTTGTTTTATTTATTAAATTAATTTTACAAAACTTTACATTACCTTCAATCTGTTGGGGAGAAAAGCAGAGTTCCCTTTGCAGATTGAGCGAATTCAATTCAACTGTGCCGGCATTTCATTTAAGTAATAGTGACAGTTTGAGACGGAAATTAAGCCATCAGATAGGTTTGCTCAGAATTCATCGGTAATACTCGCAAGCGATGATTCTGCAAATCAGGCTCTAAGCCAAGTTGCTGTAAAGAAATCACTCCTAGCAAAGCATACTTAAGTTCCGTGAGTTCGAGGCAATCAAACTGCCTTCTCGATTCTCTACTACAACTGTGGCATCGCCAAAAATCCGACCCCTTTTTACTCCGGCTGAGGTTTCTACGTTGGTTTCTCCTACCTGCATTAACCCCAATTGGCTGATAACGTTTGCCGGCAGACAAAGCATGGTTGCGCCGGTATCGACAACAACATTATCTAATGTAATAGCGCGAACTTCTTCAGATGGGATGAAACCTTGCTGATGGAGAACTTGATCGATGCGATTTGTGACGGTTAATGTGGTGATAACTTGACCCATTTGTTTGCCTTGAAGATTTGGCAGTACAAGTGTACCCATATTTTGATTCCTTTAAATTTTGATTGATGATGTTTTAATTTTATCCCAATGCCGGCAGTTGATCTTTCCACAAAATTTTTGCTTCAGAGTTGGTGATCCAATTTAAATTTAGATAATCTTTGTTTAAAAAACGGATTTTCTAACCGAATTACAACAGTTAAAATTACGGTTCATTTAATACGATTTACGCGCCAATTTTATGAAGTCGGCACACGAACACCTATAGTTTAAAGAATTGAAAAATTGCGAATTAGAGGAGCCAATAGCAATATTTTTTAAAAAAAAGCAGTTAGAATAAGAAATATACAGAAGGTTAACAATATGGAAGAATTACTTGAACTCAAAGAATTACTTCTAAAAGGCGATATCCCGGGTTCCTTAGCGATTGTTGAAGAATTAGAAGATATGAGCAAATCTGATATCATTAATAACATTATCAATTATGCCGTGATTCTATTGGTGCATCTCATTAAACAACAAGTAGAAAATCGCACAACTCGCTCTTGGGAAGTTTCTATCCGAAATTTAGTTAGAGAAATTAAACGAAAAAACAACCGCCGCAAAGCTGGAGGCTATTACTTAACTCAAGAAGAATTAATGGAGACTTTAGAAGAAGCTTATCTAAATGCTATTGATGAAGCTTCCCTAGAAGTGGAAGAAGGGCGATATGAAGCAGCAGAATTAGAACAACGGGTTAATAAAGAAGAGATTTTAAATCGCGCTTTGGGTTTAATTGTACCGGCAGCTTCATAATTGTCCTCAACTTTCTGCCCAAATGCCGGCTAAATCTCACACCGACACCTTTGCTTCCTCCTCTCCCACCGCTTCTGAAGCTGCCGGCAGCGAACAATAACCCCGCAAAGCATCCCGCGTCATTGCCAACTGGCTAACTAGGGAAATATCCTCTTCATTTAATAATCCCAACGCCTCATAAGGATTGTCTCGTTCAACCACCGGCAACTGATGCAAACCTCTGGCAGCCATCCGATCTAAGGCATCAGCAACCGGCTCATCTTCATAAGCTAAAAGAATTTCAGTTGTGCAGATATCCGCTATTTCCTGCTGTGCTAAATAACTCATCAAAGCATCGGATTTCACACGGGACAAGACTCGATCTACATCTCGCAACGTGAGAATCCCAATTAATCGGCCCGCTTCATTAATTACTAAGCTACTATGACAATTATTATCTGTTAAGGTTAAACCTGCCTCGATTAATGTCGTTGTTCCAGATAAAATCAGCGGCGATTTATTCATGGCTTCTGAAACTAGAATATTTTGCAAGATTTCTTGCTTATAATCTTTTTCAATATTCAACCCAATTTCTTGCAAGTTAGAACTAGAAGTTTTAACCGGCTTCAAACAATCCACCAACCAAACACTCAACCCCACCGCCGCCATTAACGGCAACACAATTCTGTAATCTCGTGTTAATTCAAACAATAATAATATCGCTGTGAGCGGCGCACGAGCACTGCCGGCCAGTACCGCAGCCATTCCGACCATTGCATAAGCCGGCGGACTCGCCATCACCGATTGTATCGTTGGGATAGCTAACACTAAAATCTTCGCATAAGCCGAACCCAAGGACGCGCCCAGAAACATAGTCGGTGCAAATGTCCCGCCAACTAAGCCACTCCCCAAACTAATCGCACTCATCACCAACTTGAGAACGAGCAGGATCAGCAACAGTTGCAAAGAAAACTCCACATCTTGCAACATTGCTTCAATCGTTTCATAGCCAATGCCTAAAATTTGCGGCCATTGCAACGCCACCCAACCAACACAAGCACCCCCGATCATCGGATGAAGCCACCGAGGAATGCGACTGAACCAGGCAAAAAGAGGCACTTCACCCTGAAAGCAACGCTGCGCTAGTTTAACCGCTTGGGTGTAGGCAATCGAAACTAAACTGGCTAATAGCCCTAAACCCATGTAGAGCGGTAATTCCAGAGGCGATAGCACCAAATAATCAGGGAGTGCAAAAGCCGGCTGAGCACCCAATCCAATTTGAGCGATTAAAGCCGCAACCACTGCCGCCAACAGCACCACACTGACGGCTGAAGTGGCAAAACTTGTGCCCAGCACCACTTCCAGAGCAAAAAACACACCGGCAATCGGGGCATTAAATCCCGCCGCAATGCCGGCAGCCGCACCCGCGCCCAGCAGTAACCGTTGCCGCTCTTGGGAAACTTGCAACGCTTGACTCACCAGCATCCCAAAATTTGCCCCGATTTCTACACTTGGCCCTTCTGGGCCAAGGGAAGCGCCCGTTCCCAAAGAAACCGAGGCGGCAACCATCTTTGTCACAGGTTTGAGAACAAGGGGAACAGAACGTTTGGGTTCCTGCACCGCCGCAATCATTGAGGAAATTCCAGGGCCAAAATCCGGCCAGCGCCAGCGCATGAGTCCGATGATCGCGCCGCCGAGGGTAGGAACACAAGCCAGTGTCCATGCGCCCCAAGGGGAAATGAACCCCATCAAACCCTCTAGCATCAAGCTATGGATCAGATCGATGAGGTAATGAAAGGTGACGACGCCCATGCCGGTGCTGCCGCCAATCAGTACCGCCAAGATCATGACAACGGTTTCTGGGGTTGGCTGTAGCCGGTTGAGGAGGCGAGTTAGGGAGGAAGAAGGGGAGGCGATTGCTGGCTGTTTAGATAGCAGCCCATCAGAGGAGGTGAGGGCGGTCATTAAGGGAAGTAATTATAAATATTAGAGAAAGCTTAAGTTTTGTTTCTGTATTTATATTGTGATAGATCGATTAGCTGCCTTGCAAGGTAGGTAAGAGGTGAGATTGACTTGATGCACTTACCTGCCGCCTAATAGCGAAAGCCGGCTCAATCCAACTGGGGAGTTGTCAATCACTCCTGTTGAGAAGACTTTCGCTATTAGACAGGGATTTTAACTCCCCGGTAGCGGTTGAGTGCTACAGCGTAGGATAAAAGTTAGCTTTGAGTATCGGTTCAGGTCTTGGGACAGTTTGCACATCGGTCTTGAATTTATGCCACCGGCACCGGGATTTTGACTTTTTGCCGTTCACCGATAACTGTCATTCGCACACCCCCTGCCGGCGCTAGTGTCACGCCTCGGCGCACAGGTTGTACCGGCTGCTTATCGGCCAGTGACAGTTGCCAGTTAGATAAAATCGTTGCCAATACCAGTTTCATCTCCAACTGCGCTAGCGCTAAACCGATACAGCGCCGGCTGCCACCGCCAAACGGTAAATATTCATAGGGCGAGAATTGCCGGTCTAAAAACCGTTCCGGCTTAAACTGATTGGGTTCCGGATAAAGATCCTCACGCTGGTGAGTCAGATAAATACAGCCGATCACCGCCGTCCCCTCCTCTAACTCATAACCCATTAGCCGCACTGGCGATTTCACCACCCTCGGGAAAGTCAGCATCGCAACGGGGCGAATCCGCAGCGTTTCTTGGCAAACAGCAGTCAGGTAAGGCAGGCGGAAAATTTCCATTGGATCGGGATTTTCTCCCAAAGCATCAAGTTCTTGCACCAGCCGTTCGCGGACTGCCGGCAGGGAATGAGTCCAGTAAAGCGCCCAAGCCAAACCCGTTGCGGTTGTTTCATGGCCGGCAAACAGCAGCGTCAGCAACTCATCGCGCAACTCCTCATCCGTCATCGGCTGTCCCTCTTCATCCCGCGCCGACATCATCAAACTGAGAATATCGGTGCGCGAGGTATCGCCTTGCTGCCGACGTTCTTCGATCTCAGCGTATAAAAGCGCATCAATTTGCTGCTTTTGGCGCAAAAAGCGTCCCCACGGACTCCACGCGCCTAAGTCTCGTTGCCATGAGCGAATAAACAGAAAGGTAGAACTGAACGGCGAACTCAACCCTTCTAGCATTTCTCCGGTGAGTTCTTGCAACTGCTCATAGCGAGGACTTTCGTGCAATCCAAACACCGCTTGCAAAATTACTCGCAGCGTAATCTTTTGCATCACACTCCGCGCAGAAAAAGTCTCCCCCTGTGTCCAGTGGTTAACAGCTTGATTGGTAATATCAACAATTAATTGGCCGTAGTTCCGCATTCTGTCCCCGTGAAAGGGAGGCATTAACAACTGGCGATGCCGGCGGTGTCGTTGTCCGCCCAACAGGATCATCGATTGATCCCCCACCAGTGGCTGTAAAACTTGGTTGGCTTCTCCCGGCGCTTCAAACTGCTTGGTGTCGCCGGTTAATATCTCCTGGATTGCTTGGGGGTTACTCACATATATGATGGGGTTTCCCTGACGGGCCAAAGGCGTAGTGAAGATGTCCCCATACTGCTTCGCACAGTTATCCATATATGCGAGTGGATTGGCAATCCACTGAATGAGCTGTAAATAGGGATGAGTTTTTGGGCCAGCCGGCAGTGTCATAGCAATTTCCTTTTGTGTTTGGCAGAGGTTCTTCGGTTAGGCCAAATGCCCGTTGTGCTACCAAAGTAACTGTCTCTAGTTTAAAACTGCTTGAGTTGCTAATTGTCCAGCTTGGTTGCAGATAATACAGCGCTTTTGAGAGATATGAGGTACACTCAAGGGAACATTAAAGGTATTGAGAATCATAATGAAACCGTACTCAGTAGATTTGCGAGAAAAAATAGTCAATGCTTACGA
>NZ_JACJOU010000003.1 GCF_014695725.1 Microcoleus sp. FACHB-672 | reverse complement strand
ATAACAACAGGCCCGACCAGCCGATGAATACGAAGCGATCACGCTTGAGCCAGTCATCGAGGACGTCAAACCATCCTCTCTCTGCTGGGGCGCGTCCGACTGCTATGGTCATTTCGTTTAAACCCTCTTGTATTAAAACTGCGAGGTTTCTAAGTAAGTTAACATAACTATATATGAAATTTATCAACATTCGCAAAGTCCGCCCTCAATGAGTAGGGATTTCCTGTAGGCTGGTGAATTTGAATTAAGCAAGCATGGTAGTAGTTCGATGACTGGACAAACAATTTCTAAAAGCGATCGCATCCTCCGCAAGGAGATTATCGGTTCTCGCCGGCTCAGCAACTACTTTTGGGCAACGGCCTTGTCTGGGGGGGGCACCGGCTTTCTGCTGGCTGGGCTTTCTAGCTATCTGCACCTGAATCTGCTGCCCTTTGCCGATACCACCGAGTTAATCTTTGTCCCCCAAGGTCTAGTCATGGGTTTATACGGCTCTGCCGCTTTGCTCCTGAGCCTTTACCTTTGGCTGAGTATCCTTTGGGATGTAGGCGGTGGTTACAACGAATTCAACCGCGAGACGGGTGAGATTAGCATTTTCCGGTGGGGCTTTCCCGGTAAAAACCGTCGGATAGAACTCAAATCCACTACAGAAGAAGTCCAATCAATTCGTGTTGATATTAAAGAAGGTATCAATCCCCGTCGTGCCCTTTTCTTGCGTCTTAAGGGAAGAAGGGATGTGCCTCTAACGCGCGTGGGCCAACCACTGCCCTTAGCTGAGTTGGAAAATCAAGGAGCTGAACTGGCTCGATTTCTGGGCGTGCCGCTAGAAGGCTTATGATAAGCCCTAGAGGCGCAGCAAAATTCCTTTAATATCAAGCCTCGGCGGCTCAATGCCGGCACGTCTGCCCCACCCTTGCCGGCAAAAACCATTCCCCAGGTGGCGCAGTCTCAGCGTTATGATCAGGCCGGCGCACCAATTGTCTAGATAATTCAAAATGCAGATTAAAATTCGCCACTGGTTAGTCTCAGTTTTGCTTGTGGGAGCACTGCTGATTGGAGGATGTGCTGATGCTCAAAATTCTGCTCCCCAAGCTTCCCCAAATGCTTCAGACACTCCAACGTCACCGGCAGGCAATCAAGCCAACAACCCACAACCGAGCAATTTACCCCGACTAGAAGGTAAAGCAACGGTGGTGATGGTCGTTAAGGGTTCTCCCATTACGATTGAAGTCGATGGCAACAATGCCCCGATCAGTGCCGGCAACTTTGTTGATCTCGTTCAGCGCGGCGTGTATAACGGTCTTACGTTTCATCGAGTCGTGCGCGACCCGGAACCCTTTGTGGTTCAGGGCGGCGACCCTCAAGGTAAAGACCCCAAGTTTTCTGGCACTTTGGGAACCGGCAGTTTTATTGACCCCGCAACGTCCCGTCCCCGCTATATTCCCCTGGAAATTAAGCCCAAAGGGGCAGATGCTCCTATCTATAGTAAGACGTTAGAAGCTGCCAACGTGCGTGCCCAACCTGAGTTGCAGCATAAACGTGGCGCTGTGGCGATGGCGCGTTCAGCCCCGCCAGATTCAGCTTCGTCGCAGTTTTACTTTACGTTAGCGGATCTCCCGTTTTTAGATGGCAATTATGCGGTATTTGGTTCAGTCACCCAAGGCATGGATGTGGTTGACAAAATTCAGCAGGGAGATCGCATTGAATCTGCCAAAGTAACGCAGGGATTGGATAACTTGAAGTTAGCAAATCAATGATCAAAGATTTTAGATTTTAGATTGCACTCAATTTAAAATCTAAAATCCGTGCATTCAGAATTTAGTTGTGGAAGTTGTTGTCACCGGCATTGGGTTGGTTTCAGCGTTAGGGGCGCTCGAAGCCAGTTGGCGGCGGTTGCTTGCCGGTAACTCTGGCATTGAGCAATATCAACCGTTTCCGGAACAGCCCCCCCGCCCCCTGGCGCTAATTGGCCCAACGCTTACCGATTTGTCTGCTTTAACCCAGCAGGTTGTGGCAGATGCGGTTCAAGATGCCGGGTTAATGCTGCCGGCACCTGAGTGTGGCGTAGTAATTGGCTCAAGCCGCGCTTATCAGAGCCGGTGGGAACAGCGAGCCAGGGCAGCTATCCAAGAGAGGGGAAGCACATTTAAATTGCCCCCTCCCTGGCTAGAAACCCTCCCTCACATGGCAGCGATCCAGGCGGCGCGTCAAATCGGCTCAAACGGGCCGGTTTTGGCACCAATGGCCGCCTGCGCTACCGGCTTGTGGGCGCTGGCACAAGGGTTTGAACTGATTCAAACAGGGCAGTGCCGGCAGGTGGTTGTTGGCGGGGTGGAAGCGCCGGTGACACCACTGACGCTGGCAGGATTTGACAAGATGGGGGCTTTAGCAAAAACAGGTTGCTATCCTTTTGACCGGCATCGCGAAGGTTTGGTGCTTGGAGAAGGCGCGGCAGTGTTTGTGCTAGAGTCTGCCCAGCTCGCTCGACAGCGCTCTGCACGAGTTTACGGACAAGTGCGGGGTTTTGGCTTGACAAATGATGCCTGTTATGCGAATTCCCCAGAACAAGGTGGGGCAAGCGCGATGGCATCTGTTAAGCAAGGTTACGAACGCAGTGGCATTTCCTCATCTGAGATTAATTACATCCACGCTCACGGCACCGGCACCGCCTTGAATGACGAGTTTGAAGCGAATTTAATCGAACGGTTGTTTCCTCAAGGTGTGCCCGTGAGTTCCACAAAGGGCGCAACGGGTCACACATTAGGCGCATCCGGCGCAATGGGTGCGGCTTTCTCGCTGATGGCGTTGCAGTATCAAATTTTACCGCCTTGTGTGGGGTTGAAAGCGCCGGCCTGTGATTTAGATTTCGTGAGAGTGGCGCGTCAGAGTGACATAAATAATATACTTTGTTTTAGTTTTGGATTTGGCGGTCAGAATGCGGTAATGGCGTTGGGAAAATATGCAAGTTAAGCAAAAAGTTCGTTGCGGCTTTGTTTGTGTGCCTGCAAGTTTCCTTGTCTATCTCTGATTGTATAAGCCCATCGCCTTATACTGATAAGGCATTCCACAGAGAAAAGTCGGTTAGAATTACCACATCGGTGAACTTGAGGGAAGATAGATCAAGCAGCTTCCTCGATTAAGGATGCAGGGACTCTCGCATGGATCTGAAATCGCATCGGTTTATCGCCTATTTTGAGCCGGCACAAGCAGCACAACTTTGCCAGCTAGCAACTGTGGAGAGTTTTTCCGATCAAAAAGTTATTTTTGAAGAAGGCGAAACCTCAGACTCCATTTACCTAGTTTTAGACGGTCAAGTCGCGTTTAGTAAGCGTACCAACACGAATAAATATCAAACCGTTGCCATTGCCGGCGCGAACGACTTTTTTGGCGAGTTCGGAGTTTTAGACGGACAACCGCGCAGTGCCAGAGCTTCAGCCAGCGGATATACAACGTTAGCAAAAATTCCGCGTGACCGGCTGATGGAAATTTTACTCGAGACAAATGGCGGTGTTGTCCTCGACGTGTTTCGTCACCTGATTCAACATTTACGCTCTACAACTGATCGATACGTGAATCAAGTTGTTCACAAAGAAAAAATGGCTTTAATCGGAGAAATGGTCAATACCATTATTCATGATTTTAAGGGTCCATTCACCGGCATTCATCTGGCTAGTTCAATGTTAAAAGAAATTCACGCAGATGAAGATACTCAGGAGTGGTGTGAGATTATCCAAACGCAGCTCACCCGAATGCTAGAAATGACCGATGAAGTTTTAGAATTTGGACGCGGGACTCCAGCACTCAACAAACAACCCATTAAGTTTGTTGAACTAATGCAATATTTTCAAAAGTTAAATCGCTGTTATTTTCTATCTGAAAAAGTTATCTTTATCTTCCAATCTGCAGATATCGTTATTAGCGCTGATGAAAATAAGCTCATGCGTGTTTTTCAAAACTTGGTAAGTAACTCTGTAGAATCTTTTAACGGCAGTGGCGGTCGCATCGATTTCGTGGCTCAATCTGTTGAAGAATGGGTGGAGATTACAATTAGCGATAACGGCCCTGGAATTCCTGAAGCAATTCGAGGTCGGGTGTTTGAACCGTTTGTTACCAGCGGAAAGCGGGGCGGCACCGGCTTGGGAGCAGCAATTGCCAAATCGGTTGTCGAAGCGCATGGCGGCCAAATTTATTTTGAATCTAAATCTGGCCAAGGAACTACGTTTTATATTCGTTTACCTGCTTAAACTTCCTGAGTTAAATTATCTCATTTTATGATAATCTTTGTCTGAGTAGCGTAACTACTTCATAAGCTTAACTTTGTAGATTTAACTAGGATTTTTTTACTGTAAAATGCGCTCACAACACCAAATTTCAACGGAGAAAATTCTGATTTTTTTCCTTTTCCTCTCGCTTAATCGCAATAGCCGTTTACGACACTGGCTCTTGCTGAATTGGTAGAACTAGAACAAACTCCGTTCCCTGTGCCGGTTGAGACTTCACCCAAATCTGACCCCCATGCTTTTCAATAATTTGATAGCAAATTGAAAGCCCTAACCCTGTCCCTTTTCCCACCGGCTTTGTCGTAAAAAATGGATCGAATATCTTGCTTTGAACTCTTGGGGAAATTCCAGGGCCATTATCAGCAATGCAAATCACCACATGATTTTTTATTTTAAACTTTGAACCCTGAAAAAACTCTAAATTCAATCGAGATGGTTCAGGATTGTATTCAGTGCGAATCTGAATCACTTTCGGCAATTTTTCATTGATTAAATCTCCTGTTTCAGATTCAGCCGGCAGCGGAAATCGATCAAAAGATTCTAACGCATCAATTGCATTGCCTATAATATTTATAAATACCTGATTGAGCTGTGCCGGATAACACTCAACTGTAGGTAAATTGCCAAACTCCTTGATAATTTCAATCCTATAGCGCCCTGATTTTTCTTTCAGGCGATGTTGCAAAATCAGCAACGTACTCTCAATTCCCTCGTGAATATCCACCCGCTTCATCTGAGATTCATCCAACCGCGAAAAATTTCGCAAGCTCAGTACAATACTCCGAATGCGCTCAGCCCCAAGCTGCATTGAATGCAGCAATCGCGGCAAGTCTTCCTTCAAGTAATCTAAATCAATCGCTTCGATATACTCCTGAACGGCATCTTTCTTTCCCTCTCGTTCTCCCGTGTGGTAACTCTGATGGTAAAGGTGGATTAAGCCCAGCAAATCTTGACTGTATTGAATAGCAAAAGTAAGATTGCCATAAATAAAATTGATTGGGTTGTTAATTTCGTGGGCCACACCGGCAACTAACTGACCCAAACTTGACATTTTTTCCGTTTGTATTAGCTGAGCTTGGGTTAACTGGAGCGCTTTTAAAGTTTGTTCCAACTCAGTCGCTTTTCGTACAAGTTGCCCTTCTGATTCCCGCAACGTTTCCTCTGCTAGCTTGCGTTCAGTAATATCTAAAACAGTTCCCAATAGCTTAATAACATTGCCTTCATTATCAAAAATTGGTTGCCCTTTTGCGGCCAAATATCTTATTTCGCCGTCAGGGCGCACAATTCGCTGATCGAATTCATAAGATTGTCCTTCATTAACCACCTGTTTAACAGCTTTTGTTGCAACTTTTACATCGTCAGGATGAACCATTCGCAAATATTCAGAAAAATTGGGAGGAGGTTGGCTTGGTTCCAAACCAACAATACGGAACAGTTCATCTGACCAATTCACAGCTTGGGTTACTACATCAAATTCCCACCAACCGACGTGAGCCACTTTTTGAGCTTCTGCGAGTAAAGAAACCATCGATTGCATCTCAATTTCTCTTTGACGGATCGTTTCTTCGCCTTGCTTGCGCTCAGTAATATCTTCAAGGATACTAATCGCATACTGAGGAGATTCTGAAGCATCACGCACCAAGGAAACCGTTAAATTTGCCCAAAGATAAAAACCATCTTTGTGGCGGTAACGTTTTTCGATAGAGTAACTAAAAATTTGCTTCTGTAATAACTGGGAAATATAAACTAAATCAGTATCTAAATCTTCGGGATGAGTAATATCCTGAAACTGCAATAACTGAAGTTCCTCCGCTGTATAGTCTAAAATGTCACAAAAGCGCTGATTGACTCGCAAAAATCGGCCATCAAGCGCCAGATGAGCAATACCCATACCGGCTTGTTCAAACGTGGCCCGAAATTCCCAATCACGGTTACTTAAAAAGCCGATTTCCTCAGTGGGTACAGCCTCAGCGTTGGCGCTTTCAGTGACATCAATGCCGGTGGCGAGCCGGTACTTGAGGGAACCACCGGCATCTTGAAGGCAACGATGTGACCAAGTAATTAGCCGGCGTGTCCCGTCTCGCGTCATGCACTCGCTATCATGCTGCTTCGGAAATTGGCTTTCAAAATTTAAACCTTCTAACCCATTTGGCACTGCTTCAGCACTGAGGAATATCTGCCAAAAAAATTGGCCTCGCACCTCAGCTAAACTGTAGCCGATGGTGGCAAAACCGGCTCGGTTGCAGTGAACAATCCGTCCCTGCCGGTCAAGCACCACAACCAAAGCATCGGTGGTATCCAAAACCGCAGCCAGCAAGTTTTGCTCATCCAGCAATGCGGCTTCAGCCTGCTTTTTTTGGGTAATATCCACACACATACCCATCATCTGCGCCGGCTTGCCGTCTTCGTCTTTAAACACTTCTCCTCTGCCGGCTATCCAGCGAACGCTACCATCTGGCCAGATAATGCGAAATTCAATGTAAAAATCCTCACAAGCGATGCCGGCGGGGGTAAACAACCCGATCAACACGCTTTGATCCTCCGGATGAACTTTTTCCAGAACCGCTTCGTAACTGCTTAGCCGCGTCCCCGCCGGCATCCCAAACAGAGGTTCAAGATTTTCAGACCAAGCCAGCCTGTAGCTGGGGAGATTCCACTCCCAGATAGCAGTGTGGTTGGCTTGCAACGCTAATTTCAGCCGGTTATTGAGCTCCTCTAAACATGGCATAGATGCAACCACTGTTTTTGTTAATTGTGAGTTTAAAATCGCACAAGTTATAACATCAACGTATTTTACGTGAGCCGTCCCTGATAGCCTAAGTTTCTAGCTTAACTGTGGAAGGAATTAAGCCACCACGGTTTGCCGGCCCTCACTCATAATGAAAGTGAAGCAGTTCGTTTTTGTTGAAGTGGCAGAATAATGACAAATTCCGTTCCTTTACCCACTTGGGAATTCACTGAAATTTCACCCCCATGCTTGTCAATAATTTGATGGCAGATTGAAAGTCCTAAACCTGTGCCTTGCCCCACCGGCTTTGTGGTAAAAAACGGGTCAAATATTTTGTCTTGAATTGTTGGAGAAATTCCTGGCCCATTGTCGGCAATACGAATTAAAACTGAAGATTCAGACTTGATAACAGCCAGCTTCTCCTCACTTCTTGGACTCATCGTTTTATGTTTAATTAGCTCCGTGTGAATTGCTATTTTCTTGGGAGAATCTTGATTTTCCAAGGCATCAACTGCATTGTTGATAATATTCATAAAAACTTGATTAAGAGGCGCAGGATAACACTGGACGGGTGGCAATTGCCCATAGTGCTTAATCACTTCAACATTGTCTTTAAGCCGATTATTCAAAATAACCAGCGTGCTGTCAATTCCTTGGTGCAGATCAACTGACTTCGCCTGTGCTTCATCCAGGCGAGAAAAATTCCGCAGGGATAAAACCAACTGGCGAATTCGCTCAGCACCTTTTTTCATAGAACCCAAAATTTTAGGAAGGTCTTCTTCCATAAACTCCCAATCAATGGTTTCTATTTCTTCCTGAATTTCTATATGTGGATGAGGATAGTGTTTTTGATAAAGATGCAATAGCTTCTGTAACTCTTCAAGATAAGCTTCTGTGTATTCCAAGTTTCCGTAAATAAAATTAACCGGATTGTTAATTTCATGCGCCACACCGGCAACCAACTGCCCCAGAGAAGACATTTTTTCGCTTTGAACCAACTGAGCTTGGGTGCGTCGCACTTCTTGCAGAGCTTTTTCTAATTGCAACGCTTGCTCTCTCATTTGTGCTTCCGATAGCTGCAAAGCTTCTTCAGATTGTTTGCGATCCGTAATATCCCGGGCCACGCAAATCAAACCAATCACAGTGCCTTGGGGGTCGTGGTAAACATCTTTAGTCGTTAAGTAAATCCGAGGAATGGGCATTTTATCAGCCCTAATTCCTCGCTGCCAATCGCCCATCACGGTGACAACTTCCTCAACAATTTGAGTTTCGCCCCTCAGCATAATTTTGCGGTCGGTTGTCATAATTTGACGGGCGGTTTCCGGCGAGAGCAACTCAGTGTCATCCTTGCCGAGAATTTCTTCCCTTGGCTTTCCTAAAACACTGGCACCTGCTGAGTTAATCAACACATAGCGACCCTCAAGATTTTTCACATAAATCGCATCCGTTGTGCCTTCAATCACAACTTGCAAAAGGTTGTAACTTTGTTGCAGCGCCTCTTGCATATGCTGGTG
This sequence comes from Microcoleus sp. FACHB-672, assembly GCF_014695725.1. Classification (NCBI taxonomy): domain Bacteria; kingdom Bacillati; phylum Cyanobacteriota; class Cyanophyceae; order Oscillatoriales; family Microcoleaceae; genus Microcoleus; species Microcoleus sp. FACHB-672. Next base: position 27,206 of record NZ_JACJOU010000003.1, on the reverse strand, counting down.
TTCTGTGACGCGCTGTTCCAGACTTAAAAGCGTTTGTTGCAATTGAGTAGCCATGCTGTTAAAAGCGGCCTTAAGCTGGCCAACTTCGTCTTTAGAGCTGCCTACAGCGCGTTGATGCAACTCACCGGCAGCGAGTGCTTGCGCTAAATTTGCCAAGTCTTGAAGCGGTTTACGGATCTGTCGGTTAAACAGGACAACCGTCAGCATCGCCACACCAATACTGACCAAAATTGAATCGACGACAGTCACAATTGCCGATTTGTAAAGTCGTTTTTGAACGTTGGCCACTGAATAACCTAGTCGGATCTCTCCCAACAATAGCTTTTGGGAGACAACCGGGATGCTAACTTCACGAATGAGCGGTTCTTGACGCGCTTGATTAATTGCAGTGAGGATATCACCCTCTGTCTGGATCGTTGCGATAGATTGGGAAATGGTGGGGCTGTCCCGCTTTAAGAAGTGCGTGATGGGAAGTTTCTCGGAGTTGAGAACGACGCCGTAAATGATATCGCCATCCTGAGAAATTTGTTGCATCAGCAACTCCAGGGTGAGAAAGTCCGAACTCGAAAGCGCATTTTGGCTAACGACACCCAGGAATCTGCCTTGACCGGCTACTTTGGATTCTAAATCAGCCACCTGCTGATTAAATCCCCGATTGATCTGGTACGCGCCGAAGAGTAATTGAATCGCCAGCAGGAAAGTGCCGGCAATTCCCAGATAGCCAAAGGCAATGCTATTTCTTCTGGATGCACCTAAGTTTTTGCTTTTATCGGCCATCTCTGATTGACCCTAGCCTGATTAAGTCAGTAAACGCAAAGCTGTACGAATTACTGCGATACGCTTGTAACGCTCGCAGTAATACTTAAAAACTAACCTCTGCTTAACAAGTTTGCCGCTAACTATTCTGTTTTAACTCCTTAATGAGTCAATCGAGGTAAATATAACCACGCTTGCCGGCATAAAATCTGCTTTGCTAGCTTTCGCCTGTTTTGACAGCCGGTTCAGTCCCGACGATTTGAGCGCACCCAATCTACCACAGTTGCCGGTACAAGCCCGAACACAGGAGTTTTCAGTTGTCTGTTGTGAATTATCCAACCCAACCCTAAAGCCTTAAGCTTCTCTCAAACTCAATGACTGATCGCCAGAGAAAGTACATAAAGTTATAAGCTGGAAAAAACTAGCTATTTGTGACTTCCGTCTTAAAGCGTAAATTTTATGATTGATTCTGCTTCACCGGCAGCAACAGACGCCCCCAGCGAAGCCCTCAGTTGGCCCACTTTGCTGCAACAGCTGCTAGATCGCCAGTCCCTCACCCGCTACCAAGCTGCCGGACTGATGCTGGGATGGCTCAATGAAGAAATCCCGCCGGTGCTATCGGGGGCAATTTTAGCAGCACTTCAAGCCAAAGGCATCTCAGCTGACGAGCTAGCTGGCATGGCTCAGGTATTGCAATCTCAATCTTCTCCACTCAGGCAAGACGCAACGAACCCTCAACCCTCATCCACAAGTGGAAATTCTGACCTGAACACGGTTATTGATACCTGTGGCACCGGCGGAGATGGAGCCTCAACCTTTAATATTTCCACAGCGGTTGCCTTTGTGGCAGCAGCAGCCGGGGTGCCGGTGGCCAAACATGGCAATCGCTCAGCCTCTAGTCGGGTGGGTTCCGCTGACGTACTGGAAGCGCTGGGAATGAATTTGAGCGCTGCCGGTGAGAAGGTGTATGCCGCACTCCATGAAGTCGGGATTACATTTCTGTTTGCTCCTGGCTGGCACCCAGCGCTGAAAGCTGTGGCACCCATGCGGCGAACATTGGGCGTGCGGACGGTGTTTAATTTGTTAGGGCCGTTGGTCAATCCTTTGCGCCCTACCGGCCAAGTAATTGGGGTGTTTGATTCTCAGTTGGTGGCAACAATCGCCCAAGCTTTAGGACAGTTGGGCACTCACTCAGCAATTGTGTTGCACGGACGCGAGAAACTTGATGAAGCCGGCTTGGCTGATATCACAGACTTGGCGATTCTTTCAGCCGGCAAGGTACGGGTAGCCACTTTAAACCCCCAAGAGTTGGGTTTAACACCGGCAGGAACGGATCAACTGCGAGGCGGGGATGTTCAAGAAAATGCCCAGATCCTGCAAAATGTTTTGCAAGGCAAAGGAACGCCGGCGCAACAAGATGCAGTGGCTTTAAATGCGGCTTTAGCCCTCCAAGTTGCCGGTGTTATCCCCCTTGAAGACCATGCAGCCGGTCTTTCACTCGCTAAAGATATTCTGCATAGCGGTGCCGGTTGGTCAAAGCTAGAGCAGCTCGTTACATTCTTGAAAACGGAAGCATGAAGCCGGCTGAAAAAATTTAAACCCGTAACCTGAGAAAAATAAAGTAGGGGCATAAGCACAGCTTATGCCCCTGCAATCATCACTGCAATTCGGTAACTTTAGGCCCAATATTATTTGGGAGGCGCAGGTTTTGCCGTTTCGGTTTGCGGGTTAAATTCAATGACTTCTTTTTTAATGGTCACATCATATTTGCTAAAGAAATCTTGGCCGAGCAATCCAATTTCTAGGGTGGGTGAAATGGCGACCACAACATTATTAATCATCGCATTGCCGGCTTTAATAGAAGTCACACGCCCAATCGGAAACTCAACGTCCTTAGCGTTGGGAGTCTCTACTCGTGCTGTCCCATCCTGTTTGACTCCTAGCGCTTGTGCCATTTTTGGCGTGATCACCGTCCCACTCGCTCCGGTATCTAACATCATCTCGAATGTCTGATTGCCATTAAAGACGACATCTATCACTGGAATCCCAGAAGCACGACGTTTAATTGGGACTTGAAAAGCTCCTAGGGTTGCTGAAACCTCCTCTTGGGAGCTAGTCGGACACATATCCGTCAATTTGATAAGATTGCCGCTACGATCACGCAGAAAACACCCTTCATATTCCTGAGCAATGCCGGCAGTTTGGAAAAGCAGCAATCCAGCCAGAGAAATCAATCCGAATTTAATTTTTTGCATAGCAAATCTGACTCCTTGTAGAAGCTAAGTCAATGAATTGAAAAGTAACAAACTAAAAATTAAAAAGGCAGATTTTTAATTTTTAATCACGGTTTGTCGCCGTCACCGGCTGTGAAATTCCACCACATCTTCTCTAAAGGTGACGTCGTAACCCCCAAAGAAGTCTTGCCCCAGCAAGCCAATATCTAGCTGTGATGCAATTGCCACCGACACGTTATTAACAATGGCACCCCCAACTTCCATGCTATCGACTCTGCCAATGGGAAATGTCACCGATTTGGCGCTGGGAGTGTCTGCTGTCATCGAGCCTTCTGGACGAACTCCCAAGACACTAGCCATCTTTGACGTAATTACTGTGCCACTAGCTCCCGTATCGACAATCATGTCAAAAGTTTGCCGGCCATTAAAGGTAACTTCTATCACTGCCGTCCCGCCGGCACGACGTTTGATCGGTGCCAGAATAACCTCTGGACGGCTGCCACCCTCCTTAGATGAGCCATAGCTGGAGCTACTGCGAGAAGCCACATCTGAGGTGGAAGGGATGATTGGCACTTCTGAGGTGGAAGGGATGATTGGGACTTCAATCCCCGCAAATTCAGTTTTAGAACGGGTTGTGGCACGAACTGCTTGCTGTTTAGCAGAGACCAGATTTTTCTGATACTCAGCTATTTTGCTTTTTGCTAGTTTATTTTGAGTGCTAGAAGCCGGCACTGTTTTTAGGAGCTTGATCGCCTCTTGCCACTGGCTTTCTACCAGTTTCCAATCTTCTGGAGATTGGGCAGTTTGACTGATGCTAGCGGCACTGTAACCTTTGTCGAGCGCCTCTTCATAGGATCTTCGAGCAGCGCCGTCACTAAGGGGTGGATTCACCGGCTTCTGTGCTGGCTTTGCTGCCGGCTTTGGACTTGCCGGTGCTGCACTCGGAGCCGGTGCCGGTGTGCTTTGCGCCGTATTGGTGTTTGAGCTGCTGGAAGGCTCGCCGTCATTACAACCCACACCGATCACCGCCAGTGCGGCTGCTAAAAAAATCTGTGCTACCCCGAATCGAGAAAATTTGACCATGACTATTTTTTTTTAGCTTCACCGCACTTGTGAGCCGCTTAAGTCGCCGTTACTATTTAGTATTCCCCGTCTTTTCCCATTTAAACTTATCTTTCTGGGTTTGACGAGTCAAAAATAGGCGAAAACCTTTGCCCTATTAGCGTCCTCAGTTTTAGCCGGCTTTCTTTCAATCTGCCGGTTTTTTGGTGAGCCAAGCTAAACGAACGACTGTAGTGGGCCATTGATGAAAAACGCACGCCTCAAGCGGGTTATTTCAAGCTGGCTCAAATCACCTTTAACAAGAAGACGGGAGATTCGGAATATTTTTACATCCGCTGCTTTTCACCAAAGTTAAGAACCGGCGCTCATCCGGGTGCGAAAGTCAAAAAAGCTGGCAATTGCAATGAGTGCCAACAGTGCCGGTGTTAGCCAATCTCCCCATTGCACATAAAGCGTCTGAGTGCGCCGGCGGTAAATCGTAGCTGCATGAACCTCGTAAGTATTAATTCCCGATAGCCATACAGTTTTGCCGTGGGGATCGACAATGCCAGAATAGCCCGTATTCGTGGCTCTGACAGCCCACCGATCCGTTTCAATTGCCCGCATCACGTCTTGGGCGTGATGCTGTGCCGGCATGGATGGGCTGTAGTGGGCGTTATTAGAGGCTGTGAGGATAAACTGCCCACCTAAGGCTGCCTGACGCTGAAAATGAGAGGAAAAAGCCGATTCATAGCAAATCCCCACAATTGCACGCCCAAAAGGCGTATCAAATACTTGATTCGATAAACCGGCAGCCAGATGAGCGTCTAACGGTGAAAGCCGATCAATTAAACGTCCTAGAAACTCTTCAAAGGGAATGAATTCCCCCAAGGGAACTAACTTAATTTTATCGTAGCGACTGAAGGTTTCCCCTGTGCCAGTTACCGTAAACAAACTATTGGTATAGCTGCGTCCTTTTTCCCCAAATGCTCCCACCCATGCCGGCACATTTTTATCTAAAATTGCCTGATAAAAGGCATCTCGAATCCAGTTAGATTCTGACCAGTGTACCGGCAACGCGGTTTCTGGTGTGAGAATAGCGTCTACTCCTTGATCGGCTAACGTTCGATAGCCGGTGGTATAGCCTTCAATGGCACGAAGCCACCCTTCTTGGTAGAGTTTAATTGTATTGGGAATATTGCCTTGAATAATCCCAACTTTTAAGGCATCTACTGGGGGTTGTGCCAGTGGCCGGCTGTAGAGGAAAAATCCTAAAAGATGCAGGAATAAACAAAGGCTAATCGGCAATAAATAAACTAAAATATTTGCTTTAATACCTTTTATTTGATGATTTTTTGCTTTCATCCAAGCTTCAGCAATTAAACCATTGACGGCAACAAGGGCGGCTGTTACAGCAGAGGGACCGGCAAGTTGAGCCAGGTGCAAAATAGCGAGATTGTGGGGGCTTTGGGTGTAGGATAGGGAACTCCACCATAAGGAGCCGGCACTCCAAATTGTTTCTAAAACGCACCACAAAGCGGTCCCGGTTAACACTCGAACGAATGTTGAAACTTTAAACTTCCGATTGATCCAAAAGAAACAAGTTGCCCAAATTGCAACTAATACGGCACCGCAAAGGGTGATAAATACCCAACAGAAAAACGCAATCGCCAAACTTGCTAACCAAGGCACTCCCATCCAAGTCATGGGGTGAACGCCGGTGATCCAAAAAAGAGCGACACCGTGATAACCAATTCCCCACAATAAAGCACTGAAGAGTAAAAATTTCTTTTCTTTTTTCTCTTTTAACTGTTTACTTTCTTGCACCACCAGCAACCAAAGGGGAGCCAAGGCAACCCACCCTAGGAACCAAGCACCGACCGGCGCGGGTGTCAGTCCCATCAGAATGCCGCTGATGAGAGCAATTGTTAGGGGTAACCAAGTTTTGAGAAGCGAACGCATGAGATAAATTTTAAAGTTTAGATTTTCTATTTTAAAACCGCAGATACACACAGAGAAACGCAGATAAATTTAATTTATCTAGGTTGATCTTTGTCGAGCTGCGGTTCAAAATTCTAATTTATTTAGCTTGATGTTTTTAAATTTAAAACCGCAGATGCACGCAGATTAACGCACATGAAGCTGCGGTTTTAAATTCTAAGTTATTCCGCCTCTTCTTGTTCCTCCGTCTCGCCATTAGATGGGGGAACTAAAGCGACTGCGGCGATGGCATCATCTTCGTCCAAACGTTGCACCCGCACACCCGTTGCACTCCGGGATTGAGGGGAAATGGCATCCGCAGATTGGCGAATGATAATGCCTCGACTTGTCACGATCATGAGTTCATCACCCTCATGGACAATTCGCAAGGCAGCGAGCTGATCATTCGTTCGCCGAGATTTGAATTTCGTGACGATGATTCCCTTACCGGCACGATTTTGTAGCCGGAATTGACCAACCGGCACCCGCTTGCCATAACCGCCGGTGGTTACTACCAGTACCCACGGACCGGCAGATGTGGTGAGTGCTGGATCTTGAGCGCCGTTTTCAGACTCATCGTTCGTGAGTGCTAAATCTTGAGCACCGTTTTCAGCCTCATCAATTTGGAGTTCTAGTTCCTCCTCTTCGATTTCTGATTCATCCACCTCTGTTTGAGCAAGGGTGGCAACGATCGCTGCCGGCAGGATATCCATGCTGATCAGTTCATCGCCTTTGCGGAGGTTCATGGATTTTACACCCCGCGTGGCGCGACCAAGGGGACGCAACTGGTCGGCAGTGGCTTTGAAATGAATTGCCATTCCCTGCCGCGATCCAATGATGATGCTGTCTTCTGCGCGTGCGCGTCGCACCCAGCGCAACTGATCGGCTTCTTCGAGAGAAATAGCAATTAAGCCATTGGCTCGAATGTTGCTGAAGGCAGACAAGGCGGTTTTTTTGATGTAGCCGCCTTTGGTGAGCATGATCAGATATTCATCGTCACTGAATTCGCTCACCGGCACGATTGAGGTGATTTTTTCATCTCGGGGAATTGGCAGCATTTGCACAATGGCAGTGCCTCGCGCTGTGCGGGAGCCGGTGGGAATTTGGTAAGCTTTCAGGCAATAAACGACGCCGCGAGCGCTAAAGAACAAAACGCTATCATGGTCGCAACAAGTTAAGAAATGCTCAACACCGTCATCCTCTTTCATCCGGTTCGCGGCTTTACCACGAGTGCCCCGACTTTGCGCTTCAAAAGAACTCACCGGCATTCGCTTAATGTAACCTTGTTCGGTGAGCAGAATTAAGGCTTTTTCATTAGCGATTAAGTCGGTGTCATCTATTTCCCCATCCGCGTGTTCAATCTGGGTTCGTCGCGGTGTAGCAAACTTTGTTTTGATTTCTGCTGCTTCGGTTTCGATGATTTCTAAAATGCGTTCGCGCCTTGCCAGAATATCACGCAAATCCGCAATGAGCGTTTGCAACTCATCGTGTTCTTGCATAATTTTCTGAGCTTCTAATGCAGTTAGTCGGCGCAGTTGCATCTGCAAAATGGCGTCTGCTTGTGCTTCAGAAAGCCCATAGTTATCCATCAATTCCTGCTTGGCAGTGGCGGTATCTGCTGCACTACGAATCAGGTGAATAATTGCGTCTAAATTGTCTAGAGCAATGAGTAAACCTTGCAGCAAATGGTCGCGTTCTTCGGCTTTTCGCAGTTCATACTGCGTCCGTCTGATGATGGTTTCAACACGGAAATCCAAGAAAACATTGAGGAACTGCCTGATGGTGAGCAGTTGCGGTTCTGCATTCACCAGCGCCAGCATATTTGCCCCAAAATTAGCTTGCAGGGGCGTTTGTTTGTAGAGGTTGTTGAGGACAACTCGCGGATATGCGTCGCGCTTGAGTTCGATGACGACGCGCATTCCGTCGCGGTCGCTTTCATCGCGGATATCGGCAATGCCTTCCAACCGCTTCTCGTTCACCATGTCGGCAATTTTCTCAATCATCGCTGCCTTATTGGTTTGGTAAGGCAATTCGGTGATGATGATTGCTTCGCGGTCTGGCCGGCCCCGGTGTTCAATGGTTTCTATGCTGGCAATACCGCGCATCGTGATGGAACCGCGACCCGTGGTGTAAGCTTCGCGGATGCCGGTGACGCCTAAAATTTGGCCGCCGGTGGGGAAGTCAGGGCCAGGAATGTACTGCATGAGCTGGACATCGGTCAAGTCTGGGTTGTGGATCAGGGCAACCAATCCATCAATGAGTTCTCCCAGATTGTGAGGTGGGATGTTGGTAGCCATGCCCACCGCGATGCCAGAGGAACCGTTGAGCAGCAGTTGTGGGATGCGTGCCGGCATCACCAGGGGTTCTTGTTGGGAACCGTCGAAGTTATCCCCGTAATCGACCGTATCTGAGTCAATATCGCGCAGCATCGCGTCCGAGGTCAGCGATTGCAGCCGGCACTCGGTATACCGCATTGCTGCCGGTGGATCGTTGTCAATCGAGCCAAAGTTGCCGTGGCCGTTGATCAGGGGCGAACGCATGGAGAAGTCTTGCGCCATCCGCACCAAGGCGTCATACACCGCTGTATCGCCGTGGGGATGGTATTTACCCAGCACTTCCCCCACCACACGGGCGCACTTGCGGAAAGGCCGATCCGGAGCAAGGCCCAACTCGTGCATCGCGTAGAGGATGCGCCGGTGTACCGGCTTGAGTCCATCCCTGGCATCTGGGAGCGCCCGCCCCACAATTACGCTCATCGCGTATTCCAGGTAAGACTGTTGCATCTCGTTGCGTAAATCCGTGGGGATAATCCGCTCCTGGGAGTAGGTCATAACAGTGAGAAACTCCAAAAATGTAAGATTTCAGGCGCAAATCGGCAAAAAAATATTAAAACCCTAGTCTGGTTTCTTAATAAATGCCAAATCTTGTTAAGATTTTAACACATTTTGGTCTTTAACCGCTCCTTGGGCACCCCTCAGCACTGTCTTTTTGCGGGGCTAGATGTTAAGACTCTAATAAATTTTATTTGAATTGAAAAATTTGATTTATTATTGAGCAAATTAATCGCATTTTTTGAGGCAATAATTAAAGATTAAAAAGTTATTTTTAAAGTAAATTTATACTAATCCTATTGAAGATATCTTGAAATAGTCACAAATAAATATATTCATTTATTGTAAAAATTTAACTTAATTTTAATTAAAATCTATTTTTATTAATGTTTGTAACATTTAGATGACTAACCTAAGAGTTCTGAGCTAATACAGAGTTTCGTGAGTAAAGACTCGGCAGTTTTGAGTCTGCTCAGACGAGTAAAAGTCACTTCAAAGTTTTATTATGCTAATGCTTTGCGATTACCAAATTCTGGATCAAGTGCATGAAAGTGACAAGTCTATTGTGTATCGGGCATTGCGTTATCCAGACAATTTACCTGTAATTCTCAAAGTTCTTAAAGAAGACTTCCCAAGTCCAGAGCAAATCGCTCGATACAAACAAGAATATAAAATTATCCGAAATTTGAATTTAGAAGGCGTTGTGAAAGTTTATGGATTGCAAAAATATCAGAACACAGTTGCTATAGTTTTAGAAGATTTTGGAGGAAAGTCCTTAAAAAAAATGATCAATGAAAATCATTTTGATCTAAAAGAAATTCTCAAAATAGCAATTAAGGTTGTTGAAATTTTAGGTAAAATTCATCAACATAATATTATTCACAAAGATATTAATCCTTCCAATATCGTTATTAATCCAGAAACCTCGAAAGTAAAATTAATAGATTTTGGAATTTCTACAGTTTTATCCCAAGAGGCAACCCTACAAAAAAATCCGAGGTTTTTAGAAGGAACTTTAACCTATATATCCCCAGAACAGACGGGCAGAATGAACCGAGCCTTGGACTATCGCACTGACTTTTACTCCTTCGGCGTTACCTTGTACGAAATGCTTACTCGTCAACTATTTTGTAATGGGAGTGATGCGATGGAGTTGGTACACTGTCATATTGCAAAACAGCCGGTGCCGCCTCATGAGCTGAATTCAAAGATTCCTCAAGCAATTTCTGATATTGTGATGAAACTGTTAGCAAAAACGGCTGAAGATCGGTATCAAAATGCCTGGGGAATTAAAGCAGATTTGGTGTTCTGTTTAAACCAATTAGATGCAAAAAGAGCCATTGTAGATTTTATACCGGGGAATCATGATGTTTCTGATAAATTTCAAATTCCCCAAAAACTTTATGGCAGAGCGCGAGAAATTGAAACCTTAGTAGCGGCTTTCACTCGGGTCGCATCTGGGCAAAAGAAAAGAGGCGGGGCAATAGAAATTACCCGACAAGGGACTTCTGAGATCATGTTGGTGTCGGGTTATTCTGGGATTGGTAAATCATCTTTGGTACGGGAAATTTATAAACCGCTAACCTGGCACCGGGGATATTTTATATCGGGTAAGTTTGACCAGTTTCAGCGAAATATTCCTTATTCGGCAGTGGTGGAATCTTTTCAGTCGTTAGTGCAGCAACTCTTAACAGAAAGCGAAGCGCAGTTGAATCGCTGGCGAGACAAACTCTTAGCTGCGTTGGGTTCTAATGGGCAAATTATTATAGATGTCATTCCCGAAGTAGAACTGATTATTGGCAAGCAGCCGGCAGTCCGAGAATTAGGGCCGGCAGAGTCTCAAAATCGCTTTAACTTGGTTTTTCAAAACTTCATTCGGGTATTTTGCCAGCCGGAACATCCCTTAGTTATTTTTCTGGACGATCTTCAATGGGCGGACTCGGCTACACTCAAATTAATTGAGTTAATCATGGCTGAGGGAAATACTCAATATTTATTTCTAATTGGGGCGTATCGAAACAATGAAGTTAGCCGCACCCATTCTTTAATAATGACCCTGGATTCGCTGCGTAAGCAAGAAGTTATTATCAACGAAATTATTTTAAATCCTTTAAATATTGAGAATATTACAAAGTTAATTGCAGAAACTTTATCTCCAAATAATGCAGATCTAAAACCTTTGGCACAATTGGTATTTCGTAAAACTTCAGGTAATCCGTTCTTTGTTAGTGAGTTTTTGAAAAATCTTTATCAAGAAAGGTTACTTGTTTTTAATTTTGATCACCTCGCTTGGCAATGGGATATTGCAAAAATTGAAGAAGTGGGCATCACAGATAATGTGGTGGACTTAATGATCGCTAAATTAAAGAAGCTGCCAGAACAAACTCAGCAAGTTTTACGTTTAGCCGCTTGCATCGGCAACCAATTTGATTTAAATACTCTTTCTTTAATCTATCAAAAATCTGTATTGGAAACTTTCCAAGACCTTTTGCCGGCACTTGATGCAGAACTGATATTACCCACTTCAGAATTAGAAAGTACAACAGATGACCCGCTCAATTCTCACCTATTAGTTTTTAACTACAAGTTTTTGCATGACCGAGTGCAACAAGCAGCTTATTCTTTAATTTCACCTGAACAGAAAAAGACAGTTCACTGGAAAATTGGTCGTCAATTGCTTAAAAATACTCTACCTGATGAGCTGGAAGACAGAATATTTGAAATTGTCGAACATTTAAATCTGGCAATCGAACTTGTTAGCAGCCAGCACGATAAAGATGAAATCGCAAAGCTTAATTTGATTGCTGGACAAAAAGCAAAAGCAGCAACTGCTTATGAAGCGGCTGTCGTGCAATTCCGAGTCGCGCTAAAAATGCTCACAGAAAATAGCTGGGTTTCCCACTACGAGCTAACATTTTTGCTCTATGTAGAAGCGGCTGAGACGGAATATTTAAACACAAATTTTGAGCAAGCCGCGATTCTGGCTGAAGTCGTTTTGCACCAAGCAAAAAGCTTCCTCGATACGGTCAAAATATATGAGCTGCAAATGCAGGTTTATATTGCTCAGCTAGAGATGATCAAAGCCGTTGATATCGGCTTGCAAGTTTTGGAAAGCTTGGGCGTTTATCTCCTAACACTCAGCAGCGAAGACAGTTTAGTGGTTGAGTTGGCCGAACTTGCGGAATTAGAAAATATTCCCGCCATGACTGATCCGCATAAGCTGGCGGCTATGCGGATTTTAAAACTCCTCTGTACGCCGGTTTTTCAGGCAAAACCTGAGATTTTTCCGCAAGTCATATTAACGATGATCAATCTTTGTATTGAACATGGAAATTCAGCCCTTTCCGCATTTGCTTATGGTTTTTATGGCTTGTTGCTGTCTGGACTTGGAAAACTGGATGCAGGATATCAAGCCGGCTTGATTGCTTTGCAACTACTAGAGCAATTCGACGCCAAAGAACTCAAGGCTAAAGTTTACAACCTATTTAATGCCAATATTAGAAGCTGGACAGAACACGCAAAAAACAGTGTAGCTTCCTTCCAAGAAGGCATTCAAAGCGGACTGGAAACTGGAGATATCGAATGGGGCGGATATTGTATCGGTAACTATTGCGGGTACTTATTCTTCACTGAAAAAAGCTTAGAGTCTGCCGTACGACAACAAGCGCCTTACATTGATTTGGCCATAAAAATTAAGCAAGAAATTCCCATTCACTTTTCCAGTGTGTGGCGACAATTAGGGCTAAACTTTCAAGGCAGAGCAGCCGATAAATATCTGTTAATTGGTGAGAGTTTTGATGAAGCTAAAATGTTAGCGCGTTTAATTGAAGCGAAAACGGGAACTGTTTTATTTGTGTTTTATGTTGCTAAAACGATTCTTTTATACCAATTTAAAGATTTTGAGGCTGCCATAAAGTCAGCATCATTGGCAGCTGAACAAGCAGGCTCCGGGTTTGGCTTTATACAGGTGGCAATCCTGAATTTTTACCACTCACTAGCGCTTCTTAGTTATTATTGCCAAGCGAGAAGCAATGAACAACAAAAATCTCTGGTTCAAGTAGAAGCAAATCAGGAGAAAATGAAACGCTGGGCGCACCAAGCTCCTATGAACTTTCAGCATAAATATGACTTGGTGGAAGCTGAAAAAGCGCGAATTTTGGAGCAGAGTGTTGCAGCGATGGAGTCTTATGATCGCGCTATCCAAGGGGCTAGGAAACAGGGATATATCCAAGAAGAAGCACTCGCTTACGAACGAGCAGCAGAATTTTATCTAGAACTTGGAAGGGAAGAAATTGCCCAAACTTACATGGCAAAAGCACACTATTGCTATGTTCGTTGGGGCGCACAGGCTAAGGTAGAAGATTTAGAGGTAAGATATCCGCAGTTTATTTCTCGGAGGATAGCAACAGACAAAACAAATATTCAAACTACTACTGTAACGGTTTCAGGGAGCACTAGGAATTCGGGTGCTGCTTTAGATTTAGCGACAGTCATGAAAGCATCGCAAGCCATATCTGGGGAAATTGTGCTGGATAAATTACTCGCACAACTGATGAAAATATTAGTTGAAAATGCCGGAGCACAAAAAGGCTTTCTAGTTTTAGTTAAAAACGAAGAATTATTGCTTGAAGCTTCGTATTTAATCGAATTAGAGCAAATCTTTATGCGGCACTCAATGCCGATAGAATCTTGCCGGGATATTCCTTCTACAATTATTAACTATGTTGAGAGAACGCTCTCTGACGTGGTTTTAACGAATGCGGCTTGTGAAGGAAAATTTATTACCGATCCCTATATTGTTTTAAATCAGCTAAAATCTGTTTTGTGTACCCCTATTATTAATCAAGGTAAACTTGTTGCTATTCTTTATTTAGAAAATAATTTAACCATCGGTGCTTTTACTCCCGATCGATTAGAACTCTTAAGGCTGCTTTCTTCCCAAGCGGCTATTTCTTTAGAAAATGCGATGCTGTATGCCAACTTGGAAGAAAAAGTAAAAGACAGAACGCAAGATTTAAATGAAAAAAATGTGCGTCTTGAGCAAACGCTGCATGAGCTACAATTAACTCAATCTCAACTGATTCAGAGTGAAAAGATGTCTTCTCTGGGACAGATGGTTGCTGGGGTAGCGCACGAAATTAACAACCCAATAAACTTTATATATGGCAACCTCAATCCCGCAATTGAATATGTTAAAGATATCCTTCATTTAATTGATCTATACCGGCAGACGGATGCGAGTTCCCAACCGGCGATTGTAGCCGCCACGAAAAATCTTGATCTCGAATTCGCCGTTGAAGACTTACAAAAATTAATGGATTCGATGAAAGTGGGGGCGGAACGCATCCGAAATATTGTGCTAAGCTTGCGAGTTTTTTCGCGGTTGGATGAAGCAGATATGAAGCCGATAAACATTCATGAGGGCATTGACAGCAGCCTAATGGTTTTGCAACACCGGCTCAGAAAAGAAGGTTGTGCTTCTGAAATAGAAATTATTAAAGAATATGGCAAAGTTCCCCTAGTGACTTGCTATGCCGGCCAACTCAATCAAGTATTTTTGTATATTCTGTCAAATGCAATAGATGCCTTGAACGAATTAGGAATTAGCTGTGAATGGTTAGAATTCACGCCAAAAACAACGACTAGACAAATCCACATTCGCACTGAAACAACTTCTTGCAACGCTGTTAAAATCAGAATAGCTGACAATGGCCCTGGCATGAGTGAAGAAGTGAGCAAGCGCATCTTTGATCCTTTCTTTACAACCAAGCCAGTGGGCACCGGCACCGGCTTAGGACTGTCGATTTGCTATCAGATTGTCGTCAAAAAACACGGTGGACAACTGACTTGTGTTTCAGCCCCAGGACAGGGAACAGAGTTAGTATTTGAGATTCCAATTAACCAAAAGCATTAACAAGTTTAACTGCTCTGGCGTACAAGAATGAATGCCAATTAAACTCTCAAAATTAGAAATTTCAATCAGCGGCTGCTTCTATCTGAGACTTAAGCTGAGAGGTAATTAAAGGAGCTTTGGGAGCTAAAAAGAATCCCATTAAACTTGCAAAAAGAATTGGGGTGAAAGGACTGATATTAGTCAGTTTTGCAAGCAGTAACGTTGTACTAATTGGCGTTCGTGTCACCGCTGCATTCAGGGCAGCCATTGTACAAATCATTGCTAAAGCAGGATTTAAACCCGGAATCAAACTGCTGACTGCTTTGCCGATACACGCACCTGTAAAAAACAGCGGGATAATAAATCCGCCACGCCAGCCGCCTGTAACCGTGATGCTAATTGCTGCCATTTTTGCTAAAGCTAAAACCAAGAGGAAAAAAGCAGGAAAGTTAGTGCTAACAACTGCATCCAATTCATCGTGACCAAAATAACGAGTTAACGGCAAAAGGGCAGCAAGTCCGCCCAATGCCAAACCGGCAAAGGTTGTTCGGACATAAATCGGCCCTGGAATTCGAGCAAACAGCCGATCACACCCTCGAAAAATGGCGATAAAAATCCATCCCGCCACAGCGCCGATCGCCCCATACAAAATCGCCAGCGCAAAATCGTCAATCTTATCCAAATGGTAAGACGGGAAATGCCAAGTGGGTGCAATTCCTAAGCGGGTAATGCCGGCAAACACCAAATAACTCGCGCAACTGGAAATAATTGCTGGTAGCAACGCCTCGTAATACTCCAAAACATACTCGTGGTGCAAAATCTCCAAAGCAAACATTGCCCCACCCAAAGGTGCACCAAACAGCGCCGTAAAACCGGCAGCCATTGCCGCCAAACTCATTGATCTAAGGTTTTCTCCTTCCAAGTTCAAGCGATCCGCAACCCAAGTACCAAACGAACCTGTTACCTGTACCAAAGGCGCTTCTGGGCCGGCACTTCCTCCGGCAGAAATACTCAGCAGAGATGCCAAAATCATCGAAGGATTTTTTCGAGCATCCAAACGCCCACCGCGAAAATGGATATTATCAACAATCACGGCAATTTCACCAGGATTGCCGAGAAAATGAATCACAAGCCCGATTAGCAAACCCGCAACAGGCATGATAACCATCAGCGTTGGGCCATTAAACCGATCCAAGGCGTGTATCATTAACTCCAAGACATTCCAGTACAACCCTGCGAACAGGCCGCAAATCGTACCAATAATGGCCCAGCATAAAACCCAGCGTGAAATCATCAGCGGGTTGCGCCTAGCAACGCCAAAAAGCTGAAGTAAGGGCCGGCGTTGAGTTTTCTCAGGTCTTTGGGGCTTTTCTGGTAGCACAGCTTGTTTCCTACCGCTGGTTATTGCAACAAAAGATACAAAATTTGTATGCTTTCTATGCTAGCTGTCATTGACTCATCTCAAGCCCTAAGCCCTAAGTCGGTTTCCTGCGGCTTTTGGCCCCGGTTGCCATACACAGCAGGACAAACGAATTAAAAACTAAACTAATAACTAAACTTTAAAATCGCTTTCCACTTCTTTAGATCATCAATTTTGCCGTTTCCAGGCTGCCAAATCCTCTAATGCCAGCTTCTAACCCATCCTCTTTATTTCAGATCCCTATGTTTCCTATCATCTTCTCAGAATTTTTCATGCTGCACGAGACAGGCCGACTTCACCCAGAACGTCCAGAGCGTTTGAGTGCGATTGTAGAAGCGCTGGAAGCCTCTCCTTGGGCAGACCTGCTAGATTGGCAAAAGCCCACGCCGGTGGAAAAAAGGCCGGGGGTGATGGCTCAAATCGAACAGATCCACCCTCAATCTTATATCGAAACAATCCAGCAGCTCGCGGTCAAAGGCGGTGGCCATGTTGATCCAGACACGCCGGTTTCCCGCCTCAGTTATGATGTGGCGTTGCTGGCGGTAAGTGCATGGCTGGATGGGGTTGATCGCGTTCTGTCCACCGGCACACCGGCTTTTGTACTGGCCCGTCCCCCAGGACACCACGCCCTCAGCTCACGCGGCATGGGATTTTGCCTATTTTCAAATGCCGCAATCGCCGCTCACTACGCCCTAGAACAACCGGGCATTGAACGCGTGGCCATCCTCGACTGGGACGTGCATCACGGCAATGGCACTCAAGCCATTGTGGAAAACAATCCCAACATTGCCTACTGTTCCTTGCACCAGTGGGGTGCCTATCCCCGCACAGGTGCTGCGAAGGAGCGGGGGGCGCACGACAATGTACTAAATATTCCGATGGTTGCGGGAAGCACAGTAGCACACTACCGGCAGGCATTTGAAAACGAAGTCATGCCATTTTTACAAAACTTTCAGCCAGATTTACTGATTGTTAGTGCCGGCTACGATGCCAATGCCGCTGATCCCTTGGCCGGTATCGAACTGCAACCTGAAGATTTTGGGCTATTCACAGATTATTGCCTGACCCTGACGCGCCGGATTGTGTTTGGCCTAGAAGGCGGTTACGATCTGAAGGCATTGGCAAAATCGGTTGTAGCGACTGTGGAGCGATGTTTGTTACAGAAAACTTAAACACTGAGCGCTAACCTTCTTTAACCGGCCTGGAATTGAAAAAAACGAACCCAACAATAGGGTGGTATTTTTTTGCAGAGGTTGTTTGCCGGCTGCAAGGATTTTGCTGTTTTTTTGTGGTTAACCTAACCCTAAGCTCCTCATTAATTAAGGAATTTAAGCTTTTCTTCCGCTTTGTCAAAGTTTGTTTCCACAGTTATATACAGTTGCCACCCCTTGCTGATATAAATCAAGTGCGCGTGTTCTATCACGCTAGATTGAGCTAAAAGCCGAAAATCAAAGCCGTGTGCCGGTGGCTACCAAAAAGTAACTCAGGCGCACTCTAGAAGCACACTTGCAGCCATAATTCTCAGGAGAAAATGAAAGTGGGTAAGTACGATCACGTGTTTGGCGCTGAGGGCGCGAGCGAAAAAACCCTTAGCCCTGAAGAAGCCGTAGCTGCGATCGCCGTGGTTACCATCTTTGCAGACGGGCAACCCTCGGATGAGGAAAATCAAGTATTGACTGAGATCATTAACAGTTTGGATATCTTCGAGGAGTATGCCGTCGAAGAGTTCCAAAAAATGTTTGATAAAATCACCGGCATCCTCAATCAAGAAGGCATTGGCGTTCTGTTTAATACAGCAGTTGATGCGCTCTCCGACGATCTGATAGAAATTTCTTTTGAGGTAGCGGTTGAAATCATTTTATCCAATGAATCTGCTGATGAGTCGGAAGATACCTTCTTAGACGATCTTGCAGAAGCATTGGGACTTCCTGAAGAGATTGCGCAGGAAATTATAGACGACTTGATTGACGACGAACCGATTGAGGACGACGAGGAAGTTTAGGCGCACACTGCACGGGCACTTCACTCAGTTGCCACTGAACTAAAGCGACCAACCATTGCCAATTTTTATTAATTTAGGCGATTCCATCGCGGGTGATTTAGTTAGCATTACGAGAACGAAATTATCTCGCCGTTGCAGGAAGCTTTGCCGGCAAGTTACGCCCTGCTCAACCAAGTCAGTGTGGCGATGTCTCAAAGCACAAGTTACAGCAAAAGCGGCTCTCAAGTTACGAGAAAATTACGGTGATTTGGTTCAAGAAAGTATTTAGCACTCAGAGCAAAAGCGAAGAGATGATTTGATTAGAAACAAAAGCTAAATATTTTCCCCCATTGCGCTTAACTTAACTGAAACCCAAAAAGCCCCCGGAAGGGGGCTTTTGTTTTTGCTGACCTAATTCTCCTTGGCCCTCACTCCCTACATCTGTGCCGGTGTCGGGCAACCTGTCAAGAATTTTTAACACATCTATCTTTAGGCGGAGGCAACAACTGCCGGCACAATTCTGCGAGAAAAGCTGTCAATCTGCTTGGAGAGAGCATTTCAAAGCCTAAGGAGCCGAACACAAGCAGATTTGTTAAAAAAACGTAAAGATTTTATCTCTTCCTTAGGATGTATTTATCTCATCCTTTAGGTATACTTAGCAAAATTGCAATCCCGCCCCAGTAAGAAAACCCACCACCTAAATATGAACTTATTAGAGCTAGAAAGAGAAACGGCAAAAATGGTTTTGACCTTGAGAACCCGCAATAGCCAGCTAGGGAAAGACTTAATTAACTACCTAAGAACCGAGTTGACGCTGGAAGAGGTTGCTGGCTTAACAATCATTAGTGTTGAGCGATTGCTTTTCTGGTCTGACACAGACTCAGTTTTCTGGGCCATCGAAAATATCATTCCTGCCGATGTGATGCTCGAAGTCCAAAGAATCACTTCAGTTGCGGCATATAAGCGGTTAATTGACAAAGGGTTGACTCCAGGGAAAGACTTTAGTGTTGACGCACAGGGCAAACTGTTGATGAATGTAGAGGCGAGAACAGCGATTCTGACTCGCTAAAACCGGCAATGCTACCGCATCAGAATTTAACAGCCGGTGATTCTCTAACAGGTTTGCTTTTGTCTCCAGTGATTGGCTCTATACGTGTGCGTCAACCCTATAGGTCAGAGTCGGTTGTAATCTATTTAGCTCAAGCAAATTTTTTCCTCTAGCATCTCCTTCCCGGCTGCTTTAACCAAAGCGATACCTAAGGCGCGAATCCTCAATCGAGTTTGTGAAAACCCCTCACCGGCTCTGTTTTGCCTGGAATCGTGACGCTAAATCTGGCCACGATGAGCAGTGTGTGCTGTTCCCGCCGGCTGCAAGTGAGGATTGGCCCAGCAAATTTATGCCGGCAAGAATCATCCTCCATCACAAAACTTTACGAGCGCATTTGGCTTGGCGATTAACTTGACGACAACCCCTCTATCAAAGCCGACCCCTCAAACTGCAACTTCATGCCGGCACACAAATCTACACGAATGTGTCATTCTGTCTCCTTCCTGCTTTATTGAAATACGCAATAGGAAGTGGAGTCAGTCGTATAAACTATAGAAAACATAAGTTGCAACCTGAGCGCTTTTTCCTTCAACTTGTCTGCTCAGTCTGCCGGCTTAAAATTTGATCGTCTATTAGAAACCGCGAACAAAGCCACAACTGGGGTTAGCAGCAGGCACTTGGAAAAACTCAATCGTGCATCGTTAGACAAGGTAAGATACAAGCCGGTTAAAACTGGGTAAAATAAGTAGCCGCCCTGTGTTTGCCCAAATTTCAAAGGCTGGCAGGAGTGCATCTGCAATATCGCCCAACGCTGGGTGAAGCATCTTGCGCCACAAGCGCAAGACTGAGGATATATTTAAACTCAAAACCTTTATTTTTTCGGGAAGTGAACTGTGAGCATTGCTATTATCACCGGCTCTGCCGGCCTAATTGGTTCTGAAGCCTCTGCCTTCTTTGCCAAACAAGGCTTAGACGTGGTTGGAATTGACAATAATATGCGTAGTGTCTTCTTTGGTGAGGAGGCTTCTACAAGTTGGAACCGGCAGCGGCTGGAAGAGTCTTTAGGTTCCCACTATCGCCATGTAGAAATAGATATTCGGGATTTTGAAGCAATTACCAAGCTATTTAAAGAATATGGTTCAGAGATAGCTTTAGTCATTCATACAGCAGCCCAACCTTCCCATGACTGGGCAGCGCGTGAGCCATTAACTGATTTTACCGTGAATGCAAATGGCACACTGCATCTGCTGGAAGCGACTCGCCTTCACGCACCAGACGCGGTTTTTATCTTTACCTCAACCAACAAAGTTTATGGCGATACACCTAATCGCTTACCTTTGGTTGAAAAAGAATATCGCTGGGAAATCGAACCAGGTCACACTTACGAACCTGGTATCCGCGAAGATATGTCAATCGACCATACACTGCACAGTTTGTTTGGTGCATCGAAGGTAGCGGCTGACGTTTTAGTACAGGAATACGGACGCTACTTTCAAATGAAAACCGCTTGTTTTCGCGGCGGTTGCCTCACCGGACCCAAGCATTCCGGTACGCAATTACACGGTTTTCTTGCTTACTTGATGAAGTGTACAGTTACAGGTAAGCCTTATACAGTTAATGGCTATAAAGGCAAACAAGTTCGCGACAATATTCATAGCGCCGACTTGATTCGGGCATTCTATGAGTTTTTCAAAGCCCCTCGCGTTGCAGAAGTTTACAATACCGGCGGCGGTCGGAATAGCAACTGCTCAATGTTGGAAGGTATTCAAATATGTGAGGAGATTGCCGGTCGGAAGCTAAATTGGAATTATGCTGATAATAATCGCATTGGCGATCACATTTGGTGGATCAGCGATAATAGTAAGTTCAGCAAGCACTATCCCAACTGGCAAATGCAGTATAACGTTCGTCAAATATTACAAGAAATCTACGAGTTCAACAAGGAACGCTGGCCGCAAGAGTCCGTCTGATTATTACGAATTCTGCCAGTTAAATTCCTTTCAAGGATAGATGCAAGTCAGCCACCTGTTGTGAAAAATGAGGCTCTCTGTGCTGACCGTCACATTTTTAGCAGATCGGGCAGGACATCTACCAAGTTAACCGTGAACTTTGGCCAACTGAGGTGTTCTAATGATAGATCGAGGAAAAAAAAATCTCCTTGGCGTTTGGGTCAATGCTTTAGATTACGAAGCTGCTGTTAAGACAATTATTACAGCGGCCCATGAACGCAAGAGAATGGCCGTTTCAGCTTTAGCTGTTCACGGGGTGATGACTGGGGTGCTTGATGAAATTCATCGCTACCGGCTCAATCATCTGGATCTGATTTTGCCAGATGGACAGCCGGTACGATGGGCTTTAAATTTACTTTACAAGACCCGCCTACCTGATCGAGTCTGTGGCCCGACAACAATGCTGCTGGTTTGTGATCACGCAGCAAAAGAAGGACTGCCGATTTATTTGTATGGCAGCAAGCCTTCTGTGCTGGAAGATTTATCACGCAATCTGTGTACCCACTTTCCTAAACTGATCATTGCCGGTTCTCAGCCTTCTCGATTCCGGCAAGTTTCTAGTGAAGAGAAAAAGGAGATAGTTGAACAGATTCACCAGAGTGGGGCGGCCATTACTTTTGTTGGGCTAGGATGCCCCCGGCAAGAAGTGTGGGCTTATGAATATGCTGATGAACTTTCGATGCCAGTCATGGCTGTCGGCGCAGCGTTTGATTTCCATGCCGGCACTTTGTCTAAAGCCCCAGAGTTTCTCTCCCAAATAGGGCTGGAATGGTTCTATCGGCTACTGCAAGAACCAAAGCGTCTTTGGAAACGATATATGTTCTTAAACCCGCTTTATATTTGGCTGTGTACTTTACAGGCACTAAAATTGCGGGATTTTGAGCGCATAGAAGGCACTCCGCCGGCTCAAGAAATGCGTTACGGTTGACGTTTGTTTTTGTTCAAAAGTTAAGGACAAAGGATAAATTAGGGTTATTTATTCTTTCGTTAGGTGGGGGATTTTGATTTTTTAACCACAGATTACCGCAGATGAAACTTGAAAGCTATCTGTGTATGCCTGTAACCCGCTGCGCTATCATCTGTGGTTAAAAATCTCAATATTATTTGCCCCCACGCAGGGTTTTATTTTGGGCGAGAACGTTTTCACACAGTCGGGCAAAAAATTCACCCTTGACATCCCAATCAAACACCTCTTTCAGCCGCTTTTGCCCCGCCTGTCCCATGCGTTCTCGCAGCGCCTGATCGCCGACTAAACGAGATATCGCGTCAGCAAGACCTTTAACAGCCTTTTCGGGATCGACAGCCGGCACTTTAATGCCGGTTTCATTTGTCACCTGAGTGGCCGGTCCTCCCAAATCCAAGCAGATCACAGGACGGCCTAGCGCCATCATTTCCGCGCAGACAAACCCTCCAGATTCATGCAAACTGGGGTGAAGTAGGGCATGACATTCCCCCATCTTTTGCAGTGTTTGGTTGCGCGGTAAAGCGCCCCAAAACTGAACTTTGTCCGCGATTCCCAACTCGCCGGCTAATGCTTCTAAACGGCTTCGTTCTGGTCCATCGCCGACGATCCATAACTCAACGCCTTCCAGGTTAGCTAAAGCAAAGGCTCTGAGGCTGAGTTGCACGCCCTTCCAGTGTAAGAGCCGGCCTACACTAATGAAACGTACCGGGCTTTGTAGATCAACGGCATATTCCGCCATTTGGCTGATTTCTGCCTCAGACAAACCCACCTGAGAAAACACCTGAACGTTCTTTGCCTTCATCCAACGCAGCCGTTGCGCCGTCTCTTCTGTGGTTGCTAGCGCCATAGCACTACGCCGCGCTGTCAAAGCGGTAAACGGATCGCGTTCACCCACTCCTTGAGCAATTTGTCGCAGAGTTTCGTAAATCTTTCCCCGCCGGCTGTATTCGTTCCAAAAGGTTTTGGGGGCAGACTCCGCACCGCCTACCGGACCCCAAATAAAGGGCACCGGCAGCAGCGCCAAGAAGCTTGGTGACCAGTGTTTGACATAAGTGACGTGACGGATTATGTCAAAATCCACCTCACGATGCAGCTTGCGTGCCACAAAATAAGCCCAAATTTGCCACAGGTAATAATGGAATTGTAGCAACCCCTGCCGGCCTTTCCAATCTTCGCTCCAACCAAAAGGATCGAAATAGATAAAGTGCAAATTTGGAACCGGATTTTTAGCTAATTCCGCTTCAATAAATGGCCGGCAAAACGTTCGAGTAAAAACCCAAACTTCATGGTATTTTGCCGCCTGCAAAACCATATTCCAGCCCACCCCTTCCTCAGAGCCAAGTCCAGGTTCGCAGGCGAAGGCAGATAGAAGAACCTTCATAGGCAAAACACCTCAGTTTAATAAAGTTTTAAAGGAAGCCGGCGCTGACGTATCTCGGCGTATTACTCAGTTACCCGATTAATACCTTAAGGTAGGTTTTGCCTCAAACTTATCAGCGCTTGCCCATAATAAAAGATGCCACTTCTATGTAGGCTTCTGCCGCTGCTTGCGGATTTGTTTTGGCAATTAACTCCTGTGATCGCTTGCCCATAGAAGCAATTAAATCAGGATTATCTAGCAGCCGGCGCATTTGCTCAGCCAATTGTTGAGGATCGTGGGGGTCAAAAATATAGCCATTTTCTCCTTCAGCAATCAGTTCATAGGAAGCGGCTCCATTTGAACACAAGATTGGTTTGCCAAAAACCATCGCTTCAGGAACCACCATTCCCCAGACATCCTCATAAGTGGGAAAAACAAAAATATCAGCTTTGCTAAAATACGCTCCCAATTTACCATACTCAACCCATCCAATCCACTTTACCTGTTCTTCAAAATTACGCTCCTTAATAAAGGCCTCGAGTTCCTCTTGCTGATCGCCCCGGCCTACAATCAGCAACGTATAATTTCGGTATCCCTGACTTTTTAAAATTGAACAAGCTTCCAAAAGCGTTTTCAACCCTTTTCTTTGGGTAATTCGTCCCACATACAGAAAAGTAGGATGCTGTAAGTTAAGTTCTGGCAACTCAGTTGTTGCCATGCGTTTGAGCAAAGCTTCCGCATCGGGAACCAGGTACGTTCTCTTGAAAATTTTACGTTCTGGCACTTTGAGAACTTCAATTAAATACTTTTTACCGGCTTCACTGTTGGCAACAAACGCATCCGCAAAGCGGGCCAGATTTCGCCGTACAATGGTTCGGAATCCGGAATCTCGAAAATCTGTATTTGGAGAACTCCCATCATAAATAATTGCAATCCGCCAGCCGCCAACAGGTTTTAATAGCACCGTCAGAACTGTCCATAAAGAAAAAGCCTGGGGAAACACTACCTGTGGCTTAAACTTCAGCAAATAACCCACAATACTGGGCGAGACCACGATAAAGCCGCGATTGTAACCCGTATCAATTTTCTCCGTTTCAACAAATTTTGTTTCGCCTACTAACTGAATAGCAGAAGCACCGGGGGCTGTAGGATCGAATCCAGGCCAAACACGACCCGTATAAAAAACGGTATTTTTAAAGACTTTCGTAAACTCTTTCAAAACCGGCTGCCAATATGCCCCTAGTTCAACTTCTGGGACAAGCCAAGCGATACGAAGATCGTTCATTACTGTTTCCTTAAAAACAACAAGCAGAAAGCGCGAAAAAAGGTAAAACGCTCAAGCAAATTTTTCTATTTTTTGCCTTTTTACGGGTTATTTTTTACCTTTTAGCCCGCCTAGCAAAGAAATCCACAATACGCGCCGGTAGGGAAGCAACCAATAAATTGGCCACAATAAACCGCAATGCCGCTGAGTCAGCACCTTCCACTCTTCCATCGGTTGAAGGGTAACATCCTGAAGCGCTAAACCTTTCGGTTGACCAACTTTATTTAATTCCTGACGCAGTTGCACCTCTGTTCTTTCCGCCGGCTTCGGATTCTGCGAGCACGTTCCTAAATAGCCTGGAGCTATCCAGACTGTACATCCTTGCTGTTTCGCACGCAAACCGTAGTCCCAATCGCCGGCATAATGGACAAAAGCCGGATCTAAATTGCCCACCCTTTCCACCACCTGGCGCGGAATCAGCACACAGTTACCGCATATCGTGTCACAAGGCTGTGCTTCTTGAGTGGGCGGCAGGGGATCTAAGTTCAATGGATGCCACCAACGACTTTGCAGCATCCCGCCATAGGTAAATTCGCTGGTTTCGGGATCGCGAGTAGAGATGGCGATCACGGCTGCCGTATCACCCTCAGAGGCAAGCCGATTCGAGGTTGTCAGCAGCACATTCACCGCTTCTGGATCGAGGATGGTGTCATCATTGAGCCAGAGGTAATAATCATAATCCTCCTTAATCGCCTCCTCAAACGCCATCCGCATCCCGCCATTCCAAAACAAATTTCCATCCCCGTGAAGAATCTTAACGGCAGAATAGGCTTGGCGTACGGACTCTGCTGTGCCATCTGTACTTGCGTCATCCACAAGATACACGCTTAAGGAAACTTCAGGAGGAAGAACTTGCTTAAACAGCGCCTCCAGACTTCCTAAAGTCTTCTGCTTGCGGTTGAAACAAGTGATCAGGACTGCGATAGTAGTGTGTTTCATTGGCTCAAAAAAAGTTGCCTCTGGCTGTTAATCGTTACCGTCTCTCAGTCTATCGTGACTTCGCGGGAGTCTTTTGAAAGCCGGCTGTTCGACATGATACCCAGATGCTTAGCCTAACAAACACTTTATAAGATTCGTTTTAAACCAACTCTCAAACAGGGGCAAGCGCGACTTGTATCAAAATATTAAAATATTTAACATTTTTGAAGCAATTTGTTGCGTAAAAAAAAGTTTTACCTTGATTTTTGAGCTTTTGCGTTGTTTACTTATGTTTTCAGAGCTGTTGCTAACAAAATTCAGGGTATTTTCCCCTGAGAAGCAAGTTTTTTAAGGCTATGCTGAATCTAAGATTGAATTCAAGTCTCAAAACGACCTTTTCAGCCGGCTTTCAGCTTCTTAATTGTGCATTCAATAATTAGGGTTAACAGGCTATGGAAGATTTTGGGGTAATCGTAATTTGTTGTGACCAAGACTATCTATTTGCCAAGGGTGTCTGTGCTAGCATTCGATACTTTTTGGGAGATGTTCCGATTTGCCTGTTGGTTGATGGTACATTTTCTGTGGCTGAGTTAGAAAAGGCATACGATGTTAAAGTGATTAATCGCCTGAACATGACCCATGAAGTTTTGAAAAAGAGAAGCTTTGGTTGGGGAACGACTCGGATGATTGCATTCTGGGAGAGTCCCTGGAAGCATTTTTTAGTGCTTGATGCAGATGTCGCAGTTTGGGGAAATGTTCTTAAATATGCCAATTTTAAAGATTACGACTTGATTATTGATCAGCCTTGCTACGATTATTCTGAAGAAGCAATTGTTGAGTATTTCTTTGATCTGCCGGTCTTTGAAGCAAATTTCCCTGGCTTTAACTGGCGGAACCGTCCGTTTGTTTGTCCCGCTGTATTATTTGGAACCAGAGGAATTTTCAGCTTAGAGGAGTATGTCGAGATATTAGATTTCATCGAGAAGCACCCGAATGTCTTTAAATATGGCGATATGGGATTCTTGAATTTTATGATATTCCGGGCAGCCGATGAAGGCAGAGTGCGTTTGAAACAAGAAGATATCCAATTTCTAATTCCAGATTTTAATCAAGAAGAGGTGAAAAAGCGTTTTCCTGTGACTGAAACAGGGCCAAGTGTGCAAAATGACGATGCAAATGTTATTCACTGGTGTGGGCCAAAACCAATTTTTTCGAATTCTGAAACTTATACAGAGCCAATGAGTTTCTTTCGCCGCAAGTTTATGAAGGATGCTTGGGGTTTAACGGGATTAACGGCAGAACTGGCGCTGCAAAAAGAGGATTTACAGCGCAAATACAGCAAATTCGAAGTCTATGAGGTACAGTAGCAGCAATGTGTAAACCAATTTTTGAGATGTTCGAGATTCATTAATTGAAGTGCTAGTTTAATTAAACCATCAACTCCAGA
>NZ_JACJOU010000002.1 GCF_014695725.1 Microcoleus sp. FACHB-672 | reverse complement strand
TCTGGAGTTGATGGTTTAATTAAACTAGCACTTCAATTAATGAATCTCGAACATCTCAAAAATTGGTTTACACATTGCTGCTACTGTACCTCATAGACTTCGAATTTGCTGTAAGATGTGCAAAGTTAAAATATTTTAATTTTAGTGGTAATTTCTCAAGAGCTAATTTTTATAAAGCTCAGATGGAAGGTTCTACTTTAACAGGAGCAGTTTTTGAAAGTTCCTTATTTAAAGAGGCAAATCTTGATAAAGCTGATCTTAGTTATTCTAATTTTCAAAAAGCTAATTTTACAGACGCCAATCTTAGTCACGCTAATCTTAATCGAGCTAATTTTCAAGAAGCTAATTTTACAGATGCTAACTTAGACTCTGCTAATGCTACTGATGGAGATTTCGCTTTTGCAAAATTTAATGGAGCTTTTCTTTACCTCGCTGACTTTACTAGATCTAGACTTCAAGAAATTAATTTGAGCAATGCTCACATAAAAGCAGCGATATTTATGGAGACTGATCTTGCACGCTCAAACTTCTCAGGGACTATTTTCTGGGATTTTAAGAAATGGGAGGAGCGCCATACAAAACCACAAAAATCTTATGAAGATGATTATTTTTTCAATCGTGATTTAACGTATGATGATTATAAAAGGCATTCTAAACCTAATTTTAGGCTAGCTAAAAATTTAACTATAGACCAGATTCGAGTTGCGGATAATTATAAAAAAGCTATCTACAATGACGATTTATGTCAACTATTAAACATAGATAATACGAACTAAATGATATAAGAAATTCACCTCTTAAAAGGAGGTTAAGGAGTCTACAGTAATGCCTAGCCCATTGATTCAGTTTAGGCTCAAAGTTGATGCCAGACAAGCATTAGAAGCTTTAGCGCTACCTGGCGAAAGCTTAAGTATTTGCGCTCAACGGCTGGTAATAGAAGCTTTGCAAATGTCTACAGATGTAGACAGAGCAAATAAAAAAGCTACAAGTGTAGACAAGAATGTAGACAATAGAAGAAAGGTAGTAGACAGCGCTGTAGACGAAGAATCTTTAATTGAACGGCTGATACCGGCGATTGCCGAGAGCGTGAGGGCAGAGATTGAATCGCGCCTGGGGGACTTGGTAAACAATCTCATTGATAAAAACCTGCCGGCAGCGCTAGATGAACGCCTGGGAAAAGAGTAAGCCCGGAACAGTCCGGGCAAGAAATCAATGACTTACAAGAGCAACTCGCAGCCATCCAACGGGAACGAGACGAGCTAGACCGAGAATGCAACGAAATCCAAGAAAAGCACCGTATAGCAGTGCTGAATATTCAAAAGCTGGAAGAGAAAATCGAGCTGTTGGAGGAGCAAACTGCGATTTTCCCCAGCGAACAAGCACTTGCGACTTCTGAGTTTTTGGAGGAAATCGAAGGGCTTCGCCGGCAGGTGGCGGACTTGCAGCAAGAACCGGCACACCGACCAAGCGCACCGGCACCGGCAATCGGCGATCTACCAGAGCCGGCAATCCTTCTCAACCAGCTCAAGGACAAGCATCCAAAATCCAAGGTCAGCCTGAAGGATGTTGAAGCAATCTTAAAGCTACTGGAAGGCTAAGCTCACGGAGTTTCGTGAAACTTTGAAATTGATTGTCTGTTATCTAAGGATGGCATTGAGGAAGGTTGTGAAAGCCTTATGTATCAGCAGGAAGTAATAGATACCAAAAGCAGCCCGGCTTGCCAACCACAGCAGTGGATCTTTTAGATAGTCAGCTATACCAATGAACGTACCCAGGATGATTGAGCCAATGATAATGGTGTGGATGTCGAGCATAAGACAGACCCCCATGAAGGTTGAAACATTTGCAATACCAACATAGAGGGGCTGCTCAAGCGTCGGATGAAGCGCGATCCAGATTTGAAGTTTTGTTAAGGTTTGAGGTAAATACCACCTGCCCCAGTCTCAAGCAACTCGCCTTTTTGCCATGCCCAGCCGCGCATTCTGTAGCTAGCGGTCACGGCTAAACTCAGCGCTTCTTGCTGAGCTTTGTTGTACTCCACCAATTTCTTCATCAGCAGTGGATCATTTTCTGCCTCAAATTGACACGTACACAAAACCATCCCGATCCAAGAAAAACCGACTTTATTCCAGACCAAATTTGTTTTTAGTGCCTGCTCTTCTTTTTTGCTAAGTTCTGGGTAAATGCCATTTGGCCCAGCTTTCTCAAAAATTTCAGTGTATTGCTTAGCTGCCTTTCTCCACTTTTTTATCGGAACCTCATAGTAAGATTCCAAGCAAACACAGAAAGTATCGTCAACTTGTTCCTTTAAAGTCTTTACAAGTAAATCATAAGCTGAATTAAAAGGATACTGTTTTAAGCTAGCGTCATGAAAAAACTTGTACCATGATTGGACAAAAGGTTTGGGTAAAGTCTTCACAAAATCTGTTGAATCTTGAAGAAATTGGTAGAGTTCTTTGACAGATTTTTCGGCGACCTTGCAAAGTTCCCACAAAGCTTTGTACTCATTAACACAGCAGTTAATTAAGTCAGCTTTTCGCTGACAAATTTCTTGCCGATCTAAAGCCTCATCTACTGGGTAATATCCCTTTTTTAAATATTTAGCTCTCCAGCACTCAGCTACAAGAAGCTGGGTTTTTCGCTGCTTCTCCCATTCTTCTATCTGAGCCGGCGTCTTAGCCTGCTGTCGGAGGCTATCGCTAGGCAAGCTGGCTATAAGTTGGGCAATTTTTTCCTTTGTTTTAGGAGTTTTTCGGCTCATTGGGTAACTCGATATGAATGGACAAAACTTAGGGCAGCCTTGATCGCTCTCTGATGGACAATTTATCTGACGTTCTAATTTTGAGTTTTTCTATAGTCCCAAGGCTTTACCGCGCCGGCAGTTCTCCACACGCCAAACCGGCCTGTTCGCGCAACTTCTTCGGCTGCTTCTATCGCTGCTTTATTTGGACAATTACCTGAATATTTCGCGTAATGGTAGGCCATGCCGAGGCTGACCATCTTTTCATTCACGAAGATTTCTTTGGGGTCGCCGGTCGTCACTGCAAGCTCCGCGATTGTGCGCCCGTAGCGGTCTTGCTCAATTGCATAGAATTCTACTTTTCCGTTCTTCAATAATTCTCTTAGTTTATCGCGTGATTTTATGCCGAGTGGCTGATCCGTTTCCGGTGCATCTACACCGCACATTGCCGCTGCCATCAAAGACATTTACAAACAAAATATTACAGCATATTGCATCCGAGTTTGAGTGTAAGTCGTGCCGGTTAAAGTAAAACTGCTGCATAACTAACAGTGGAGTTGATAAGCACGACCATGAATCTTGCAAAAACTGGTTTGCCGGCTGTTCTCGGAATCGGGTTGTGTCTCAGTGCCTTAATAGTTCTGCCAACTCACTTAGCCGTTGCTCAGGAACGGCGCTTGGTGGAAGATGAAAATGGTGATTACTACATTGAAGGAGGACGCGGCCCCCTTCCCTACGAGTGGGAAGTCGTAGACCCTGATCCCAACGGGTTAAACTGCCGGCTTGCAGACCGCCTCAGTCCTCAAGGCCAGGATTTTTATAACTTTCCGCTGGGCAACAACACATTCAAGCAAGGAGAACTGATTCGCGGCCCTCTTATTGCTCTAGATGACCGGGGGATGCCTTGGATTTGGATCGGTACATCTGTGAGCCGATACCACTGCTGGGTTAGGGCAAATAGCCGATTCGTGCGTCCCGTAAGGCAGCTAAAACAGGGATGTATTGATTCGGGAAGGTGTTAAAACTCAACAAAAGTAGCAAACAAATCAGTAGACCTGATTGATGGTGCTTTTTGCTGTTAGTCTGCCAACTCTTTAAAAGCCACGTATGACGAATAAAAGGGTTTGCGCCCTGTTGGATGCTTGCCGCATCCACCCGAAACTGACCAATATTGCAGCAGGCAGTAATGGCCATGCCGGCAAGTTGTGCTAGTGACCACCAAAGGTTTCCGTTCTGCTTGACTGACAAAACTAGGAAGGTGGAATGCGTCTGAGGACAGTGAATTCACGATTAAAGAGCAATCAAATTGTCCTTTGGAAACAATCGCAGGTTGGGGGTCAGGCAGACTGGATAGAAACCGATAAACCGGAATGTTCCACTGCTGGGTCATGGCAAGATGAACCCAATTCTAACCAAGTTTGGGGGAACTTATCCTCCGCATCTAATGAGCATCGGCTAAACGACACTTACTGGACGCGACGACTTGCCCCACTGGAATACCAAAAACAACATCCTCAACACAATCACCCCACACAACTGAGTGAGGGCAAACAGATCTCACAAGTGGGAAGCCTCCAGGTTTTAACCATTAGACTTACTGGTTGTCACATTGAGGCAGAAAATCATTCAACGCATCATAGAGTCGAGAGTTGGAATCATTGTTTCTGCTGATTGGTGTGGTAACTTCTCAGCTTAAACGATACTCCTCTTCCCGCCTACTTACATTTCAGAATCTATCACTCTTATCAACCAAGCAGCCTAAAGCCAAATATTACCTCTGTAAAAGCTTGATTTTTGTCTCTTTTATCAATCTTTAAAAATAAATTAAAATTTTAATTATAGTAAAATAAAAAAAGCAATCCTTAATAAAAATATCGATTTAGTGATACTCATTTTCAAGGCTTTCTGGCTCAATAAGAATGGGTTCCTTAGAGTTCTTGGAATAAAAATCAATATAGTCTATTTCGCCAAAACACAAATTGTATGAACTATCTCTAAAGAAAATAAGCTCAACTTCTACAAGACGTATAACTTGCTGGTGAACTTCCTCTTTAATAAATTCGGTATTATAATACAATTGATCTTCTTTGTCAAAAATAGCCGATTCTAAACTCTCGTAACTAATATTTGCTGTATAAGAAATATTAACTTTCAATTCAAATGTGACTAGGTGATTTTCAGGTTCCCAATCATCAGCACTTACGATAAGTTTGTCAATTATTTCAACGGAATCTACTCTAACTTCTTCTATATTGTCACTATCAAAATCCATATTAAAATCAGCACTCACAATAAACTCTAAATGACCAAAATTGCTTATAATTACTTGTTTTATTTCCTCACTAGCTTCTTCTAAACCTTCATAAAATTGGGTGTACGAAGAAGAAAATTCACCTAGAGGCAGCAAGAGCGTATCCTCTATTTCTTGTTGCACTTTTTGGCTGACATAGCAATCGCTATTTAAACAATCTACTAGCAAATTATTAGCATCGTAATATTCCTTGAGCAATCCTTTTTGTTGTTCATCAAATTGCCAATCATACCCAATGCCGTGATATTTAATTATCACAGCTTTTAATCTGTCAGCCCAAGCTTGCCCCTGAGCTTTCCGCCATACATTGAATCTTTCCTTGTCTTTATAAGGATCAGGTAGTTGCCCTTTGAGTTCTTGGAGCGATTGCTTCAGTTCAGGAGCAATGTCACTGCTGCCGTCAGCTTCAAAGGCAGAGGCATCAACAAGTTCGGGAGCAAGGGCACGGGCAAGGACAAGGACGTTGTAAAAAGCATGGTCAAGATCAAATGTAGGCGTTATAGCAAAAGCGCGATCCAGAGTATAAGCCAATTTAAAAACCCTAGAGACACGGGCACTAACTGTGTTGTGAGCGCGATCAAGCTCAAAGTGAAAGTACAAAGCCCGGACAGCTACAGATTTAAAGGGAACTTCAACTGAAGCGGATTTCTGGCTGACCCATTCTAAAAACTGCTGTAACCTGTTATCGGAAGCTACAAGCATATCAATCTGCTGCTTCATTAGTAGCAAAAGCCGGTCTGCACTTGGCAACATCCCAACTGCCAGTAAAAAGACTTCGCGCCAGCGTGCTTTGGTGATGTGGCTGACTAGATTTTGCAATGCTTCGTCTGATGATTGTTTGCCGACAATAATCTCTCTAGCAGTGAAATACTCATGAAAAGCTAGGTGGTGGAATGAATAAATTCCTTTAGCCCTTTCTACTAATAGCCCATGTTGAGCTTCAATCGATTGTAAAACTTTCTCGCTGTCTAGTTCCAAGGCTTTCAAATCAGAATTAACATCAGGTAGAGTACGAAGGTAATCAGCAATATATTGCTCTACTACTCTCTGTTTAAAGAAATAATCCCCTTGTACAAACGTAGTTAGAGCTATTTTACTGAGTAAATCTTCCTTGCGCTGAACTGATAGCTTTTTGTAAATCTGATGGCGCTCAATTCCGCGCTTGGCATCCCATTTTTTCAGCAGCGCATCCAGTCCTTCTTTGTACAGTTCAGACCGATTCGCTGGAAAATCTCCGGATTCTTCAAATACCAAACATAACAGAGTCAGCCATAGCGGATCTCTGGCAAGCTCTGTGACCCGTCGATTGTATTGAATACGTTCAAGAAAAATTTCCGGTTTTATCGCTTTATCCTTAAACCAGTTGTTCGCAAAAGTGGCAATTTGCTCATTGTCAAAATCAGCTAGTTCCACCTCTGTAAATTTATCAAAAGTATATTCTTGCGCTGCGATGCGGCAAGCTATTACAAAATGACTATCACGATACTCGTCAGAGAAATCACGAATTTCGTTTAAAACACGTTTGCTGTCCTCTTCTCTAACTTCATCTAAGCCATCAAGTAAAATTAACGTTCTGCCGTGGGTGATCACCTCTTGCATAGACGCAAAATTTTGTGTTTCTGCACCGGCGTTAGAAAGTTGCTGGCAGATGTATTCCAGTAATCCTGGTTTATTTCGAGCTTCCGCAAAGTCGTAGAGGGTGACAAAAACCGGCACCCGCTCAGCCTGAAAATTTCCTGCAATACACTGCATCGCTACATACTTCAGAAACGTGGTTTTTCCCGCTCCCGGCTTTCCCAAGATCATCAGCTTGGTATATTTCTCGACGGCTTTCAGTCCTGACACTCGTTTTTCAGCGATTTTACCAAGTCCAAAACGCTCAAAATCCGCTGAGTTACACTCTTGCAGTAATTCAGCAATTTCTTTGCGCCGGCGTCCTGTGATTTTCTCCAGAATATTGACGTTGGTGTAGATATGATTCAACTCGATAGGCTGAGTCATATCCAGCACCTGCATTGTTCCACAATGTTCTTGGATGCTGCTTTTTACCTTTTGGCGTAGCTCCTTTACTAAGGAATTAATGTCAATCTTGTTATCTTGTTCTTGTTGGATCTCAAACTCTGCTACCTTGTTGTTTGGCAGACGAGTCAACTCCTGTTTAACTTGTAGATCAACCAGATTAAGCACTTTAACTGGTACACCCCAAGCATTAACCAACGTTACCCTAATCTCTCCCTCCATCTCTTCCTGGGCTGCTGTCAGCAAAAACTTAGCAGCTCCATAACTACCGCCAAAACGATGCAGCACTACTGCTGGCTCTCCCACAGGCTTGCTGCTGAACAAAGGCGAAGTGTCCAACATACAGTAGATGGGATACTCCTCCTCTTCATAAAGCCACTTACCATCCCCAGACGGTTGCAGGTCAATTGTCATCAGGTAAGTCTTACCAACCTGCGCTTCACGCGGGTAGCTAATTACTGGTTGAACAGATAGGGGTAGCTGCTGAGTATCAGACATTGAGCTGTCCTCCTGATGGGGTGAGCCGGAGTACCGTCATTGGATTGCCGTAGTAGACATACATAAATGTATAAATAAAAGATTCCCACTCTTCGTTAGTTGGCTTATCGGGAAAATTGGCAACCATCTTAAACCGCAGTTCTTGCAGCAGTGCTGCTACTGAAAGGTTAGGCGATCGCAAAGACTCCTGAATCAAGTCATAGGCAAACTTAGCCGCATAGGAATCTCCTACAGTACCCAGCGTACCAATCACACCCCGCGCCCCACTTGCTAAAAAAAGCTCAATAAACCCCATGCGATAACTATGAGGGATAGAAGAATGAGCTTGCTCACGACCCGAATGACAAGCATTAATAAAGACAATTCCCTGAGAATTTTTAACCAAATTAAGCTGACAGTTGCGTAAAGCCAGTAACTTTAACTGTTGCTGTTCATCCTTACCTGAACCGAGAGTAAATTTCCGAAAATCACTTCCATAAGTTCCATGACAAGAAATATAAACAAAACCACAATTAGCATCATTCCGCTGTAAATGAGCCTGGAATAATTTGATATTATGCTTACTACTCCGGTATATGGATGCCTGCAATTGCTCTAAAATATCAAGCTCTGGTCCCACTCCATTTAGCTCTGTATCAAGTACATAGGCAACAGCATTACCACAGCACTCATCTGCTTTAAACTCCAACACTACATAATCATCCCCACTAATAATTTGTCGCCAGCGCACCGTTGTAATCAAAGCGCCCAGATACTCATTCGGCGACTCGTAGGGTGATAGTTCAAACATTTCCCAAGGAATTTCAAAATCTGTGTGATCGGCAATCACTAGACAAAGCTGCTTACCCAACCTGCGTCGCAACGTCTTCAACCACTTGCGAATCTCCAGATTTACATGGGAAAAATACCTTATATCAACCTGAACATCTTCGGGAAGCTTGTCTTTTTCCATTAGTTGCCCTAAACAAAGATCGGGCTTTTTATTTGGCTTAGTTTGTTGTAGCTCATTTTCAACATTACCACCCCATACAGAATATTCATCCGTCCCATTCTGATAAATATGCAGAATAGCAACCTCTTGCGGTAGCTTCATCGTGATGTAAAGCTCATTGGGTGGGAAGAGTTTTTTTTCTGTTGCAGTTTCTAAATCCTCTGGTAGAGGTGGTGCAGTTTGTTTCGGTGCTGCTGCCTCTGAAGCTTTAAAGGGTAGCTCTTTGGTTCGACTTAAACCTGTTGGTGAAGTTATTGCCCGTTGCGTGATTGAAAGCTTTGATTTATCAGCCATCATTCCACCTCGACTGCCTCCAGAGGTGGTATCAAAACCACAGTTGCCCCAATAGCCTCAGCCAGTTCCAGGGGTAAATCCGCATATTGCTTTGGTTGTGGATTCAGGAGAACTGCCTTCACTCCATCCAAACCCCGGATGCGTTCAGCCACCTGCAACGCATCTTCAAACCCTTTTCGTCCAACAGGCGGCGCAATCCTACCCAAGAGGCTGGCTTCCAGTGGCACATTCCCCCGCCCATCACTAATCACCACCAGCACGGCTTGCTGCACTGTGCTAAGTCCATGTTGCAACGCATGGCGTAGAGTCTGCAATGCCAAATCCAAACCATGAGCTAGAGGTGTAGCCTTACCCCGTCCTGCCTCAATTCCAGCACTGATGCGAGGCACCAAAATGCTTTGCGCCATGACCCGTTCAGCTCGTAACTCATGCTGCGCATCCACCGCACCCACTTGGATTAGGCAAACGCTAGCCCGTTCCACATACGCCCAACTCAGGTAGGGCAACAATTCCTCCTGCCAATTACAATCCCGTAGACAAGTGTGATCGAGTACCAGCATCAGCATTTGTTCTGCTACAGGCGCTCGGCGATAGCAATGCAAATCTGTAGGCGACAGCACCAGTCGCCGATTACCATTAGCTGTTGACTGTTGGCGAATCGACTGAAATTTTGCCGCTTCCAGTAACGTCCTCACCAACGCTAAATCCTGAAAAGTCGCCGCCTTCTCCACCCCGACAATGGGGCCACGAGCAGCCGCAGATGTCCGAAACCGACGAGGCGGCAACCGTAGCGAAGCCGCTTCCCGCTCAACAGGTGCTTCATCTTCTGGGTAAGGATTGAGTGGTACTGTTAGTTGCGTGGTTGGTTGCGGCTCAGGTTTATCCGACTCATAAACAGGCTCCCTAACTGTAGATGGCTCAGGCTTGTCTGTTAAAGGAGATGTTGAAGTCGGTGTTGCCTCTGTAGGTTTGGGGAGATCGGGCTGTGGGGTTACAGGCTCAGAACCCACCTTTGATGAGTCTTCTGTCTGCTTGGCAACTGGTTTTAACCCAATCATTCGGGCGGCAGCATCAACGTGTGCTGCCATCATCTCGGCTGCACCCTCCAGTCGCGCATTTGCCTGAGCCAGTCGTCCTAAAGCAATCTCTCGACGAGGACTGTACACCTCCAGCGTTGATGTGTAATCTAGTATCCGGGCTGTGGCTTGGACTGTAATTGCGGAACAAAGTAGGAGAGCTTTTTGGAGGTGATCACGAATCTCAATTGGCAAAGACTCAAGCTCCGTTTCCTTCCCTAATTCCCGCTCATCAATCAATTCCAGAATTTCCGCTACTCTGTCTGTAGTTTTTGTACTCTGTTCACTCAACCGCAGGGCAAAGCGGTCTAGCAGGTGAGGAGAAACCACGCCCACTTCATCACTGGCACAGCCAGCCAACCAGCAGAGATTGGGTTGCCAATTCGCCTGCTGCCCGTGACGCTCCAGATGTGCTACATCTGCCCCCATCAACACTACACAAGCGCGTGCTGCTGCTAAACTCAGCTTAGTCAAATCTGGAATCACTACTAGCCGCAATTGGGAATTATTCTGCCCTGCTGCCAGCAAACCCTGTTTCCATTGAAAGGGCTGTTCTCCTGGCTTACCGCACAACCCCAAACTTCCCCACAATTCATCCTCAGCTTCAAAGGTTCCCAACGTCACCGACACAACTGGATACCCAGTGATAACTTCCAGCATCTGGGTTGCGGTTTGAGCAGCCAGCCGCAGTGTCTCAGGAGAGGCATCGAACACCAGAATATTTCGCAGTCCTGGACTGATAGCAGCACAAGCTAGCGATCTTGTAAATGCATCGGTCAAACTCAGTTGGGATGATTTAGCCGAATCACTCACCGCTCAAAATCTCGGTCACGCGCTTATAATCCTCTTTACTCCACGGCATCTGGTTGCTATGGAGGACTTCAGGGCGACGATGCTGAAGTGCCAATCGAGCTACTTTTGCCACATGGTTGTTTGTTACCTGTTCCGCCCCCTCAAGCGCAGCGTAGGCACGAGCCGCCAACGCGATAATGTAGTCACCCCGATTCCCTTCTGCATGGAAACCCGCCGCCAACCCCACGCAGTTTCTAACGATGTTCGCTGGCACCTTGACGCTGTAAAAATTCTGCTGCGCTTTCTCTAGTAAAGTCTTGCATTTGCTATCTTTTTCTAAGGCTTCATTGATATAGGCTGACGGTTCATCTGCTTTGAGCCGAGATACCGCTTCATCAAACTCCAAAACGGTTTGTAAAATCATCGTGCGCTCAGCTTCATTCGTTTCAGCCGTCACACTCACCATTAAACCAAAGCGATCAAGCAACTGCGGTCGCAGTCCCCCCTCTTCTGGGTTCATGGTTCCAACGAGGGTAAAGGAAACAGGCTTTTGGTTGCTTTGCCCTTCCCGCTGCACTACCAGTACCCCAGTCGAGGTCACATCAAGAATGATATTAACGATATGGTCATCGAGCAGGTTAACCTCATCGATATAAAGTAACCTACCATTCGCTTGTTCCAGCAATCCTTCCTGGGGAACTGCCTTACTCTTCATCAATTCATCTATCTGCCAGCCCCCCACCACCCGGTCTTCCGTTGCGTTAATCGGCAGAGTAACCGGAAGGCAACCATACATCATCTGAGCAAAAGCCCGTGCTGCGGTAGACTTGCCCGTTCCCCGTTGCCCACTGAGCAATACCCCACCAATGCGCGGAGCAATGTAAGCCAGTTCCAGTGCCAGCTTAATTTGCTGCTGACCGACAATCAGCGTGTAGGGCAATATCGGAATTGCCAATTTTCCAGTCACTAGGGTTGTCTGGGCGTTTCTTTCACTGTCCATTTCATTGTGACCTGCATCTGTGCTTCGGAACTAGCTTTAACAATTGCTGCACCGATTTCAGAATCCAATTTGATTGCTAGTTGAATCTCAAACTCATTCGGTCTTGTACCATCATCCATTTGCTTGACACTCTCTACAACTTTAACCGCGCATTTACGAGTGAGGTCTAAGCCATTTCCAAATAAGTCGCCCACTGCTTTAACAGTTTTTTGAGCAGGGCTGTCTCGCGTATCCCGATAGAAACCTTCTGTCTTAGAGACGTCCGGAACTTTATCTACTTCAATGTAAATCTCGACTTCTTCGCCACCAACCTGACTCATACTATTGATAATCACCACGGATAGCTCTCCACTTAAGAATTTGATTATTTTCCTTATAGTAGTTACACATTAGTCTTAGAGTACATTTCTACATAAAAGTTAAGCGAACGGAGGTGGTAGACGAATTAGAACAAGATCACAAAGTATTGTATCTAGCTCTTGGGACAATGGTAACAACCTTTAAGCCTCGTTGTTTTAGTTAGCCCAGTGAACGTGCTGCCAAACGCTCTAGTAGCGGATTAAGTGAGCGAGAGTGGGAAATAATTCATCCGCTACTGCTACTGCCGCCACCCTCTAATGGCCGAGGCCGCAAGCGATGCGGTCAATGAACGGGAAATTCTCAATGCTATTTTCTACAAAATTCACAAGGGCTGTATCTGGAGTGATCTGCCCAAAGACCTGCCGGCATGGCAAACAGTATATAAATACTTGCGATGCTGGCAACGTAAAGGCTTCTGGGAATAGATACATGAGCAATTACGCCGTCAAGTGCGTGTATCAGTGGGCAAACAGCCCAATGCAACTGCTGGCAGTCTCGATAACCAATCCGTCAAGAGGACGGAAAGAAGGGGAAGTCTATGGCTAAGAGTAGGGACAAATTAATCAAAGGATGCAAACGGTTCATTCTGGTACATACGCTCTAATTTATTTTGTGCAATCGTAGCAATAGCCGCACCAACAGAAGTTTCTGTTGTAGGGTTAGCCGGTGGTGAGGATTGCTCGTTTACAGGCGTTTCAGAGTTTGTGCCGGCTGTAGCAAGCAGTAGCAATGCAGTAATTAACTGATATTTCATCAAAATTCTCTTCCTAATGCCGTCGTACCCAGCATTCTCAATTCAATCAAACTATGACCAGCCTCTATAAAGGAAACGAAGAACAAATGGAACAAGCAACTTTTGCAGCCGGCTGTTTCTGGGGTGTTGAGAACACTTTTCGTCAAGTCAAGGGTGTCACCTCCACCACAGCCGGTTATACGGGTGGTCATTTTCCGAATCCTTGCTATCTCGATGTCTGTGCCAGGATAACAGGTCACGCCGAAGCAGTTCGGGTAGACTATGACCCGGCCCTGATTAGTTATGAGAAGTTGCTAAAAGTTTTTTGGAATTGCCATGACCCCACCCAGTTCAACCGGCAGGGGCCAGATCGCGGCGAACAATACAGGTCTGTCATCTTCTACCACAGCCCAGAGCAAGAACAAATGGCAAGGGCATCCAAGCAGAAGTTACAAATAGCCGACAACTACGACAAAGATATCGTCACCGAGATCAAGCCGGCTGGTGAATTCTATTTAGCAGAGGAATATCACCAGCAGTATATAGAGAAAAAGCGCAGAAAGTCTTGATAGTTAGCAATCAAGGATTTGAAACGCTGGTTTAGCCTTGCTAAAAAAATTCAGTCTCCAGCAATTATCTCATCTGAAAAGTGAGCAATCTCAACCAATCAATATAAATAATACTTTTATTCATAAACGATTGTAAATATCACAATTGCTCAATTGATTTAACATTTGACCGGCAATCCAGCGTGTGAATGCCGGTGGAATACATTGAGCTATTTCACTCTGGCTCATCCAAGGAACCCCCATCGCTTGCCGATAGATTGCTAATCCTGCGAAGTGACCAGCCGGCCTAGCCAAAAGTCTTGTTTCCTCTGGCTTCCTGCCACACTTCTGAGTTTTTAAATTTGTCTGACACCGTGGCGGCGAGAGAATAATAGGCCGGCATTCAAACAATCGATGTCCGTGCATGGGAATTCCAAAGTTTAACCCGCACAACGTAATAGGAAATTCCAGAGGCGCACCGACAACATTTTCAATGCAGTAAGGCTTTCCTGAAGCCTTAAACCGGCCTCTCGTTGCTTCGATAAAACAAGGGTATTCTTTCCCCGCGACTGCCTTGAGTACGCTGTGCTTCTGGCAGGGCGGACTCGCATGAAGAAAGTTAAATTCATGCCCGTGTCTATCGAAGAATTCTAACGCGTCTCCCTGACAGCAGTTGAAGGGATAGCGGGGCTGGTGATTAATGTCAACCCCAGTAATGTCTACACTGAAACCGGCCTCAGAGAAGCCTTGAAAATAGCCGGCAGCTGCGCCACCGGCCCCACAAAAAAGGTCAAGAATCTTTAGATTCATTGAGGAAATTCTCTAATTTTCAAGTCTTCAGGAAATTCCTCCATATTTCCTCCCTTACGGTCTTTTGTCTTGAAGTGATAATACGTTGAAGCCACCCCATCAATATAAAGATTAGAAGCAATAGATCGGCGACCCAGTTGCTTGACAAACATCGGCACACCGGCAGCCTTGCACTGGTGAACAATTGAGCGAATCCAATCAATATGGCAAACTCGTGCCTTATCTCCAGACTCACCACCGACAATTACCCAATCAATGCCGGTTAAATCTAGTTTCACTTCCTCTAATAAAGGCTCACAGCTCAGAAATCGCAGGGCTGCCGGTGCTTCCCTTAAAAGTGGAATGCGCTCATTAGCGGCTTCTTGATTCTCAACACTGACTCCGAACCAAACATTTGATAGCGGCATTTTGCGACGCAAATTAATGGCACATCTTAATTGATTGAATTGAACCCAATTCACAAACTCCTGCTGATAGTCAAAGTACATCAGCATTTGGTGAAGGCGCTTAGTTAATACTTGGAAAGTGTGCCGTTCAGAAAGTGCCATAATTCCAAGTATTTGATCAATCCAATTAAACTGATTATTTTCGTGAAACAAGTCGCTCATGCTGCAAGTAAATATTTTCTGAGGCTGCTTCCAGCTAAGAGGCTTTAACAATTGGGATTCTACGAATGTAGTTTTTCCGTTCCACTCCTTGACTTCTTGATACTGAGGAAACTGCTGCAATCTCGCAGACTTTGCCGCATCTGCCGCATAGCAGTTACGGCAACCGGCAGAAATCCTGCTACATCCAACAATTGAATTCCAGGTTCTATCTGTCCACTCAATGTTAGTCATGTTATTTGTCTCCTGTAGGTAAAAAAATGAGCCGGGATTGCTCCCGACTCTGTGAAAATTAAGCTTTTGGCTTTAACAACTTGGCAGGTTTGGCTGCCGGCAGTTGTGCGGTTGCTTCATCTGGAGAAGCCAATGCTGCCTGACAAGAAGCCTGATTATCTTCCAAACGCGGATCTGTACAGTAACCTAATCCCGCAATTTGTCCTTCATAAATTTGCTTGGCTGCTTTGAGCGCAGCTTGCTCAAATTCATTGTCACTTGCCTTGCGATAAGTCGCTTGGACATAGAAATAAGCCCCGTAACCGCCTTCCGTCTGTACCATTTCAAAGCGGAAAATGTTACTGAAATAAATCTCAGCGGCTTTCTGAATGGCATAGTCATGAGCATCACCTTTCATGCCTTCAGAAACCCACTGATTGAAGGCTTCTCGCCCAAACACTTCAATCAATCCGTTCATCTTGTCTTTCGATTGCCGGTGAATCAGAAATGTTGAAAGCTCTGAACATTTCTCATGAAAGTTGCTTTTCATTTCACCGGCAACCGGAATTCCCCAAATTTCCGTGAATGATTCGTTGATGTAATGCGGCTCAAATGTTAGAACCTTATTATCAACCCAGCAAAGTGCCATCTCGACAAAATTGCCGCGAGTGAAACCGGCTTTCTCTGCTTGAGAACAAGTCATCTTACTGGTTTCGCCGGTGACAAAGCAGCCCCATTCTTTAGAACAATTTGCTCGATAGCGTGCGGGAATTTCAGGAATGCGGAATGCAAACCAATCTTGAGTAATTACGTTCATCTTTCGTTTTGGTTTGAGGTTAAAGTTTCAGATTTTGTTGAGAATCAAAGTCTTGAAGCGAAAGCATTAATTACATTTTACTCCAAGAAAACTGACAGACTTGGCGTGAAAAGAATGCTCTCTTCATTCGCTATTTTTAGCTCTCTTCTCAGTCGAGAAAGATAGCGAGAGGATAGCAAGTTATCGCGTTTTGCTTCTAGACTTTCAATCTCTTCCTTGAGTTTTGCTATTGTGCTATTCAGTTCAGAAATTTGTTCAGCATTCTCTTCGGCAAGTCGTTGAGTTTCGACAAGAATATCCTGCTTAATTCGCTCAAGCTTTGGCGTTTCCGAGAATTGCCGGCGAAACACCAGAACAATTCTAGAGTCAGCATCTCGGAAAACTACCTTGTTAGATTTGCTGGGATTAGAGCAAATATCTAAGGCTTCACAAATTGCTTCTGGCATAATTTCTTCAGCCTTAGAATGCCACCTGTCCATTTGCCTTCTGTACAATGAAAGCTTCTTGAGCGCTTGGAATTGTTGTCGCTGTTGTATCATGAGAAAATATCCTGTAGGTTGCCCGTTGGGGGAATGAACACAGACATCCCCCCAATTTTTTGCTTATT
The DNA here is from genome assembly GCF_014695725.1 of Microcoleus sp. FACHB-672. Lineage (NCBI taxonomy): Bacteria > Bacillati > Cyanobacteriota > Cyanophyceae > Oscillatoriales > Microcoleaceae > Microcoleus > Microcoleus sp. FACHB-672. The sequence goes on along the minus strand of NZ_JACJOU010000002.1, from coordinate 168,276 downwards.
CGTCAAGTTCTTCTAAGTCGAAAGGCTCTGGAAGATGCTGGATGAATTGCTTAGAACAATGAGCATTGATGAACCAATCCGGATCGGCTTCAATGCTATCAACCAATGATTTGAACCATTGGGCTAGAGCATATTTGACTTCATGAGTGGGCATTCGGTCACAATCACAGAATTGCTTCTTTTGCAAAATTTCTATGATGGCTTCAGTATCTAAAACACAGAATTTTTGTAACCATTCTGGAATTTCTTTGGTCTTGACTTTGAGTTGCATGGTAAAATTAGTAAGGTAAGAAAAGGTTGACCCGACATCACAAAGCGACAGCATGGATAGCAAAAGTAGCGCTATTCATGCTGTTTCTATTTGGGAGTAGCGCTATGGTTGCTATGCTTCTAGACTCGACCCAGAAGTTGAAGGAAAATAGCCCCGGCAGCAACGGTAGAAACTTTGCGCTCAACGAGTTCTCCTTGCTTGCGAATAACATAAGAATCTTCATCTTTTATGTATTCACACTCAGCCAAATTAGCTTTTGTAACTTCCTTAGCTAGTTCAGCAACGCGTGAATGAATGATTGAGATTTTCTTTTTCATCAATTACCTCAGTTGGATATGTTGTTTTGCTTCTCGATGTTGACGAGATATGTCTTTGAAAACATCTTTCACATCAGAGATTCTGAGATTAGTAAGATTGGTGCTGCCTACGCCTAACCTTCTCCACACACCAATAGAGTGGAAATAAAGGCACAGATAATAACCGTAGTCAGGAAGAATGAGTGCTGGGCATTTCAAGCCGGTGTAATAAGGTTGAAACTCTTTGATAGGCTGGCCCAAACTTTCCAAACTGCCTTTATTGATCAGCCAGAAATCCGCTTCAGGAAAGTTGGTTTTAATCATCCAATCAAAGTGTGATGAATTTTGCATATCGCCTCTTGGGAAAAGCAAAACCCAGAGGCGATAGCGTCAGAACAAACTCAATTGATTAATTATTCGTAAAAATCAAACTCAAACAGACTTAGCTGCTGATACCGGCTTTGAAACAAGCAGAAATCATGATTTAGCGGATTAATGTTGACAACTGGAATGCCTCGCGCAGCAGCAGTTTGCACAGTCATTGCTGTCCCGCCAGATTGCTTGCCGGTATAAATTGAAAGACACAAATCTGAACGTTTTATCATCCATAGATTTCTCGCTTGCATCACACCAGGACTGTAATAGTCATAGAGAATGATTTGTTTAGGATTCGTCTTGAGAACTCTGGCATATCGGTTGCGCTCTTTCAGTTTCCAAAGTTCATCTTGATTGCGACAAGGAATCACCGCTGTCCAGTCTAGATTTCTTCGGATTAAACACTCTGCTGCTAGCAAATCAGTACCAAGCGCCATGCCTGAATAAAAGTGTTTAACACCTCGGCTTAGCGCATAGTCAATCAATTTGTTAATTTCTTTCCGCCAGTTATCATCAATCCATCGGTGGCCAGTGAAGAATGCTTTCATGATTAATCCTCCAAGAATGTTTCAATCGCGTGTACAGCTTCTTGCAACTTATCCATTGCTTCTTGAGTGAGAAAATTATTCATGTCGGCATCCATGAGAATTTCCTCAATTTCTGCTTTGAGATTTTCCAGTCTTTCTGTCATTTCTTCAATGAGTTCAAGCATTTTCGTTTTTGGTTAAGTTCATGGAGATGAGCAATTTATTGACTTGCTCATCTCTTGGTTAGCTAGTTAAAATTCTTCAGATTCATCTATGGAATATGCCGTTTCTTGCTCGATATTCTCTGCATATTCTGGTTCCCAAGCATATTCGGGACAGGGAACACCGGCAACTTCAACCCATTGTCTGATGTAGTACATAAGCCTCGTGAAAAAACACCAAGCTCAATAAGCGATAGCATCCGTGCCGATTAGAAAAGACTCTAAGTTTTGTTAGAGAACTTCCTAGATTTTGTTAGCAAGTCCCTAGCTTTTGCTTAATCTTGAATTCAAAGCGAAAAAAGATCCTAGAAACCTAGGATCTTCTCGACTTACCTAATTCTTTTCACAAACTCATTGACTTCGATTTCATCTTCACCATATTCGCTGATGCCGGTGATGCTGAATTTGTGAACGACTCGCTTTGTTATATGGCGATAGATTTTCTTGACTTCAAACTCGTCACAGAAAGTCGTCTGATAAACGCCTTTATCGATGGGATCGCCATTCTGACAGACTGGCAATTCACAGCTAAATGGCTCCCAACCGTCGCTTCCACTCATGCTGATTATGCCTTCGCTAAAGCTCAATCCTTCTAGAGTTGGATCGATATCAAACTTTGCACACCAATCGCTCTTGAAATTGTCACTGAATTTCCAGAAGATTAAACTAAATCTTTCTTTGCTTAGAATTTGCTCAACACTATGAAGCTCTTTACAATTGAATTTGATGATGTCTCCATCTTCGAGTTGATATTGTTTATCGCCATAGCCAAAAATGCACCGGCCAAGATTTACTAACACAGCGCGAGGGCTTGCATACGCATGATCTCGATGTTTACCGATTAAGCCGGTGCTACGAATCCCATTGACTTTGCCGCCAAAAGTTAACAACCCAACTTCACAGCCGGGATAGACTCTTTGGCTAAACTGATAAATTCTGCTATCGAAATAACCGGCTTTGACATCACCGTTCGCTAAGTTTATTTCGTTGAATAGCCAGAGTCTACGCCGGCCTGGTGCGTAGCGACTGACATCAAGAGTCATGTCATTTACGCGATTCCTACACCAATTTCTCAATTCTTCGAGATTATTTCCGCTGACTTTACTAATCTTCCTAATCATTTTGAACATGATTTTGATCCTAACTAACTAATTTCTTCCCGTGATAGCGCTATCTATGAGTCCCAACGAAAGCTCAAACTCAAACTCTCTTCGCGGTAGCGCTATCTATGAGTCACCACAGAAAACCTCTCAGATTCGCTTGCGAGGGTGAGAGGTTTGTTTAGATGTCGGTGTAATAAAAAAAGCCCCAATCTCTAAAGAGACTGAAGCTTTATATTTACTTGGCTAAAACTAGAATTCTGGTTCGTCTGTTGGTGCCGGCGGAGACATGGTTTGTGAAGAAGAAACTGGAATGCTAGCTAATCCTTCAGCTTGATTTCGCTGCTTGTAATATTCACTTCGGATTTGAAGCAACTCAGATGTTGTGTACTCTAAGCTCTTAATTAGCTTTGTGAGTCCTTTCATATCCATGTCTTGAATCTCATGAGCGTTCCACTCTTCAGCGAATAGCTCATAAGCTTCTAAACCTTTGACTTGATTATCAATCTTGTACTGTTGCCAAGCGAGAATTCGGACTGCGTCTTTGAGCTGAGAGAGTTGTTTATCAGATTTGGAAGGAATGCTAATCATAAGAAAAGGTTAAACTCATCACTTTCCTTATGCGATAGCATTCCTAGAGACTAACTCAAGCAATCTGGGGCCTTTGCTAGTTTGGCAACAGATTTAGCCGGCAATCCCCTCACTTTAATCTCAAGCGGAAAATGCCGAACTCGCTTAGATGGGCGTGGCTTCTCACCACTTTTATCGAAATATCCACCGGCTTTGATTACCCAGGCTTTGATTTTGTCGAACTCTGCCGACGAATTCAAACCGATGTAGGTAATAAAACTTTCAAAGCCAGACTGTTCTTCTGGTGATATCTCCCAATCGAATTGATTGCTGTAAGTTCCGCAAATTGTGATGCGCTTGCTAAGCTCAACAACCAGATAATTACCATGTGGAGAGGATTCTAGGATAGTGCCGGTGATGCCAACAAAAGAAATGGTATTCATAACAAAAGTTAAAAACATCATTGCCAATCGGCGACAGCCGCTATAATTAAACTCTGTTTTTGTGGTAGCCAATATGACAACACTCGCCTCTTTTTACCACCTAAATGTTCCTTATAAATCTCAACTCGACAACTGGCATAATCCCAGCGGTTCATGCAATGTTACATCGCTGGCTATGTGTCTAGAATTCCTGAAAGCCGAGCGCAATTCCCGATACTTTCGGTTTGAGCAATTCGAGGACGAACTGTATCAATATGCCCTTGATAACAATTTAAGCCGGCATGATCCCCAGGATTTAGCAAAGATTGTTCGCGCTTATGGGTGCTGCGATAACTTCAAAGACAATGGCAATATCGAGGAAGTGAAAGAATGGTTAGCCGGTGGCAATCCCTGCGTCACACATGGCTATTTCACCTCTTTTGGTCATATCATTGTCATCGTTGGTTATGACGATGGTGGGTTCATTGTGCATGATCCCTATGGAGAATGGTTTGCCAGCGGATACCGTACCGACTTAACCGGCGCTTTTCTCCACTACTCCTATAACTTGATTTGGGAAACCTGCATTCCTGACGGCAAGTTCTGGGTTCATTTTATTAACAAGCAATGAACAGCCTGACTTACGAAATTCTCAAAAGTCGAATTTCTAATAACTGCTGGCTGGGAAAAGAATTATTTTCTATCTCTGAGCAAGTCAGCCGAGCAATCCAATCTCCAGTTGATTGGTTTCAATCATTGACGCCCATTCAATCTGTGAAATCTCAGACTGACTCGGCTTTTTCTCCTATCCATCAGGTTATTGATTCCATTAAAGAAAGTTCTGACATTGTTACAAGTGTCGGCCTACTTTTCCTTGAATCCAGTTATTCAATTAACAAAAGCTTCAATTCTAGAACTCATTCCTTTCTAAGCTCTAAAGGAAGTGAGATTTTAGCCAATCTTAAAATTCGAGAAGCTGATAAAAGATTTTATGGATTAGCACTTGAAGCTCACAATGAAACTCTAAATTTACCGGCACTCAGCACCAAGCTTGAGGAAGTTGAACTACAAATTCAATCAGTGCAGAATTCAGGGCAGCAGGTTTTGGATGAATATCGAGATAGAGCAACAAGCCGGTTGAATGAAATTAAATCTGATGTAGAGGCGCAAATCCAATATTTAACAGGTGAAGCTAAATTAAAAGCACAGAGAATTTTATATCGCATCAATTCAATTTTTAAAAGAATTCAATCTTGGGGCGGTGCAAGTAGTGGCGGCAGTAATTCATCAACCGCACCTTACATTTTTAGCAGCCGGTTTAGCCGAGGCATTACTTCAATCAGAAGATATCCAGATATTCAGATGAGTCTGGCACCGATTGCTGGGGGTGCGATTGCAACGATTCCGACAATTATCTCAGTGATTAAATCAATCTCAGATTGGCTTTTGGGAAGTTTTCTTCTGAAAGCGGTGGCTGGGTTTCAGCAAGTTTTACTCCCGGCATTAACCCATACAGTTACATCAATCGTTGTTAAATTCTTCAGCATTTCTGGGGCAGAAGCTTGTCGATATTTAGCTGCCGGCGTGCTGAAACAAAATATTGCCTTACTGCCGGCTATATTCGCTACAACCGGCACCGCAGGCAATGCTTGGGCATTCCTAACCGCTTATGCCCCCTACATCCTGATTGCCGCAATCATCATTATTGCTGCTATTAAACTAAGCCGATCTACACAGCTTGGAAATCTTCTCTATGTGTTCGCAATTGCTTCACCCATTGCCAGCTTTTCTAAAAACAATACTAGCTTTGCATTCGGGCAAGCTAGAGTTTCCGGGGAGCCTGAATCGGTAATTCGTCAAGAGTTGAAGACTGTCGCAGAACGAATCTTGGTTGATAGTACCTCTTCTTATGTTGAAATTTATGGTTTTGCTCTAGAGGATGATAAGACGGTAACTCTAGGATTGAATCTAACAAATTTAAATCTTCCCATTCCTATCCCAGAAGGAGAAAGAGACGGAATTTTTATGAAACTTAATGATGCCATTGAAAACTTTTGGGAGTAAAGAAATGCCAACAGATTTCCGAAAGATTGTTTACTGTGAAACCAGTGGTGAAATTAGAACAATTACAGATTTATCGGTCTGGCTTTGTAACAGTAAAAAATGGGCGTCGGTTCCGCCTGTCGTTATTAGGAACGCTTTGTTATTTGCGCTGCATCCAACCTTAGAGTTCTGCATTGGAGAAATTCCCAAAACTGAAACGAATCCGAAAACGCTTGACCCGTTTAAATCAGCAACCGGCAATCCCTATTTTCTAGACTTGGCTAGCAACAGCCGAACTCATGGGCGCTTCACATTCTGTCAGACGCCGGTGGGCAAGTTTTATTGTGGTGAAGACTGGAAGCGGATTATTTATGGATCGATTCTGCACACCGGCTGCAAGAAAATGGTTTACAAGCCGATCAAATATGTTGTGGTTGATGACGAGAACCGCGACAGTGACGGCAATCCACTGGATGATCCAACTAATAATCGACACTGGCAAACCGGCGACTCTCATGCCAAAGCCAGCCGTAGTTTGATGATGCTTTTGGGACTGCCAACTGACTTAGAGCAAGGAACCGGAGAACCAGATCCAGATAAGCCGGTGCAATTCAGAATGGCAGAGTGGAAGAAGTGGATCGGCAAAGGCACGATCGCTCATAACCCAGAACTTGATAACTCTGGTTTTGATTTGGTAATCCCGCAGTCTTCACTCAAGGGCATCAAACCGGCACTGGGCAACTATGAAGGCAAGCTATTGATGGGCTTGGTTTTCGAGGCTGAGGAGCGACGGGCTAAACCGGGTTGGATGCTGTTCCAATGGTTTGACTTTGCCACGCTGGAAGCCGATAACATTATCAGCCGGCTCAAAGAAAAGTGTCAGCGCCTTTCACGGGCTTATAACAGCATCACGGAACTCGCCGAAATCCTCAGAATTGACCAATCCATTGCTGAGGCTGAACTAGAAGAAGGCAGCGACAAACTCCAGTCTGAAGCTGAGTACGAAAACACGATGATGCGGATCATTCAGGCAGATCAGCGGGGGTTACTTCTCCTACACCCGTATGTCGTACGCCGTGTGAAGGAACGCCTGCAAGCCTTATGGCTGAACTTGGCTAAGGCTGCCGGTGTTAGATTCTACTCCCTGATGGCCCAACCCGATGAAAGTTTGGCACATTATCACTCTGTCTTGCCGGATGGCAGAATTATCGGGCGGCGCGTGTTCTGTGCTCCAGACTTTGAACCGGGTGAATATATCGTGTTTTGTAACCCGATGCGACACTGGGGCGATTGCCAGCTTTGGGAAAACCGGCACGAGGGAATCTACACCAACTCGACCGGCATTATGGCTGCACCCCGGTTGCTGTTGCTCAACCTTGGGCGGGACACTGACGGGGATTTTGTACAGCTGATCAAGAGCAACGCTTACCCAAATATGCGGGAGGCGATCGCCAATTTTAGCCAGTCTCCAATTGTCGATAAACTCCCCAAAGTTGCGCTACAGGGGAACTTACAGCAGATCGCGATCCGCTCAATGAACGACTTAACCGGCGTGGTTGCCTCCCTGTTGGGCAGAGCCAGGGCTGCCGGTGCGGAACAAATTGTTCTTCTCATTCCACCTGGCGGCGAGCAAAAAGAAACCAAGGAGATGAAAATTATTGACTTCCTTTCACAGGAGTTGCAAATTGCCGTCGATAGCTTGAAGTCTGCCTATCCCAATAATGTGGCCGGTTTGGATGCCGTCAAGAAATTTTTGGATGAACTGGGTGCAGAGTCGCCTTGGTTGAAAGACTTCAAAGACCCAGCCTGTTATCGTGACAGGCCCTGTGCGGTTGATACGGGTGCCGGTGATACAATCTCTCGTCTCGTTCAGACTGTGAACCAATACTGGAAAGCACCAGACCTCAAGATTGAAAGCAGCCCGCGCACCTATGAAAATGTCCTGTTTGGCGACGTGCCACATTCAGCCGAACAGTTTCAATACGCTATGGATCATCGGACGCGATACCGAGCTGACATGGCAAAAGCGATTGCTTGGAAAGATGAAAATGAGGGCGATACTCGGCTGATTCGAGAAGTTGCTGAAGCAACCAAAGCCAGCAGTCAAAGTATTCTTGAAACTCCCAAACCAGATGGTAGTCTTTATGACCCGATTAGTTGGGTTAGTGCTTATTGGAAAGCCGCACATCAAGCAGAAACAGGTGATGCCGGTTTGGTATTTATGATTTTTGGTAATGAAGTAATTGCTTATCTCAAAGAGATGAAACCGCAAGAAGCTAAGGTTATTGTTTGCTATGGATGTCAATATTCCCAATGGTCGCCACAGGGGTGGTATTGGTCTGGGCAGGAAGTACAGACACGCGCTTATCTCAATACCAGCCGACAAAAACTTGCAATCGAGATGAAATTGGAATCAGCGAAGCGGTTGCTCGGATTTCATCATCTTGGTTTAGTTGCTGAGAAATCAGTTCCTTACTTAAAAGCCGGTGAAACCCGCACGATGAAAATTTACTCGACTAGGGCTAAAAATAATCAAACAACTGAAGTGACTCTATTCGATCCCACCCTATCTCAAGAAGAAATTAACAATTTTCTAAATTTCAGATAATAATGAAATTGTAGCTTCGCTTTTCTTTTTATGAGTCAGTCTCTTTTCGAGTATCTTGAACAATCTACCGGCTACACACAGCCCGTTGTTTCTAGCATCCTTAATGGATTTTCCAACTTTGTCGAACTTTCCCTACGTCAGGGTTCAGAAGTCAGGCTAGAGAATTTTGGCAGTTTCGCCTACAAAGATATCCCTGAACGTCAGGCTCGAAACCCACGTACGGGTGAACCCATTATCGTTCCGCCCAAGCGCAAGCCAACATTTAAGTTTTCTAAGAACTTTGCCCAAAAAATCGTTAACAGTTTTGAGGAATCACCACCCCAAAACGATGAGCCGGTCACTTCTTTGGAGCCGCAGTCGCCAGCTACCCCACCTCCGATTCCAGCCAATCTGATAGCGCAGTCTAAACCGACGTGGTTCATGGGCAAACCAGATGGAACGATCAATCAAATCTCTGAATCTGAGATGACTGCGGTGAGTCCGGATACGCCAATCTGGAGCGAAAAGACCGGCTGGAAACTTGCCAGAGACATTCCTGAATTCAAATTCTAAGAGCCTAAATAGCTAAAACAAAAGGATGGGATTGCTGCTAACCCCATCCTTATTTTTTTTGCAACCGGCTCGTGACTAGATTTGAAGTAATTACTTACCTAAGTTTGAACTAACAAGGCTCTAGCGTAAACCGTTTCCCCATCTTCACCCGTTCCAATGATAAACAAGCCGGTGTAAGGATCGTTATTGCCGGTGGCGTCCGCTTTATCAGAAACGTAACAAACTCTAGCATCTGGCAGTAGTTTGAAGGCAGCGTAAAGCTGAATATAGTATTCAACGGCTTCTGCCGGCACCTCCAGGTCTTCCATCTTTCTGCTGCTATCGCGGACTGCACCCGCAACCGATTGCAGTTCTAATAAGCTGTTAGCAACGATGGGTTTGAATACCTCATCCAGAGTTTTAGTTTGTACAGTCCTTTCAGGAGCTACATACTTATCGATCCCTTTTGCTTTGGCTCTCATTGATTTGTCAAAGCTTAGAATCTTTGCCTCATCTACTAGCCCTTTAGTTCGCTTAATTTCTAAGGGGGTATCAGACTCGCTCTCTGCCCAATAATTGAAGTCCTTGACCGCTTCTCGCAGAATCTTTGCGACGGTTGCTGCTGTTGCCATATTTAACCTCGAAATGATTTGTTGTAGTCTATCATGTCTAAAAAAATCTCTCTAATGTTAGAGAGATCTTGCACAAGGTCATTACAATTTTAAGCCCATTTTCCGGCCACTATCTTAATAACTCCATCCGCTTCAAATTGAGATTCAATTTCAAATCCCTGATCCGCTAGTGCAGCAATGGTATTTGCCCGTGCATATTGAGGCATGAGTGCTTCCATGAACTTTTGAGCAGCTCGCTTACTGCCATCCCGTGTTAAGAATTCAAACTCTCCTAAATCAGTCAATTTGAAGCCAAAATCATATCCTCCCTGATAGTTTTGTTTTCTCCTAATAACAAATTCTGCTATCTTGCTATTCCCGAACGGATCATGGATAGCGCTATTGGTTTCGAGATATGCGCCGGCCAGAATCCCATCTAGGCCGGTGGCAATCATGTCATTCAGAACTTTCTCCAGTACCGTTGCATTCTTGATTTGAGTCTTGATGTGAGTTAAATGGCTCATTTCCCTAATTTCCTCATTACTTCATCAACAGCAGCGTTAAATGCCTCATCAGTCGGTTCATTCAAAGCACCAATAAGACACAGCCACCTCAGTTGAATTTCGCGTCCACCCCGGCAGATTTTCTGGTTATCAACACTATGACAAAGATGCTGACCCTGCCCGAATAGATTGGCCAGAAAATGTTGATATCTTTCTGGTAACAGTTCTATTGGGTTTCTGCCGGCAAACGGACAGGTACGGCAGGGCTTTGGCTGCACAGGATAAGTCCGTAAATCAGTCGGGTTTAGAGTCATGTAATTTATCCTGAATTAATTTCTGGATTGATTGCTGCCATTGCTGGTGATTTGCTAATTCAATTAAGTCCTCTGCCGTCGTCTCTCTCTGCAACAGTCGAATCCAAGGTTTCTTTGAATTCATAGCGCCTCTTTCACCATCCTTAACTTCCTTTTCTGCCAGCATAAAAGCCCCAGAACCAAATCGTTCGTCAGCTAACTTTTTAAGCTGTTCAAGCTTCAATTTGTTCATCTGTGTCATTGTCCAGTCTGTCTTTGATCAGGGATTGTGCAATTTCCATTTTTTCTGTTTCTGGCAGGTCACTAAACAGATAAAAGCTTAGTCCATCCATGAAAGCATCTAATTCTTGGGGTGAAAGAGATTTGGGGTTATTTACATTTGATTCCATAATTCCTCAGATCCCGTACTTTCAATGTCAGGCTGATTGTATTGGGGCAAAAACTCTTGTGATTGCACTTCACCAATTGCTGCCTCTATCCCTTCGGTTACTGCTGTACAATTCGGGCCGGTGGCGATAACTTTCTCGGTGACAATCCCATCTGCGTTAATCGTGAATTCGATTCTGTAATATTTCATGGGTTTATTCCAGTATTGGGGCAATGTACAGGCTGGGCCGTCGTCGATAACACGTTCTATGACCTTGCTATCAAACTTTCCATTCTCAATCGTGAATTCGATTTTGTAATATCTCATCCCACTTAATCAAAACTCTCTGTCTTTTAGTCTCAGCTTTAAAGAACTTTAAAAAATCTGAGAAACTTTCAAATCCATCGTCTTTCGCAAACTTTGTTTTCTCTTCTAAACTGTCAATCAGGTTGCCGTCAACAGTTAGAGAAGAACCGAGAATTTCAACCGGCAACACTTCAGTGCAAATTGCTTCCCCTAAAAACTCACGTTCTGGAGTGCGAGATTTCCACCAAAGATATAAAGTATCTCCCGGTTTAATCGGGTATTTCCGCAATTCTCGGATTGTCTGTAATTTTTCACCTGACAGGATTTTGTCTTTGAAGACTGAAAAGCTAATTAATGGCATATACTTAGATTGGGAGAAATCCAAAAGTGTGATAAAGCGTTTCTGCGGCTAACCAGCCGGCCTCAAAGCTAACTGTGTAAGATGTGGGCATATCTTCTCCCCATCTGTAATGCTCATATCCTTCTACAAACTCAAAGATGTCTAGGTTCTGGTTCTGTTTGTTGGCGAATTGTCTCAACATATTCCCTATCCAATTTAAAGAATTCAACCAGGAAATCTATTAAAAAGTCGTAATCACTGCCTCGAATTTCAATCCGGTCATTCTCAATTTTCGATAACAGGATGTAATCAATTGTTTTTATCTCTGCTGCTAACTCTCTTTGAGAGAGTCCCAGATTACGCCGGCCTATCCAAATCAATCTTCCCAAAGTTATTTTGCAACACTGCATGATGAATTAAGGCGGAAGCGACCCGCCATTACGCTAACTTGGCTTATCTTTCACTTGGCAGCATCAAAACAGAATTTTCTAAATAAAATTTGATGACTGGCAAGGGGAAATCAGTAAATTCAATCTGCTGGGTAATAGGTGGCTTGACTCCCAAAACAGGTGTATCTTCCCAGCACGTTAGAATGGCGTTATTTCCTGGGCTAGGTTTGATGAACTCATGGCTGTCACCAACCGCTAATATCCAAAGTTGAAAGTCTTTCAATCTTGGATTCTTTAATGCCTTGATTTGGTGAGAAGCAATCGCATCAATCAACCAATAACATTCAGCATTTTCTGCTAGGAATTTAAGGCCATCTGTATAGCTCAATCCCAAGATGTGCTTGAAGTAAGTGTTTGTGCCATTGAATTGCGGCAATGCGGCTTCGAGTTTTTCTGCTTCCAGCATGATTTTCATGGATTTTCACAACATCAAAATCTGGAAGCGATAGCATTACTCCTCATCCTCTTCATCTTCGCTTTCATCATTTTCTGGGGGAGTAATCCACTCATAACCAGGCATATAGTCAATTAGTTCTTGCATTGACATTTTCTTGGATTCAGTCATTGTTTAATTCTCGACAACATCAAAATCAGCAAGCGAAAGCATTCCCTAAAACAAAGGCATAGAAAGCTGCTTATACTTTCGCTTTACAGAATCCTTACACTGTTTAACAAAGATGCGTGAGCGTTGGTTGCAATTATTTTGCCAATTAATCAAGCTAGCGGCAATACCAAACTTATTTAAGTGGCAAAAAACTCCCACTTTTTTAGCCATTGCGACTAAGTTCTTCTTTTTGTGAAGGCTTGCTATAACTGCCGGCTCATAAGAACCACAGTCATAAAGAAACTTTCTGACCTCACAAGTTGCTTTCAACCGTTCGATTTTCTTTGCTTTGGTGCCGCTGTGAGGAATGCCCACAAGCTGGCACAGTCCTGATAGATCATCTCCATCAAATTGACCAATCTCTTCCCACTTCCAATCCCACATCGGGTTTTTGATACATTCACAAAGAGTGTAGTAATTCTTCATCGATTGAATTTAAAGTATCAAAATCGGCAAGCGAAAGCATTAATTCAATCAACTTCCAAAGACCTAAGTTTGCAGTTTTGAATCTCTATTTCTTGAAAACTGGAAGATTTAGCTCCGCTTCTCACTGCCCACGCTTTGAGTGCTTCAATCTGAGGTTGGGCAATTCGCGCTAGAGGAATACAACCGGCAATCGCATCTAGCAAATCGCCTTGGGTAAATTCTTCTTGCCGGCTGAATCCCTGGTGCATGGCCTCGTAGATAACTTGCTCAATCTCAGCCCCAGAGAAGTCTTTAGAACGTGCAGCGAGCAGTTGCAAATCAAATTTCTGTAGTCGGTTTGGACGTAACCGGGATAGGTGAACTTGAAAGATTTGTGAGCGCTCTACTTCGGTGGGTAATCCAATCCAAAAAATCTCATCCAGCCGGCCTTTGCGAATCAATTCTGCCGGCAAAACTTCGGTATTGTTGGCAGTCGCAATGATGAACACCGGAGCCGTTTTCTCTTGCATCCATGTCAGTAATGTCCCAAAGACGCGCCTGGATGTACCAGAGTCCCCGTCAGTGCCGCTGGTGATATTGCCAAATGCTTTATCAATTTCATCTAGCATCAAACAACACGGTGAAACGGCTTCTGCCAACTTAATCACCTGCCTGATCCGCGATTCAGACTCACCAACAATTCCACCGAACAATCGACCGACATCCAGACGCAACAAAGGTAGTTTCCATTGGGCCGCGATGGTTTTCGCTGACAAACTTTTGCCGGTGCCTTGAATCCCTGCCAGCAAGACGCCCTTGGGTGCGGGTAAACCATAGGCACGGGCGGCGTTGCTGAAACTATGTGCCCGGACTTGAACCCACTGCTTGAGATTTTCCAATCCTCCAACGGATTCTAGGCCGGCAGCGGCAGGGATAAATTCTAAGATGCCGGTTTCTCGGATGGTTTGCCGTTTCTCATTGATGACAGCATCCAATGCCCTGGAATCAACTTTTCCAGATTGGGCGAGACACTTCGCTAGCACACGGGCGATGCGACACCGGCTCAATCCCTGGCAGGCTTTGACTAACTGCTCTCGCCCCTCATCTGATAGCTTGAGTTTCTTGCCTACCAGTTCATCGATGAGTTTAGAAATCTCTCGCGGTGCCGGCAGGGAGAAGTCCACAATTGTTGTTTCTTCCCGCAGTTCCACCGGCAGGCGCAACTGATCTGACAGAATCACCAACGTCCGCCGATCCCGCGCCATCTCCCGCGCTAGATTCTTGATCTCCCTCACCAACGGCAATTGAGCTGGTGTTATCTGCCTATTGCTACCGGCTGCTATCAGGGTTGCCAAATCTTTCAGAACAAACAGTGCCGGTTGTTCCCCTGGCATTTTTCCCACACGGGCCAAAGCATTCATCGGGTTGCCTTTGTCTGCACCGTCTTTGTCACTCCAACCTCTGGCAAAATCCCAGAAATAAATCTGTGACTTCCTCGCCTGACAGGCGGCTAACAATTCTTCCTCTGCGATCTCTTCCTCTGGCGTCACGACGTAGAGCAACGGATATCGAGCCGCCAGCATCAATTCCAATTCTGATTTACTCTGGGCTACCTGATAAAGCCCTTTCTTTTCTGTCATGATTACCACCCTGATTCTCATTCCCCATAGCAACTCTCTCGCTCTGCTATGGGGGATAACATTCTCTGCAATCTGCTATTTGCTATCTGCTAGGACAACAGCTTTTCCATTTTTCTTGGAAAGTTTAGATTGAAGTTCGGAAATGAGGGCATCTTTTTCAGCAATCAAAGCATCCACATCTACATCCACTTCTAACGCTGAGGTAGATTTTTGCTGTGCTTGCAATCGGGTCACGGTTTCACTGGCCTCTTTTAACTGATTCTGCAAAACTGAAACTTGAGACTCCAGAACTTGCTTTTCTCCCACTTGAGTTTGTAGGGATTGAATCTGAGAATGCAAGCTGGAAATTTCCCGCTCTCGTGCTTCAATCTGACCATTCAAACGGGAGATTTCCCCATGACGCTCCCGCTCTCTGGCTTCTAAATCAGCTACCTCCGCTAAGCGTTTTTCAGCCTCAGATAGTTGGCCGGCTAAATCATTTCTCTCTTGATACAGCGAATCTAACTGTTTGCGGAATTCCTCAGCCTCAGCCAACTGCTGTTTATTCAGATTCATGTAGGCTTCCCGCAGTTCGTTACGCTGGCGTTCGTACTCTGATTTGTAAAAATTTAACTCAAGCTGCAACTGTGGGAAATCTTTAAGCTGCTGGCGCATCAAATCGTTCTCAGCCGCCAGAATTTTCATCCGATCCCCACTGACTGATGTATCCGCTTTTGGTAAGCCAATTTGTAGCCGGCAACTGCCATCTGACGCATCACAGTCAGATAATCCTCTGGAATATCCGTCTCCTCCAAAAGACCATCATCCGTCGCTTCAAGGATTGCTGAAGCGATATCTTTCTCACCTCTGCCCTGCTTTAACGCCGCTAGGTTCTCCGACCGCCACTGTTTGAGCAGTTGGCAAATTGTATCTGCACTGCCGCCAATGCCATAAATATGCTTCAGCGCCGCCTGCACTGAGCGCGTCACAATGCCGAGCCGGTTTTTCTGCAAGACCGCACAGGCCACATCCACCATCTCACGGTTAATTGTGGTGTACTGGCGAGACCCGTCTATCTCAAATCCTTGCAAGTCAAGGGTTGTAAATGCTGTTGGTAGTTTTGCCATTGTTGCTTGGTAATCTACTTGCCACCTGTAGTTACCAAATTACCATGTTTACCATTTTTGGAAAATACGCAAATGCAAACTTTTATTAAGTATTCTCAATCCTATCGGCAATCGCTCGAAGCACTTGAGCCAAATCATTCATAGGAATCCCTTGAATTTGCTGGATCAGCCGCTGTAGAGAAGTTGGCTGCCTTGTGCCGGCAAGAAATTCCCTAAACTCAGAGAGCGTCTCCCCTCTCAATGCTGCGATTCGCTCAAAGCTTTGCACATCTGGCACGACCTCTAAGTTTTCCCAAGCTTTGATTGTCGGGTGTGACACGCCGAGAATCTTGGCGAAGGATCTATAAGAACGATTGCCTCTAAGCTCCGTTACTACTTGAGCGAATCTTTGTCGAGCTTCTGAATCCACTGAGCGAACAACCATAGTAGATGCACAGTTAATTTACAAAACTTTGTGAAATTAGTAGTTTCCACAAGTGGTAAATAAGATGATATGGAAACTTAGTTGCCAGTCATGGAAGTTGGAAATGGAAGAGCCAAGAACTAAAAGAACTTTGACGCTACCAGAATCTCTAGATAAACAGTTAAGGCTTGAAGCGGCAAGTAAAAGAATTTCAGTTGGAAAAATTGTTGAAGAAGCGGTTGCCGCTCACTTTCAAAGAGTTCCCCAAGAAAAAGAAGAACCGCAAATATTGAAGGGGATCGCATCTTAGCACGGTGAGCAAAAACCTACTACTGAAGTCAAGGATTTTTCTTGGATCAGCCATGAGCGGATTAACTGTTCACTCAGCTAAAGACCTGCCCAATGGACTGCGGCCAGGTTTGGCTCACGGATGGTGCTTAGCCTGCCGCGACCGCACCGGCACTCGCAAGTTCCGTCAGTTAGTCAACGGCATCTGTGCGGAATGTCAACGGAAGGCAGGGATCTTGCCGGTTGAAACGCCACCAGAGGAACCTCATCCCCAACCCCCTAAACCCCAGCCCTCTCAGTGTTCTCAACCCCTCAACAGCACAGAAGAGAAACGGCTACTTGAGGAACAGCAGCTTGCCTGTGCGCTTCCACAAGTTCACGTTGGCCACCGCCAGTGGATCAGTGAGATGGCCGCACTCCTGGGTTGGACAAAAGAACGTACCCGCACAGTTGGCAGGCGGCTGAGGAGGAAAGGAATCATCATTCCTCCGGTAAACCCCTCTGACTCGATATTGCAAGCACTACAGAAATCTCACAAACCCCTATCCGTCTCTCAGCTAGCTGAGGTTTTGCCCTGTGATGCAACTGGCATAACCCAAGCCTTGACCAAACTCGAACAAGCGGGACAAGTTGCAGTTATCCGCAGAGTTGGATTTCCCAACTTGTACTTTGCTCATCAAAACCATGACCCACACACCAAAGCCTAAGCAGCATTACCGCTTATCGCTGGATCAGGCGATTCGAGATTACGAAGATGGCATCATCACAGCCACTGGACTCGTTTTTTACGCGGTCGGGATTTATCGAAAACCTGGTCAAAAACTGAGAGTTCGAGACATTGAGCGCTTCTGCAAAGAGATAGGAATTAACCGTGCCACCTTCTACCGAGCAATCAGCAAACTCAAGCTTAAGGGGCGCTTGGAATGGGAAACAATTGCCGGTCTTGACTTGTGGATTCCTACTTCAAATGTGGTCGAACTCCAGTCAGAGCAAGAAGTTTCGCCAAGCTGCGAAAGTTTGTCGCCACCTTGCGAAATCCAGTCGCCAACCTGCGAAAGTTCGTCGCCATCAGGCGAAACCCAGTCGCCAACCGGCAACAAAGAAACCCCAAAACTCTTGCCGACAAAAGCTTCCAGCGACCTCTCAAATATCTTTCAATCTTCTTATCAAATATTTTTCAACTCTCTCTCAGAAAGCGAGAGAGAGTGTTTTGAAAACTTCTGCCGGAATGAAGTTGCCGGTCTACCTCGACCTGTTGTGAGCCTTCAGGATTATCTCGCCGCCGGCGACGCATCAGGTCAGCCCAGATACCTAGATTTTTATCGGCGGTTCGCCGGCACCGCAGCTGCTGCCCAAATCCGAACGCAGCAAGCCGCCGACGAACTGACCGAGGAACTGTACCAGCAGTTTGACCGAGAGTTTCGGGCGATTAATTGCGAATACATCGACTTCGTCAAAGATTGTGATCCAGGAAGCCTAGAGCGGGATATCAGGGTGAAATTTCTAGAGGAATGGGATCGAAGAAATAATGCTGTGTCCGTATTGTAAAGACGAGGGTGGTGGGCATCTACCGTGCATCCAAACGCTGCTACCGACCCCCCAGCGGCTTGATAGAGTTCTAGTTCGCACCGGCCAATGGGAATGCGACTGCTGCGGATTCACTAAGGCTATCTACGCCAAGCAGCCGGTTAACACAGACCCGAATGAAATTTTTAAGAGCATCAGTTGTTTTTGCTGTAACGACACCGGAGCGATTCACCACCAATTCATCCAATCCAGTATCATGCCGGATTACCTCAGCACCGACCCGCCCATTCCCTGCCGCCGGTGTAATGCCGGACTCAAAGTTCAAGGCTGGGATATCGCCACAAAAGCTGACTGTGAACAAATCCACCGCGCTCAACTATCCAAAGTGAAATTTTCCCCCACACAAGAAGATGTTTCTACTCTCATTCGCTCTGCTATCAAATCAATATGAAGTACGGACTTTGCAGCCGATGTCAATCTCCGATAGAAATCCCCGGTTTAGATGCTTACAAATGCCCGTTGTGTGGATGGACTAGATATGGATGTAAACCAACTATCAAGGCGAGAGAGAGACAAAATACTTCTAGAGTGTCAGGCACTTCTACTCAAAATTTCCAAACATCGCTATTCTCTCAAGCTTCTGATTAATGCCAAAAAAGCTTTAGAAATCATTGCTGATTACAAAAGGAGAAGATAATGTTTATTGACAAGAAGCAAGCCGGAGAAATTCTTTCAAAGAGTCCGAGAACTCTAAATCGATATCGTAATCGTGGGATTCTCATTGAAGGCATTCACTGTGCTTATGTAGGCAACGAGTGGCTTTACAACGAAGAATTACTTAAGGATTTGATTACCTGCGGCATGAATCCCAATCATCCTGACCATCAGAGAGCAATCGCTTACTACCAATCCCAGAAACTCGGTAATCAACTTAAGGGGCGTCAGAAAAAATATCAGGCAACCTAGTTTTGCTAACACTGCCGGCATAATGTTGATAAAGAGTCCTCACGTTATGACCCGTCAGTTCAGCCACATTCACCGGGTTCATCCCTTTTTCAAGCGCATGGGAAACTAAAGTGTGTCGGGTTGTGTAAGGTTTTCTATAGGGAATTCCCAGGCTATTTAGCACAGGTTTCCATGCCCGGTTGCGGAAATTATGATCATCAATTGCTCCTCCCTGTGGAGCTGGGAAAACTAAATCTTCCATACTAAACTGCTCTCTCACCCTCGCAACCGACTGACGAGCTAAAAGCATCTGTTGAAGATGAGAAGTCAGCGGAAGATAACGATCACTTCCCGTTTTAGTTTCCTTCCGCCGGCCTCGACTCACACTTTCTCCAATCCAGGCAATTGAGCAGTCATCATTAAGGTGTTTCCATTGCAAGCCAATTGCTTCGCCCGTTCGAGTGCCGGTGCCAAATAAAAACTCTACAAAATCAGCATAGTTGGGGAATTGCTCACGAAAGGCAATGAGAATTTTCTGAATTTCACTTTTAGTGAAAGGTTTAGATTTTTGCTTAACCGGCACCCGAACTTTGATATCAGCCCAAGGATTCTCTACAACTAGCTTTTTTTTTATTCCCCAATTCCAGCAAGCTTTGAGCAACGCAATTCGTTCCCGCAGGGTAATAGGAGCTATCACAGTTGCTAAATTTTCCTTAAACTTCTCAGCCTCAGTTTCAGAAATAATAATGGCTGGTTTGTTGGCAAAAAACTCTCGCAGTTTTGTTAACAGCCCTTTGTATTTTTCCAGCGTCCGGTCATAGACTTGTTTTGACCTAGACTCCATAAATCGCTCAAATAGCGCAGCAACAGAAATCTGATTTTGACGCTCTGGCTTGTACTTAGCGAGAGACGGGTCAAAGTTCCCTGTCGCTAAGTCGCCTTCTATGACCTTAGCTTTGCCCTCGGCCACAATTCGATTTAGGGGGGTATCAGCCAGCCCACAGTAGAGATAATGCTGTTTCCCCCCATACGACCAAACCAATCTCAAAACGCCCTTAAAACTCTGAACAGTAACCGTTCCCTTTCGATTCCGTTGTCCAGCCATCCCTCAAACCCTTGAAAGCTCGTATCTTAAACTTATCCTTTAAAGTGGCTGAAACTGGCATTCTTTGTCATACCCATCAATGCTATGTACCAGCCAGCGGAACTGAGGTCAAAACGATAGATTCCTTTCCCTGACGGCTTCTATTTAATGGACACAACTGGACTCGAACCAGTGACCCCTACGATGTCAACGTAGTGCTCTAACCAACTGAGCTATGCGTCCCAACGGTTCATAACCATAACATACCCTTAGACACCGGCGCAATACTTTACTACTTAAAATTTTTCTTCACCTTACCCTTCCACCACCGGCGACATCCGCCAAATCTTAATCGTCTTATCTTCACTGCCACTCACCAGGGTTTGACCATCCGGACTGAAGGCGACTGAATTCACTGAATAAGATTCTCCAGAAAGCGTGTGCAACAGCTTGCCGGTGGGCAAATGCCAAATTTTAATCGTCTTATCCCGACTGCCGCTTGCGAGGATCTGGGCACGGGAACTCATGGCGAGGGTATTCACCCAGTTGGAATGACCGGCAAGGGTGCGGAGGGATGTTTGTTGCAATTGCCCACCATTCCCCAACTGCCACAGTTTAATCGTCTTATCCTCACTGCCACTGGCAAGGGTGAGGGAACGGGGACTAATTGCAATGGAACTTACCGGATCGGTATGACCGGCTAACGTGTGCAGCAGTTGCCCATTCGCCAAATTCCATAAGTTAAGGGTTCTATCCCAACTACCACTAGCAAGAATCTTCCCATCGGGGCTAAAGGCGATCGCTCTCACGCCGTCAGAATGCCCCGTCAGGGTGTAGATCAGCTTTCCAGTCGCCAGATGCAAAACTTTAATCGTCTTATCCCAACTCCCACTCGCCAGCGTCTTGCCATCCGGACTGAAAGCAACTGACAGCACCCAATCTGAATGACCGGCTAGCGTACATAATAGTTTGCCGGTATAAAGCTGCCACAGTTTAATCGTTCTATCCAAACTGCCACTGGCGATCGTCTGCCCATCTGGACTGAAGCAAACCGAGGTGACATCATCTGAATGACCTGTGAATGTACCTAGATGCTCGCCGGTTGCTAGCTTCCACACTTGAATCGTTTTGTCAGAACTGCCACTAACAAGAATCTCACCATCTGGACTAATGGCAACCGAATTAACAAAGCGTGAGTGTCCCGTGAGAATCTGAACCCGTTTCCACGTCGTCGGTGCGTTGAAAGGAAGGAAGCTATCTGCGGTACTGGTAATCAGGGGTTGGGATGCCGGCCTAACAGTGAGGGGTGGAGTTGGCGGCATTTGAATGCCTCTCACCGGCAAGGTGGTCGGCACATAGGGTGAAGTTGCCGGTTTCAAGGGTTCTGCTTTCAAATCTTTCAGCACTTCCGATGCCGACTGATAGCGATCATTCACCCACTCTTTCAGCATTTTGTCTAAAACTTGCGCGAGTTGAGCGCTGACATCTTTCCCTTTTAGCCTCAGCACCGAGCGCCACAGCCACCGCCCCGTCATTGGATCAAATAGTTCATCTAGAGCTGTATGAGTCAGCAAATGAATGCAAGTCACGCCTAAACTATAAAGGTCGCTGGCTGGATAGGCTTTGCCACTGCGAAGCTGTTCGATGGGTGCATAACCTTCTGTGCCGGCTCGCGTTCCCGTGCCGGCAAAACCCGTACTGCTCAACTGTTTGGAGATGCCAAAATCAATCACTACTAGCTGGCCATCTCTGCGGCGTCTGACAATATTCGTGGGTTTGATGTCGCGATGGATAATTTGGTTTTCATGGACAAACTCCAACACCGGCAGCAAATCATTTAATAGCAGCCGGATCTGTTCTTCACTAAACGCCCCTTGTTCTTCCAACTCCTGCCACAAATCTTGCCCTTCAATTAGCTGCTGCACCAAATACAAGCTTTTGTCTTGTTCAAAATACGCCAGCAACCCCGGAATTTGCGAGTGCTGTTCCCCCAGTTCCAGCAAGCGTCTGGCTTCTTGCTCAAACAGCCCGACAGCCTTGGCCATTGCATTAGAATTGCCTTGAATTTCCGGTGCCGGTAAAAATTGCTTAATCACGCAACGAGCACGCAGCCGGTGTTCATCGACCGCCAAAAAGGTTCGCCCCATACCCCCCTGACCAATGGGCTGAATGGCACGGTAACGATCTTTGAGGAGTAATTTTGTCCCACAACTCAGACAAAACTTAACCGTAACCGGATTCTGCGGCTGCGGGCAGCTCGGATTGAGGCAGTAGCTCATATTGGCAAGGAATCAGCAGATTGAATCTATGTTAAGTTTTTCCGTACCCCAGGTGAGCGTATCGCCGGTGCGCGGTTTGAGTAACGCCCTTGGGCTGTGTTGGGATGTTAGCGCTTGATGGTTATTTGTTGGGGGATGTTCCAGCTTGATGCCGGCAGCAAATTTTAGGTCTTGGCAGTGCAGTATTAAATCCTACTGCATCTTTTCAAAATATTTGCCCCTTTGATGCCGGTGTCCATAACTCGATGTTTTCATCACTTAACCGCTTAAAAATATTCGATTTTACGCTATTAGGTAAAAGTACCCCAACTGCTTTGGGGCTGTGTTGTAACTTCTGCAACAAATTCTGCTCCTTCTTACACTGCTGCACCCAGCCTAAATGCTGTGATCAATTAAAGTATGGTATTTTAGCGCGAATATGCAGATGTTGCATCCCCTTCCAATGTCGAATTTTACAGTTTAGATTGCCAATTTTATAGGAAAAGTCTTGGTTGCTAAAAAAAATGAGTATATATTTCTCTTTAAATGGGGTGAGGAATCATATACCGTTTTAGTTTAAATATTATTTTGCCAGATATAGCAATCCTAAATAGGTAGTCAGATTTCTAGTCGGCAGCTTGCCGGCTCATATTATGACAATTAATTGAGAAAAGTGATAGCTCGCTACTCAACCAGGGAGCCAGATGTTTGCGCTGACGCGCACGCTACGCGAAAGCACTCCCTAAAAAATTGTCTGAATAATTTTATTTAAAATATCTTGTAGTTAAACATATTTTAAATAAAATTCTTGAATGTTGTAGTTTAAATCTCTATCAGGTTTTTCATATATAAAATTGTTTAAGAAAAAAAAGCCGACTTACTGGAATTGTAACAAGCCGGCTTTGCTTTCAAGTAACTAAATTACTTTAAATTAAAGCTACTTAAGTTTTGCTCGTGCAAATTTCAACAAATCTTGGGCTTCTGAATAAGCGGTGGTGCCGGTTTTAACATTTTCTAAATCAGTGATAATTTCCTGTATTTGGCCGGCTATAGCGCCACTCTCAGTTTCAGCATTGGCTAATCGTTGCAAGTTTGGAATCTGGCGTTTTGCCTGTTGTAATGCTTCCACAGATTCTTGCTCAGCTTTCTGGCGCGTTGTGACAATTCCCAAGTTTTTCTGATACTGAGCAATTTTTGAAACAGCATCAGTGTAGCCAGAATCTTGTAATGGCACGAGCTTGAGTTGATTAATTGCTTGCTCCCATAAATCAGCAATCTGGCCCCACTCATCTGCACTATGGGGCGGATTTTGGGAAGATTCGGCTGCTGCCATCGCAAATGTTTTGGCAGCTTCAATTAATGTATTTGTACGCTGACGCCCATCTGTATCACCCACAACTTCTGCAAAATCGCGTTGAGCAGCTTGCAGTTTTTTCCGCGCCATTAGATTTGCTAAAGTAGATTCTGGAATCTCTCCCATTTGGTCGATACTGACTTGCCAAGCCGCAATCGCTTTTTGTTGATCTGCCCCTGGTTTAGCCTGCTGATATTGCTGTTTGGCTGCGTTCAGTCCTTCTTCTGCTTGAGATAACAAAGTTTGAGCATTCTTTTCTTGGAAGATTGTTGCTTCCATGCGCCCGATCTGTTTACGGGCTATTTCAAATTCATCATAGGTAAACTTCCAACTACAGCCAAAGAAACTGCAATAAAACTTCGGTTCATAGCCCAAAAACCACACCGGCAGTCCGTTCAGGTGTTTTTGTGCTTTCGTAACTTTTTCTGCGCCTAAATTAATATCAGCCGGCCCGCTTGCTTTGTTAACCAGTTGGTCGGCTTGTTCCACCAAAGAGATGGCTTGCCGGTAGTCGTTATCCATCTTAATGTAGCTTGGCAGCAAGATCAGAGGTGCCACCGAAGCCACCGGCTTACGAATCATCGGAAACGGTAGATTTGCCACCCAGATAAACCCAGCAGCAGCGGCAACGGAAGCGGTTGCAAACATGAGTAAACCGAACATTCCCTTCGGCTTATTAGCATTTGCCGCCTCTTTCAGCACTTTCTCATTGAAATTCGGCAAAATATCGCTGACTGTCTGACGCAGTTCTGCAAATGTAGCCGGCGATCCATTTTGCATCCGCAGTTTTTCTAACCGCTTCAGGGCAATATCCCGCTGTACTTTGCCGGCTATATCATTTCCAGAGCATTTAAAGACTTCGACACGCAAAATTTCAAAAGCGCGATTATTGAGGCGAGACATAACGACACAACCTTACTTTGATTGCTTTTAGAGTGCCCGCCAGAAGGCCGCTAAGCTACAGCAATCTAGCGTGAGCTAAAGAAATGCTTTTTACTGTATAACTCTGATTAAACAATTTACCCCTATTGGTTAAATTTTCTTAATATAAAATGAGCCGGTTTAAAGTCGTGCTTCACTCTGTTAGTATTCTCAAGCTGCCACACCGGCCAAGTTTGCGTGCCAGAGGCAATCGAGATTTAAGAAAAATCTTGGAATGCTGATAGTAAATAACGCGAGTTCTAAGCGAATAAAAAGCCGAATTTCCATAACAAACTTCGCCCATCACTTCAAAAGTGAAGCGACAGAATGGCTCAGTAAATTTTCAAAACAGGCATGGACAGCAAACCGATTTCTTCGTTGATATTGGAGCGTCTGCGCTCTTTTGGGCGCTTTTGTCGCTCTGAAGAGGGCCGCTGGCTCTGGTACATAATGGCAGCGGCAATTTACGCAGCCATCCTGGTGTTACCGCTTCCAGGTTTTTCAATTGAGGCTAGGCGCTCCTTAGCTGTGTTTGGCGTCGCTGTTTTCTTGTGGGCGACCAATACCCTACCGCTTGCCGTCACCGGCTTGTTGATTCTGTTCTTATTACCCTTTAGCGGTGCGATTTCCACGAAAAGTACCTACGTTTACTTTGGCGATCAAGCGGTGTTTTTCGTGTTGGGCGCACTGATCCTCACCAGCCCGATCATGCGATCCGGACTCAGCACTCGTTTAGCCTTAGCCGTGGTGAGCCGGTTTGGCCGTAATCAAAGTGCGCTGATATTGTCTATTTTGGGTTTGGCGGCGGTGATGTCTTGTTTTATTAACGCCCACGCAGTTGCCGCGATGCTGTTCCCAATCGTGCTTGAGGTCGTCCGTGCTGCCGGTGGCAAGCCGGGAGGGAGTTTTGGTTTTGCGGCTTTTTTGGCGATGGCGTGGGGTGCGGTGATTGGCTCTAATACAACATTACTAGGTGGCGCAAGAGGGCCGCTAGCTTTGGGGATCTTGCAGAATGCCACCGGCGAGACGATTAGCTTCGTACAGTGGACACTGTGGTCAATTCCAGTAGTGCTGGTACTGTTGCTGGCAGCCGGCATCGTGCTGCTGATCGCGGGGCGAGGCGAAGAGGTCTCTCTACCGGCAGCACAGCAGTTTCTAGAAGCCCGCAATAACAAGCTGGGTCCCATTTCTCAGCGGGAAATTTATACTGCCGGTGTGATGCTGCTGACGATTGTTTTATGGATCTTTCAAGGAGATCGTTTAGGACTGGCAACAGTAGGATTTTTAGGGGTGTCCTTGGCATTTGTGCTGGGCATTGCCGATTGGCGCGAGGTAGAGGAGGATGTCAATTGGGGAATTTTCGTGATGTATGGCAGTGCGATCGCCCTGAGTGCTGCATTGCGAGATACCGGCGCAGCGGAAGCGCTGACAAAGCAACTGCTTGCTTTGGGAATTGAATCACCCCTAGTAATTTTTGCTGCGGTTGTACTCATCGCGCTTGGCCTGACAGAGTTTATGAGCAATGCGGCAACGGTGGCAATGCTGATGCCGGTGGCGCTATCTTTGGCATCTAACTACGGCATCGATCCCCATGCGATTACACTAGGTGTTGTTGTGCCTGCCGGCTTGGGCTTCATGTTTCCCGTTAGCACGCCGGCGATTGCGATCGCAGTCGGCAGCGGGTTTGTTCGCCCCCTAGCCGTCTTGCGCTTGGGAATTTGGCTAGATATTCTCACTTTTTTGTTTTTTTTAGCGATGAGTAAACTGTACTGGCCTCTCGTGGGTTTGAGGTGGTAGGAATGGCAACCCAGGTGCTCGTGTTGACGAACCTCTATGCTTACGAAAAAGGACTGAATCGGGCGCTGGAGGCAGCTAAGCTTGCCGATGCCGGCATGAATGTGGTGTTTTTAATCGATCCGGGTTCTGTCGCTGATATAGTGCGCGGCTTGGGCCAGCAAGGTTGGCTAGGTTCTGGGGCGTTGCGAAATCTAGAAACTTCGATGTTAGAAGGCTATCGCGCATTGGCTACAGACATTCTACAGGAAGCGCAAAGCCGGTTTTCTCAAGCGGGGATTGCTGTGGAAACGAATGTTAAAGAGATGTCGCCTCAAAAATACATTCAAGAGCTTTTAAATCAGAAACCCACAACGGTTATGGTGAGCGGTTCCTCGTCGCTTGCCGGCAAATTAGAGAAGATGTTAGGACAAATTGAATGGATTGAGGAAGAGTAATTGACACTGGATGCCAGTACGATTGCCCAAACGCGCAGTGATGGAAAGGTGGATTTTTAAGCCATGTCCGAAAGTGACCGGCCACCTAATCCGCACTTTTTGTACCGGCTTGCAGTATATTTTGGATTTTGGACTGCACGCAAGGCTAAAATCTAAAGTCTAAAATCTAAAATCGCAAAAAGTCGAGAGTTGAGCAAAGATGGAACAACGTGGGGTGACAGTGTGGTTTACAGGACTCAGTGGTGCCGGTAAGACCACGATTAGTCGCGCAGTGGAGAAGAAACTGCGAGAGCGCGGGTACTTAGTAGAAGTTCTCGACGGCGACATTGTGCGTGAGAACTTGACCAAAGGGTTAGGTTTCAGTAAAGAAGACCGTGATGAGAATATCCGCCGCATCGGCTTTGTAGCGCATCTGTTGACGCGTAATGGAGTGATTGTCTTAGTTTCTGCGATCTCGCCCTATCGTGAGATTCGAGATGAGGTGCGCGGACGGATTGGGGATTTTGTTCAGGTTTATGTCAATGCGCCCCTGCAAGTGTGTGAAGATCGCGACGTGAAAGGGCTTTACAAAAAGGCGCGGGCGGGACAAATTAAGAACTTCACCGGCATTGATGACCCTTATGAGTCACCCACTGACCCGGATGTGGAATGTCACACCGATCAGGAGAGTGAGGAAGAAAGTGCGATGAAAGTTTTGCAGAAGTTGGAAGCCGCCGGCTATCTTCCTAAGTGAAATGTGAAATCGGGCCGGCAACTGTCTAGCAATGATGCCGGTTATCTCTTCAAATGCGAAGGGTGCGGCAGGAGAATTCTCTATAAATTCTGACTGATCAGTTCTCAGTTTTGAGTTGATTTTCTTCTCACCCTTTGCTTTTTTAAGCATGATCCTAAAGGTGAATGCTGTGGAAAAACAGTTGAAGCGATAGAGAGGGATTGAGGAAGTATCAAGAAAACTTTTTACTTCCTCAATCCCTGTCCCCTGCTTTATTCCTCAGTTAGGGTAAAGGACGACAACAAAAGCTATCCCTCTTGGTGGGCGTAGTTTTGCCCCATACCTTTATTCATCAATTTGCCAAGGATCTTTTGTAAACTCTTCATCCAAAACTTTTTTCGGACGCATGATTAAAATCACTCGCCCGATAATGGGGATGTCTGGGCTTTCTGGAAACCAATGCAATTGCAACTGGCCGGCAGTTTCTACTAAAAAGTAGTTGTTGGCATCCCATTCTTGCTGGGTTCTGTCTACAACGATTAACACTTCTTCGGGTTTGCCCGGAAGTGGACTGGGCAGTTGTTCGCTGTCACACAAAATGACGATGGGATCTTCGGCTTGGCGCAGCACTTGCCAGCCAGGAATCGGAACCCAGGCTTGGTTTGCGACTGAATGAATGATTTTAAATGGCCCAGTTTCCTGCACCGGCGTCACAGCTTGCAATTCTGCGGATGTCAGGGGCATCTTCCCGACAATTGGCAAAACGCGGGGCAGTTCATCGGAGGTTTCCAGACGGTAAACCGGCAAGCGAGGGGCCGGTTGTGATGACACTACGCTAAAGTCTGTCAGCAGTTTCTCTACTTGTTGCCTAGCTGTCTGCGTGTGTGCAAACCTCAAGCCTTGAGCAATGAAACGTGATCGCTCTTGTAAATCGGCTTTTTGTTTGGCGAGTTTCCAAAAGTAATAAGCAGTGGCATCACCCGGATGGTTGGT
Source organism: Microcoleus sp. FACHB-672 (assembly GCF_014695725.1). NCBI lineage: Bacteria > Bacillati > Cyanobacteriota > Cyanophyceae > Oscillatoriales > Microcoleaceae > Microcoleus > Microcoleus sp. FACHB-672. Next base: position 139,951 of record NZ_JACJOU010000002.1, on the reverse strand, counting down.
AAAGCCTTCTGGTAACTTCCCAAGCCGGGAGAAGTCTTTAATTGCTTTAGCAACGTCACGGGAGGCTTCGATATCTAGCGATTGGGCAACGATTAATTCGGCGGCGGCGGCACGTTCCGGCTGCGTCAGAATGCGTAATTCATACAGGATCTCGCTGCCGCGACGCTCAAAGTATTCTCGCGCTGCCTCTGAAACGCCGGTACTCACCATTGAGCTGTAGACTTGAGCACCGACGATTACTTGATTTTGCTGGATCGGTTCAAAGCCGGTTTCTTCAAATATTTCCTGGGGGTTGTAACCGGCTTTTTGCAGGGTTTGGCAGGCTTGTCCCCATTCTACCCAGGTGCCTTCTTTGCGCCGTAGGGAGAATATTAAGTCTTTATGTTCGGGATTTGGGCTGTCTTGTGGTGTTTCAGTCATCGTAGGAGCCAGCAAACAAAGGTTTTATCACTTAGCAATTTGCAATGCGTTTGCCAAAAGCTAACGACTAAGGGATTTATTCAATTTAGCGCGATTGCGTTCCCCTGCCTTGGTTTATCTGACTAACAAGCGGCTTGCTCAGCAATCCCGTTGGGCGGTAAGCTCGAACAGTTAGCGAGCACCGGCATGGGGAGACATCGTGGCAATTGACGAACAATTGATTGAGGTAGGGAAGCTGAAGTGGTTTTACCGGCAAGCTAAGCCCATTGGCAAGAGTGATAAGCTGCCGGTGCTGTTGCTGCACGGTTTACCCTCCCAGAGTTACAGCTGGAATGAAGTTTTGCCGGCTTTGGCAGAGCAAGGTTTTCGCGCAATTGCTCCAGACTGGATCGGGTTTGGCTTATCGTCTAAACCAGACCGGCGCGACTTTGCCTATACCCCAGATGCGTTTATTGACGCCCTTGCCGGCTTTATTGCAGCTTTGGAAATTGAGCGATTTTATTTAGTGGTTCAGGGATTTTTGGGTTCTGCCGGTTTGCAATATGCGCTGCGTCATTCAGAGCAAATTGAGCGCTTAGTGATTCTCAATACGCCAGTGACGACAGATGCCAAGTTGCCTTGGAAGATTAAGCAATTGGGTTTGCCGCTTGTGGGAGATATGATGACGCAAGACCCGCTACTGGTTGACCGAACGCTGGAAGGCGGTAGCGGCTACCAAATATCTGATAAAGATTTAGATGTGTACCGGCGTCCATTTCTCAAGAGTTCCGACGCCGGACGCAGTTTGCTCTACACCGTCAGAAATATACAGATGGTTCCGGCAATGGCAGAAATTGCCGCCGGCTTTCCTGCATGGCAGCAACCCACGTTGATGATCTGGGGAATGAATGATCCTTGGCTGCCTTTCTCCCAGGCACAAAGCTTCGCTAACAGCCTTCAAAATGCAGAAGTTGTCAAACTAGAAGAAGGCCGACATTACCCACAAGAACATTGGTCTGAAAAGGTGTCTAATGCACTAATTCCATTTTTGCGCCGGCAAGAAATTTAGCCCAGTCTTTTCCATTTTGCTAATACCCCGGTTCATTCCCTGGTTTCCACTTAATATTGCAGCCGATGCTAGGCTTTTGTTCTGGGTTGACTGGCTGATCGGCTAGCACCGCATCAAGCGCAGATCGCAAATCTTTGCCGGTGACAGGCAGCCCGTTGCTGGGCCGGCTGTCGTCCAATTGGCCCCGATACACCAGTTGCCGGTTGGCATCAAATACGAAAAAGTCTGGTGTGCAAGCGGCTGTGTAAGCTTTGGCTGTTTCTTGGCTGGGGTCATAACCGTAGCGGAAGGTGAAGCCAAGTTCTTGCGCCATTGTTTTAAGTTTATCGGGGGCATCCTCCGGATGGGTTGCCGCATTGTTGGCGCTGATCGCCAGGATGCCAACATTTTCGCCGGCATAGTCTTTGCCAATTTGCGCGAGTTCTGTCTGTATGTGCTTGACGAAAGGGCAGTGCCGGCAAATAAACATCACCAGCAGCGCTTTTTTGCCGGCAAATGTGGCCAGAGATATTGTTTGACCGGAAACGACATCTGGCAGATGAAAATCCGGCGCTTGAGTTTTTAGCGCCAACATTGTTGACGGGGTTAATGCCATAACATTCGCTGCTCAATCTTTAATTTATTTCATCAGTTTAAAGGCAGGCGATCTAGGCACACAAGTGAAAGTTTGCTTTGCTATCAGTTGAAAGGAAAAAATAAATTTAAACGCTGAAAATTACTTTTCAAAAATATCTGCAAATCTATCTTTAGGAGGATTTAGAGACCACACCCGCACCCTTAGATGTAGAGCATCAGATAAATAAGGGCGCACTCCCAGTTAAAAACAACAATGATAAATTTTTTAAAGCCGAACTCCTCAGCAGTTCCAGAGGGGTTCATCACTCCTGCTAGCTTGATTATTCAAGCCACCACAGACACAGAACGCATTCATCTATCGGGTTATTGTATGTCTGCTAGTGGGGTGCTTATGGCGATTTCTCAAACCTTGCAGGAACACGGCGGTAGCATTACCCACTGCACGATGCAAACGGACACACTCAACCGGCAGATTGTAATGGAGCTAGAGATGCCGGCGCTTTCAACACTGGAAGTTATTCGCCGCGCTATCCACTCAGCCGATGGCATTATTCAACGGCTTCAGATCGACTACGGTATCCGGCCAATGATGCCGACTTCGGCGGAGGGCAGCGATCAGGGAGAACACCGCAATGGCCGGTTGAAGGCTTCGCCTAAGCCTTGTTTAGGCTGCCGCTATTATCATGGTCAGCACTATGGGGGCCACTACTTAATTTGTGCCATTCATCCTTATGGCCCAGAGGAAAAAGAGTGCCGGGATCGGCAAGAATAAAACGCTGGAAGTATGCAGAAAATCCCTGAAATTTTAACGTAATGTTAATTTTTATTAAAAAAATAAATAATTTGAGACGTTTAAATAGATTTTAATGAAAGTTCAGGGAATTTGCGGTTTATACTGAGTTGTAATTTTCAATACAATTTGAATAGAACCATAAACAAATTTAACAAAGTGTACTTATTATGATAGCTAACGTGATTACTGGGCCAAGACAGAGCTTCACCCGTGATGAACTGCTCCAACGCTACGCATCAGGGGCGAGAGATTTTAGTCGGGCTAGCTTAAGTAAAGCGGATCTCAGTGAGACAGATTTGAGTGGGGCGTATCTCAGTGGAGCCGGTTTAAGCAAAGCCGATTTGAGGGGAGCCAAACTCATTAAAGCTAACCTGCATGGAGCAAGTCTCAGCGGGGCGAATCTGAGTGGAGCCGACTTGAGTGGAGCGGATCTGAGCGGCGCACACTTAAACTGGGCTGATTTGAGCGGAGCCAACTTGACTGGAGCGATCCTGACGGGCGCAGATGTGAGCGGCGCTAGCCTCAGCGGAGCCAATCTCAGCAAGAGCCACCTTAGTCACACCTACTTGATTGGCACCAATCTCAGCAAAGCCGATTTGAGCGGAGCCAATCTCACCCAAGCCAGTTTGAACAAGGCAGACTTGAGTAAGGCTAACCTGAGCAAGGCAAACCTCCGTGGGGCAAAGCTACGGCAAGCAAACCTGAGCGAGGCTGATTTATCTCAGGCAAACTTGGCAGGCGCGAACCTAAACTCAGCGAATCTAAACAACGCGCATTTAAATGGGGCGAATCTCAGCGAAGCCGATTTAAGTGAAGCAATGTTAGGACGTGCCAATTTGAGTAAGACAAACTTGAGTAAGACAGACTTAAGAAATACTTGTTTAAAGCAGGCTAATCTGAGTGGGGTTAATCTGAGTGGGGCAGAATTGAGTGGCGCTGATTTAAGTGGAAAACTGCTAACCGGCGCGAACTTGAGTGGTGCCGGCTTGAGCTTAGCAAATCTCACTGGCGCTTATTTGATTCAAGCGAACTTGAGCGGTGCTAATCTTGCCGGCGCGAACCTGAGTGGCGCACATCTAATTGGCACCAATTTGTCTGAGGCAGATTTGACGAGAGCGAACTTGCGAAATGCGAATGTAGCGGACGCAAATCGTCAGGGAATCAAGCTCAAGGGAGCCATCTTACCCAATGGCAAAATATATCAATAGCAGATTTTAACAAGAAAAATTGCGAGTTTACCTGAATATAAATACTCGATTTAACAGTTCAATTTTAAAATTGGGCTAACTTTTTGATGCGGTTTTTCAGTAATTCTTTAATTCAAGTGGGTGCCGGCGTAATTGTTCAAGTGTCTATTCATTCGCTTCTGATTCCGTTTCTTCCTTGCTTATCGCCCGATTGACGCTACGGATATAGCAATCCTAAATTGCTTGTAAGATTTCTAGCGAGCAAGATGCCGGTACTCCGAGCTTTTGGTGGTCATGAGCATTAACCAATCACAGAGTAGGGCTATAGCTGCTTCATTTAGTTCTCTTCCTATGTGGTTACCCGCGCCAAATTTTCCGCAGCCGGGAATTTATTTACATCTCTCGCTTGCTCTTGAGGGCAAAGTGTACTATAATATAAGACTACTGGAATATAGCGCGGCTTGGTAACTGGCTTGGCAAGTTCTATGAAACTTTGCAAATCCTGTAAGACCGAGCAACCTGAAGAAAACTTCGGGTTCTCTGCTACCGTTAACGGCAAAACTTACAGGCGTCATCAGTGCCACTCTTACCAACAAGCACGGCAAAACAAGCGAAGACAAGAAACATCCACTTGGGTTGCTGAGTTTAACAAAACCTTGTATCGTGTGAGATGCGGGTCTGCTGATTATCGCGCCTTGAAGCTTCGTCACCTTGACCCTAGGGAAGCGGTGCGTCGTTAGCTAAAATCAGAAGAAAGATAAAAAAGTGTATCATTCTGTGGGCAAACTGCCATAGAATAGAACAAGAGAAAAACGGGATGTAGCGCAGCTTGGTAGCGCGCCTGCTTTGGGAGCAGGATGCCGCAGGTTCAAATCCTGTCATCCCGATTTAATTTTTAGACTGACTAGCCTTCACCGGCACTTCTGTTGCCGGCTTGAAAGCTATTGTTTAAACAACTTAGTAATTCCCTCATCCTAAAGATAGATATTTTTAGATCATCGGTTAGGAAAATTGCCGACTCTCCCAAAGAGGGAGATGATAATTTATTAATGATTCCGTTTAAGTAGTGTTTGATGATTAAACGGCCAATATCTGTTTATTCTGCTAAGGACAGGATAAAAAGGATATTTATTCGCATATTTTAAATAAAGTGATAGCACTAAGGCATGATTGATTAACCATAAGTTTAAACATTCAGAGAGAAAATAGAACGATCCGGTAAAATTTCCTCTCAGAAAAACTAAATAGAGGCAATCCTCTGAAAGGAGTATGATTTCCAGCAATCAAAGAGCGGCGTTTGTGTTAACATCCTACCAGCAAGACCCAGCCAGTTACCGAGGGATAAAGATAATTCTTATGCCTTGAAAGGCAATTGGGTTCAACTTCTAAGTGGAACTCTTTCCTAAAGGGCTGAGTCAAGTACGGTTGAGTCCTCCAAGCCGGCAGCACTGTATAGATTCGGGAAAAATTAACGGATCTGAACGATTCTGTAGTGGATAACAATTTTGTGTTAGCCTGAGCGGGTTGTTTTATCAGGCAAGGGGTGGCATCATTAACGCTCAGAGCAGTTACAGCAAGCGGCAGAGGTTATAAACCAGTAGCAGGAGTATGGAATAAATTAAACGCTTGACGATGAGTGAGCAACCTGAAAATATATTAAGGAAAATTTGCAACTCAGTCGTTCAGCCAGATAAATCTGAGAAAAAAATAAAGATGTTTTGATCGTACAAAAGTTCCGCTTTTTCTTACACAGTTGCAATATCAAGACTAGGAGAAATTATGAAATCACTGATTCGGTGGAGCGCTACGTTGGGTTTAATTGGCACTGTTTTGCTAGCTCCGCTAACCGGCAGCATCAAAGCGCTGGCATTGCCCGAAGATCAAATTATGGAAAAGCTGAAACTGGTGCCGGTCTTTACCATTACTGACGCACAGGGAGCACCCCTAACAGCAACCGTTCCCAATGGAGACAAGCAAACTTCAGTTGCCGGCATTTTTATTAGTCAGCTGGATGCTCAGGCATTCATTGATAAGCTAAAAGCCAAAGATCCTCAACTGGCTGGAACGGTGAAAGTCGTGCCGGTGTCCCTAGCTGAAGTTTACCAGATGGGTCAAGACAGCGAAGACAAGCCAGATGAGCTGGAAATTGCTTATGTGCCGATGAAGCAGCAAGTAGATGCTGCCGTGGCATTGCTAAAGCAACAGGGGCAGGACGTTAGCCAATTTAACGGGGTGCCAATGTTTGTGGCGACAGGTGGGCCAGATAAAGGCTACCTGACGATTCAACAGGGTGAGCAAAGCGTGATCCCTATCTTCTTTAACAAAGATGACTTGCAGACGATGGTTGCCCGCTTTGAGCAACAACAGCCTGATTTAGCCGGCAAAGTGCAAATTAAGGTTGTGGATCTCGAAGGCGTCATTGAGACGCTGCAAAAAAGTGATGATCCCCAACTGAACCAACTGGTGCTGATCCCACCCCGCGAGACAATTGAGTATTTACGCGCCAACCAACCGGCAGCCCCAGCAGGTCAAGCTGCACCTGCGCCGGCTCCTCGACGATAGGAATTTTGGATTTTAGTTTTAGAATCATCTAAAATCTAAAATCTAAAATTGCATGGTTGTCTCAGGGTTAGAGCTTTGGCATTGGCGAGTTGAGGCGAAGGCGGGTGCAGTGGCGGCAGATATCCCACCGGCAGAAGTGGACTGGCTACTGCAAGAGGTAGCCGGTCTTGACCGCTTAGCGTTGCGGCTGGAATCTTTTAAGGAGCGTTCGCAAATTCTCCTGCAACTACCTTTGCCTGAACTCACCCAACTATGGAACCGGCGCTTATCTGAACGAGTGCCGGTTCAATATTTAGTAGGACGCGCACCCTGGCGAAATTTTTCCCTAACTGTTTCACCGGCAGTCCTGATCCCACGTCCAGAAACCGAGTGCCTTATCGATTTGACGGTTGCCTGTTCTACAACCGAGCTACAGCAAGGACATTGGGCAGATTTAGGCACCGGCAGCGGAGCAATCGCAATCGGGCTAGCAGAAGCATTGAGAAATACAACAATTCATGCTATAGATTTCAGCCCCGCTGCTTTGGCCATCGCGCAACAAAACGCCCAGCAGTTAGGGTTTGCAGACAGAATTCAGTTTTATCAAGGTTCTTGGTTTGAGCCTTTGGACGCTTTAAAAAACCGGCTCAGTGGCATGGTTTCTAACCCGCCCTATATTCCCGCCGGCATCATAGCGCAGTTGCAACCCGAAGTCACCAAACACGAACCACACCTGGCGCTTGCCGGTGGTGAGGATGGCTTGGACTGCATCCGGCATTTGGTAGAAACCGCGCCGACATATTTGCGTCCCGGTGGGATTTGGCTGATTGAAATGATGGCAGGACAGGCTGAGGCTGTGCTGGAATTATTAAGCCGGCAAGGGAGTTATGAGAAAATTCAAATATTCCCTGATTTAGCCGGTGTTGAGCGCTTTGCGATGGCCTTTGTCACCGATTAGTTAAGATTAGACGATATTTGCACAATTAGCAGCCACTTATAAGTTGAATATTCATACTAAGCATTCCATGTCCTATGAGCCTCGTAACTTAGTGCAGCAAAAAATATTGCTTCTTGCTTCGCTCTGCCCTATTTTATAAATTGGGATGTTAAGAAAGTAATTATTTGTTAGATTTAAACCTTCCATACCAATTGTGTGAATAAAAAAATCATTAATTAAGCTAAACCTGGATGTTTTATTGCCATTTAAATAGATATAGTGCAGCGCTTCTTATAAATTGTTGACCCTCAACAAAATTACTTTAAAGCGCTGGCACTATCGGTAATGGAAAATCGCTGGATTGTCAGAATCATTACCTAAATCTGAATCATGAAGTCTGTGCCGGCTAAGGCAGGAGCACCGCTTAAAGTGGCAAATAAAGCACCTGTTCCAAAGCCAGCCGCACTTCCATTCTGGTTGTAGAATAAGTTGCCATTGGCTGAGTTATAGACAATATCTGCTGTACTTGTGGCAGCAGCAGCATCACTTCCTACACGGGCAAACTCCGAAGCTAGGCTAAACCCAGTTCCCGCAGCACTGCTAATCGCTGTAAACGTTGTCCTGTCAAGAAGGATTTTGTCACCGGCAGCAGCGCCGGCAAAGTCTGTGAGAATATCTACACCGACACTGGCTGCTGTAAATGCAGCATTTGTGTTGTAGATAAACTGATCGCTACCACTTCCGCCTGTTAGGCTGTCATTGCCGGCCCCTCCGGAAAGCGAGTCATTACCGGCACTGCCATTGAGGCTATTATTGGCACTATTGCCATTAATTACGTTATTGAGTATGTTGCCGGTGCCATTGATCAGGGCGCTGCCGGTGAGGGTAAGATTTTCGACATTGGCTGCCAAGGTGTGTGTAACCGAGGAATTGACGATATCTGTGCCCGCGCTGGCTGCTTCGGTGACAATATCGCTGGCGCTGTCTACCACGTAGATGTCATTGCCTAGTCCACCAATCAAAGAGTCGATGCCAATACCGCCATTGAGAGAGTCGTTACCATCACCGCCATTGACGGTGTCGTTGCCACTATTGCCATTAAGAGAGTCATTACCGACACTGCCGCTGAGGCTATTATTAGCGCTGTTGCCATTAATTACGTTATTGAGTGTGTTGCCGGTGCCATTGATCAGGGCGCTGCCGGTGAGGGTAAGATTTTCTACATTGGCTGCCAAGGTGTGTGTAACTGAGGCGTTGACGCTATCTGTGCCAGCAGCGGCTGCTTCGATGATAATATCGCTGGCGCTGTCTACCCCATAGGTGTCGTTGCCCAGTCCACCAACTAGGGAGTCGATGCCAATGCCACCATCAACAGAGTCATTACCATCACCCCCATTGAGGCTATCGTTACCGGCATTGCCTAGAATGGTGTCGTTGCCGGCTAAACCTTCAATAACACTATTAGATGCGCTTCCCACAAGACTATCGTTGCCGGCTGTTCCAAGGGTTTGATTCAGGGCCAGTGAAATATTGCCTTCACTTGGATTAAATCCATCAACAGCAATTCGGTAAGTTGTGCCGGCGACTGCATTAAACGTGACTTGACTTTGAGTTCCAGCGTTAGTATCGTCGTTGCCAGCAATTGTCGTCAACGCTGATACGGAAGAGCCGGTGTATACTCCTAACATGGTGTCAAAGCTACTGCCAAACGTGTTGATGGTGGTCTCGCCGTTACCTGTCGCTGTCCATGTCCACCAAGCAGATTCGCCCCCTGTGAATCCTGCATGGTTGGGTTCACCGGCTTCTTTAGTCGCATTAATGTTATCTCCCGTTGCAGTGAGCCGGCGATTATCAGTCCCACTTAGCACAGCGCTATTAACAAAGTTGTCATTAGCCGGTTGATCAGCTTGATCTAGTGTTAGTGAAATATTTCCTTCATTTGTACTATACCCATCAACAGCAATTTGGTAAGTTGTGCCAGCAACTGCATTAAATGTGACTTGGCTTTGAGTTCCACCATTACTATCGTCAATGGCGGCAATTGTAGTCAAACCTGATACGGAAGAGCCAGTGTGTACTCCTAGGAGTGTGTCAAAGTTACTGCCAAACGTGTTGATAGTTGTCTGGCGGGTTAGGGGTGCTGTCCATGACCACCAAACGGATTGACCCTCTGTGTATCCTCCATGATTGGGTTCACCGGCTTCTTGAGTAGCCCCAAAGTTATCCCCCGTTGCGGTGATCGCTGCGGCAGTAGGACTTGCGATCAGCACAGAGCTATCAATAAAGTTGTCGTTGGTTGGTGCCTCAATCTGATAGTTCAGTACGATGTTTCCTTGGGTTGCACTAAAACCATCAACAGCAACTTGGTAAGTTGTGCCGGCGACTGGATTAAATGTGACTTGGCTTTGAAGCCCATTCGTATCATCATTACTAGCAATTGTCGTCAAGCCTGATACGGAAGAGCCGGTGTACACTCCTAAAAGTGTGTCAAAGTTACTGCCAAACGTGTCGATCGTTGCCGCGCGGTCTACTGGAGCTGTCCATGACCACCAAACAGATGTACCCCCTGTGAATCCTGCATGGTTGGGTTCGCCTGTTTCTTTCGTGGCATTAATGTTGTCACCTATCGTCGTTCCGTTACTTCCGTAAAGCCCAAAGCTATTAATAAAGTTGTCGTTGAGCGCCATGATCTTTTCCTCTTTCTTAGGACTTTCTTGTTGTATTTTTAAGGGAGTGAATGAGGTATCTTTTCCCATCAAGTCAGCGATTGCACTACAGCCTGCTTGAGCGAGATTGCAACGCTGTCGGGTCAAAACCTCATGTATTTAGAATCTTTTATTTGCCAAGATTTCACTAGCTCAGATTAAGATCAAAAAACACTCAGTAGTAAACTGATCTTGACAATACTCTAAAAATATGTATAAAACCTCAAAACCTTTAAGCAAGGACTCGCAAAAATTAAGGAAATTGGAATAGGACATTCTTGAATCTAAAATTGCTAAATGACACAAGTTTCCATAGAGCATCTCGTAACCGGCGCAAAATCTGGCAAATTAGTCAGCTTTCCTACGGATACAGTGCCGGCATTGGCTAGTCGGCCTGACTGTGCGGAATTGATTTTTGCCGCCAAGCGGCGCACACCGAACAAACCTTTGATTTTAATGGGGGCAAACGCAGCCGATCTGTGGCCTTATGTCACCGGCACCCCAGAAGAATTGCAAATTTGGCAACAAGTGGCGGATCAATACTGGCCCGGTGCCCTGACATTGGTGCTGCCGGCAAGCGAGCGCGTCCCCGCAGTAATGAACCCACTCGAACCCACAACGATTGGTGTGAGAGTGCCAAATTACGCCCTAGCACGGCAAATTCTAGCCCAAACCGGCCCGCTGGCCACGACTAGCACCAACCGCAGCGGTGAGCCGGCGTTGCAAACAATGGCAGAAATTGAAGCACACTTCCCTGAAGTTTTCACGCTGCGATTAGATAAAGCCGAGTTAATCTCACCAAACGCTGGTATTCCTTCCACCGTCGCCAAGTGGACTGGCAGCAGTTGGGAAATCTTGCGCCAGGGAGCGCTAAAGTTAATCTAAGCGTAATGAAGATCAGTTATGAGTTAGCGGCCAGCGATTCGCTAATTGCTAATTGTTAATACTAGTTATTAATTGCTAATCGCTTTAACTCAAAACTATGGACTGGAGTAACTGGGTATATCTACTTTTTGGGCTGGGGCTTGGGGTTGGCGGAAGTTGGCTGTTGCGCTCACAAAGCTCGATGCCGGAATCTAACGAGCCGGTTAGCCCGGAGGTTACAGCGGCTAATCAAGACGTGCCGGCGCTCCTGGAGGAGTTAAAACAAACGAAATTAGCTTATGCAATGGCATCAGAAATGAGCCGGTTTAAAGGGGGGTTTTTAGCCAGAACTTCTCATGAGCTGCGCTCGCCACTTAATGGCATAATCGGTGCCTATCAACTAATTTTGGCTGAGTTGTGTGACGACTTAGATGAAGAGCGAGAATTTTTAGCGCAAGCTCATGAATCAGCCTTAAAACTGTTAGGACTTTTAGATAGTATCCTTGTTGTTGCTAAAACTGAGCATGGCTCAGATAGGATGCAGATTCAGCCCCTTCAGTTAGTTGCAATTTTAAATGACGTTAAAGATTTGACTCATTTGCCGGCAGAAAATCGCAATCTGCGTCTGAAAGTCACACTGCCCGATCCTGACATTTACATTTTAGCCGATGCTCCTCGGCTCACCCAAGTGTTAGTTTATCTAGTAGACAACGCTATTACTGAAATGCAACACGGCAGCATTGGTATTTCAGCCCATGCGTCACCGGCATCAGGAGTCGCTCACATTTGGATTGATACTCCCCTGCCGGCAACTTCGGATAAAGGTGTTTGCTTGGGTTGGAACGAACCTTTAGACTCAGTGCCATTAGTGCCGGCGACAGAAGGTGACTTTAGCGCCAATTTTGATCTATCAACCGGCATGAAGCTGCTAATGAATCAGAATCTCCTGGAAATGATGAGTGGGCGCTTAGAAGTTGTAGCGCCACCGGAATCTTCTTCAGAAACTTCCAATCTTATCAGAATTCAATGCTCGCTTCCACTGGTAATTCCTGAGCCGGAATTTGACTAACGAGCAGAGGATTGTGCAGTACCATTGTTGTACTTTGGTTTTCCTCGAAACCAATGCGTTCGTAAAACTTTTGCTGGTGAGTTGTCATCAGGTAAACCCGCTCAACGCGACTCAGCCGAGGATGGCTCAACACAGTTTGCACTAACTTGCGTCCCAAGCCGGCACCTTGATAGCCTGGATGAATCACCACGTCCCAAATCGTCCCTCGATAGATTCCATCGGATGTGGCGCGAGCAAATCCAATCATGCGATCCCCATCCCAAACACTAATGGCGGGTTCGCTATTGGCAATTGCAATGGCTAAATCTTCGATTTGTCGTTCCTGTGCCCAAAAAGCCGCTAACTTAAACAGCTCTTGAAGTTGCTTGAGATCGATTTTTGACTTACGGTCGCAAAATTGAATATGACTGCAATCCATTGTTTTTAATTCCCTGTCACCTGGATTTGCTCTGATACTAACTATATCTTGCACAAACTCATTTTTCCGCACATCCCCCTGTAGAATAAATCTTTCAATAGAAATATTTTCTATATTTCGCATGGGAACTAGCAAGCGTGCGGCTATGAATGTTAGAAGATGCTCATAAATGCACGGTCAAAAATGTTTAAGTTTATGATTGCCCTGATGTCTCACTATAGAATGCTTAGCGCGGTTTGGAGAACCAAGGGTTGTCATTAGCTATTTTTACTCATTTAGTCTCGACAAGCTTTTTAATGACGGTATACTCGCCATGATTGCGCTGTGTAAGCCGTCTTTAAAACTTTAAATTGACATAGATAAATTTTGATTCTCTATCCAAAATAGTATTATTTTTTACAAAAACTTTCAACCTTAAGAAAGATTCTAGAGGAGATTTTTATTGAGATTTCCTGACATTTAATCATGCGCTTTAATTAGAAACTGTAAATATTAGCTTATAGATGAGAGAAGTTTTTTTAATGTGTTCAAAGATAAAAATAAAGACGCGGTTGATCGCGCCTTTACTAAATGAGATATTGGGAATGGGGCATGGGGCATGGGGCAAGGCTTCGCCAACCTAAAGGTATGGGCAGGGGGCATTTTCTTTTGTTCCTACTCTCCCACTCTCCCGCTCTCCCTCTCAGCACTCGGCACTCAGCACTCAGCACTCAAAAAAGCACTCAGCACTCTAACGTATCCAGCGGGCGGCGTCTTTGGCGTGGTATGTGAGAATCAAGTCAGCACCGGCACGTTTGAAGCCGGTTAAGGTTTCCATCACCACTCGCTCTTCATCAATCCAGCCATTGAGGGCAGCGGCTTTAACCATCGAATATTCGCCAGAAACGTTGTAAGCAGCCACCGGCAGGTTTGTTGCTTCCTTGACGCGCCAGATGATATCCATATAAGCCAATGCCGGTTTTACCATCAGCATATCTGCCCCTTCTGCGATATCTAGGGCAATTTCCTTCAGCGCTTCGCTTCCATTGCCTGGGTCCATCTGGTAAGTGCGACGATCGCCAAACTGCGGCGCAGAGTCGGCGGCATCGCGGAACGGCCCATAATAAGCCGAGGCGTACTTAGCAGCGTAGGACATAATCGGCGTGTCCTGGTAGCCGGCAGCATCCAATCCTTCCCGAATGGCTTGCACAAACCCATCCATCATCCCAGAAGGCGCAATAATATCTGCACCGGCTTTTGCTTGGGCTACAGCGGTCTTTTTCAGCAACTCTAGGGTGGGATCGTTCAAAACTCGACCTGTCAAGTCGCCGACTTCCAGATAGCCGCAGTGACCGTGGCTGGTATATTCACACAAGCAAGTATCCACAACCACAACCAGATCCGGCACCGCTTCTTTAACGGCTGTCGTGGCTTTTTGCACAATTCCACAATCGTGCCAAGCGCCGGTGGCGTCTATATCCTTATCTTCGGGAATGCCAAATAAAATAATAGCGGGGATGCCGAGGTCATAGACTTCCTTGGCTTCTTGTACGATTTTGTCTACCGAGAGTTGGTAAACTCCGGGCATGGATTTGACCTCTTTGGCAATCCCCTCTCCTGGCACGGCAAATAGAGGGTAAATCAGATCGCTTGTGGTCACTACATTTTCACGTACCATCCGACGCACCTGAGGATGGCTGCGAAGGCGGCGAGGGCGATGGATTGGAAACATGGCGTTTGTTAACGGTCAAAAAATATCAAAGATCCAGTCTAAAACTTGTCGCTGCCCTAACAAACCGTATTTAGGTAACGTTCTGTAACATTTCCATAAAAAGAGGGGCGCACAGCCATGCACCCCTCACGATTTATCTTAACTGGCCAATGACGTTTAGACTTGAGCCGCAACGGGTTCAGTCTCAGCAACTGCGTTGGCGTAGACGCTTACTTTCTTGCGGGTTTTTCCTTTGCGTTCAAAGGTGACAACGCCATCAATAAGGGCAAACAAGGTATCGTCACAACCAATGCCGACATTGTTGCCTGGGTGAAACTTGGTGCCGCGCTGGCGTACCAAAATATTGCCGGCTCGGACGGTTTGGCCACCGAAGCGCTTGACGCCTAGGCGCTGGGCATTAGAGTCGCGTCCGTTGCGTGTACTGCCGGTTCCTTTCTTATGAGCCATAGTTTCCTCCGAGTCTCTTTACAAATTGTTTTCGGGGCTAAAGGTTAGGAAAGAGGAAAAGAAAGACTTCTCAATGACCGTACCTTTAGGTTGGCGCAGCCATGCCCTATCCCCTATGCCCCATTCCCTTTACTTATTCTGCCGCAGTTTCATAGGCGTCTTCTGGCTGAGACGCTGGCACGGTAGATGCCGACTCGTCGGCGCTGAACACTGAGCCATTCAGACTGATGGAGTTAATCATCAGGCGAGTGATTTCTTGCCGGTGTCCCCGCTTATTACGGGTTTTCTTTTTGGGCTTCATCTTGTAGACGAGCACTTTCCGGCCCCGTCGGTGTTGTAGCACGGTGGCTTCGACGGTTGCGCCTTCGACGAAGGGCTGACCGATACTAACACCGCCGTCGTGCTGAACGAACAAGACTCTGTCGATGGTGAGGTCTACGTCTGGTTCTACAGGAAGCAGTTCGATATCATAGAAGCGACCCGGTTCTACCCGTAGTTGTTTGCCGCCGGTTTCGATAATTGCGTAAGTCATGGATTTGTTGAGTAAATTGCCGTACAGGTAGCTGAGCGATCCCGCTCATGGGGCGAGGGCCAGCTTTTGCTTTGCCAATTGGCGCAGCCTGACCGTAGGCCATACCTGATCCGAGCTTGAATAGACAGCCAACCTACAATTGTTATAAATTTTTACCGATTGTGTCAAGAAATTGGCTGGATTAAAAGAATGTGGCCAGCTTTGCCAGTAATAATTGTCTTGCACAGAGTGGTGCCGGTGGACAAATCGAGGCAAACACCGAGCTGCTAGTGCGGGTAAAAAATCCGGTTGATTAACCAATTTAAGTAGACTGGCCGGTTAAAAATTAAAGTCCAAAATTGATATCCTCTCGTGGTTGATACTGAGGACAATCCTGACATGGCCCTATAGGATTAACCGCACAGCGAATATAAGCCGATTTGGCATTAAATCGGCACGAAGGATCGCCAAGGAATTGGCCCATTCTTTCGGGATGATGTGTATCTGTGGAAAGTGCGAGGCTTCGCAGCCCCCTTGTTGCTGCTGCTTCCCTCGCCGCCCTCAACCGCGAGGTTGCCCGCGCTTCTGCCAGCCGCCGGCTCCATAAAGATAGCAAGGGCGGTGTTAAACCCAAGATAAAAATTAAGAAAATCTCTAACACCATAGGCTACCGTAAAAATTTTAAATTAAACCTTAAAACAAGGCTTTTATAGCTTGTTGACTTTCCACTTATATTTTTTATCTATTTTCAAGTGTTGTCAAGTCTAAAGATTAAAAGGACTGTAAAAAATTAATTTAGGCTTTTAATAAATAACTTAATTTAGCCGAATTTTCATAGTTGAAGTATAAAATTCCCACAAGAAAAATTGGCTGACTGCAAATCTGCCGACACATGACACTTAGGCTAGCTCGGCTTGGCTAGCCTTGAGCATTTCCTGATTGATTCCAGCTTTATTGAATTTATTCTATCTTAAGAACTCGCTACGTTTTATCCAACTCCCACTCTCAACTAGCATAGTCTTACTATGAACCGTAGTTCAGGAGAGGAAAATCATAAAACCCACACTTAAGAAAATAAAAGCAAAGGATAAAAAGCTCAGCGTCAAAATATAATACAAAGGTAGGAGGTTTACCCTCACCACCGGATAATGAATAAGTAAAGCTAAAGAGTGGATCTCAGCATTTGTTAAACGCTCCCAATTGTAGATTTTGGTATTAAGCTCAACATCTAATAGATGGTTATCACAACAGTTGACTCAGTCCCTCGTAGCTCAGTTGCTGCTTTGATTGGTGGGTATCAAAAGCATATTTCCCCAAAAAAGGGGTTTTCCTGTGCGTATCGGGTACTACATGGAAAAGAGTCTTGCTCGGAATTTATCAAACGTACCATTTTGGAGCAGGGTTTAATTGAGGCGATTCCTGCTGCTCGACACCGGCTACAAGCTTGCAAAGCTGCGAATCAAGTTCTGAGAGCCACGATTGAAACGCCAAATCCAAACAAAGAAGCACAACGCCGGCATCGCGGCAGGAATTGCGACACTCTAGCAAACAGTAGTTGTTCGGAGTGTATAGAGAGTAGCTGTTTAGCGATTGACACCGGCTTAGGAGATTCGGAGGGATGCGTCGGCTGCCATTCTGACCTTGACTATGGAATACTCAATTGTAGCGGTGCAGATTGTGGAAGTTGTGGTGGATAATCTTTTGATCGAAGTATTTAACGTTTCAGCACTGGCTCTTTAATGCAGGAAATCTCACAACCCATTGATCAAGAGTTAGTGCTGATTGGCGGCGGCCACAGTAATGCGATTGTACTGCAATTGCTGGGCGCAAAACCTCTTCCGGGAGTCCGTATAACGCTGATTGCCAATACGCCTCATGCGCCTTATTCGGGGATGCTCCCTGGTTATGTAGCCGGCTTTTATAAATTTGATGAGTGTCATATAAATTTACGAAAATTAGCACAGTTTGCCGGAGCTAAACTAATCATTGACGAGGCAATCGGTTTAGATTTAGCAAATAATAAAGTGTTGTGTGCGAATAGTTTGCCGGTGGCATTCGATGTAGTATCAGTTGATATTGGCAGCACTCCCGCCACAATATCAGTACCCGGTGCGACTGAATTTGCAATTCCAGCGAAGCCGGTGCCGCAGTTGCTAGAAAGTTGGCACCGGCTGCTTGAGGAAATTATAGTAACTCCCAAAAAACCCCACAGTCTTGGCATTGTCGGTGGGGGTGCCGGCGGTGTGGAACTGGCATTGGCTATGGATGCACGCTTACGGCAAATTTTTAAGAAGACTGAATTGCCGGCAGATATTCTACAAATTCATATCTTCCATCGCGACGGTGAAATTATGCCCAGCTATAACCGATGGGTACGCCGGCACTTACAGAAAATTCTGACGAAACGCGCTATTCAACTACATCTAGGGGAAACCGTCTGTGCGGTAGAAAAGCAGAATTCATCTTTAATGATTCATTCTGAGTCGGGTTTGAGTGTGGAGTGTGATCGCATTTTCTGGGTAACTCAGGCATCCGCACCGGCTTGGCTTCAAGATGCCGGTTTAGCGACGGATGAGCGCGGCTTTATCCAAGTGAACGAATTTCTGCAATCTGTCTCTCACCCCCAGGTTTTCGCTGCCGGTGATGTTGCCACCATAATACAGAATCCTTGCCCCAAGGCCGGGGTCTTTGCAGTGCGGCAAGGCAAACCTTTATATGAGAACCTGCGGCGAAGTTTGCTAGGAGAGTCCTTAAAGCCGTATCAGCCGCAGAAGCAATATCTCTCTTTAATTGGCACCGGCACAGGTTCGGCAATTGCATCCCGTGGCGCTTGGGGTTTTGGCCCTTCGCCATTGCTGTGGTGGTGGAAGGATTGGATTGATCGACGGTTTATGGCCCAGTTTAGTGAGCTGCCGGTGAAGCCGCAGTAATTTTTGGTGTTTCAAACTGAGGACTGTTCCTTCCTCAATCAGCGAAAGAGGAGTGAGCTGTCTTTATATATAGGCTGGGTTGCACGATGTCGGCTTTGTGATCTGCCGGTGTAGTACGGTGCTGGTGTAGTACGGAAGAAATTTTTCGCTTTTGTGCCTTTTTGCCGGAGAGTTTCGCTGCCATAAAACCGTATTATCCCCGATTTACAAGGCTTTCCGACTTTAGATAGCTGGCTAAAAAAACTTTTGCACAAACCCTTGACACTTTTTGTATTATGCTTGTAGTATATAAATGTAGGGCGAGAGAGAAAGAGCTGAAAAGCTTATCTCAAAAGCAATACAAGCTCTGAACCTTGAAAATTGAATAAGTAAAAGGCCATGTCATTAAAAATTGGACAACGGCGGTTCGTACTACAACCTTGAGGATAGCCCCCTTGGGTCATCTTCCACCGAGTCAACCGCCGAGATGTCCAAACACCAGAAGACAAACTGCTGATTTCATGGGGCTGTAGCTCAGTTGGAAGAGCATCTGTCTGTCGAACAGAAGGTCGCGGGATCGAGACCCGTCAGCCTCGTTCAGCAGTGATTCTGGGAAGGCAATTAAATTTAAAGTCCCGTGGGCGAATTCGTTTAAGCCGTCACCCTCTCAAGGTGGAGATTGCGAGTGCAAATTTCGTCGGGACTTCCAAATGGCTGAGTAGCCAAGTGGTTGAAGGCGTCAGTCTGCAAAACTGATTTTCTCGTGGGTTCAAATCCCACCTCAGCCTCTGGCATCGCATCGTAGCTTAATCGGTAAAGCGCCGGCCTCATAAGCCGGGTGATGCGGGTTCAAGTCCCGCCGGTGCTACCAAATGTGGGAGTGGTGTAACTGGCAACACGTCGGTCTCCAAAACCGAAGAATTCGGGTTCAACTCCCGCCTCCCGCGTCACATCGCCCTATCGTCTAGCGGTCAAGGATCTCTGAATTTCAACCAGAAGACACGGGTTCGAGTCCCGTTAGGGCGATTGTTTTGGGTCGGCTCCCTATTGGCGCAGGTAAAGGTCTGTAAAACCGGAGCTATCAGCACTGCTGGTTCAAATCCAGCCCGACCCTTTGCGGGAGAAGGAATTGTTCTCCCGCATCCAAACATGGAGAGGTGGCCGAGAGGCTTAAGGCGCTTTCCTGCTAAGAAAGAGCGGTTTAACGACCGTCGAGGGTTCAAATCCCTCTCTCTCCGCTTTTCCCCCGGTAGCTCAGTTGGTAGTAGCGCCTGTCTGAAGAACAGGAGGTCGTCGGATCGAAACCGACCTGGGGGGCTGGCATTGCCTCATAGCTCAATGGCAGAGCAAGCGGCTGTTAACCGCGAGGTTGTAGGTTCAAGTCCTACTGAGGCAGCCTTTCATTGATTGCCGGGTAGACGAATTGGTAAAGTCCTCTACCTCTGAAGTAGAAGTCATGCAGGTTCGTTAGCGAAGCGGTGCGAAGCACTTCCCTGCCCCGGCACCCACTCATTGCCCTGTGGTGTAATTCGGCAGCATATCTGATTTTGACTCAGACGATCCAGGTTCGATCCCTGGCGGGGCAGCCAAAACATACTTCTGTAGCCCAACTGGAAGAGGCGGCTGTCTCAAAAACAGTCTGTTGTGGGTTCAAATCCCACCAGGAGTACCAAATCTTACATTGCTCCTGTGGCGGAATTGGCAGACGCGGCAGACTTAAAATCTGTTTTCTTTGTTGTGGGTTCAACTCCCACCAGGAGTATCAACGGGATGTAATTCAGCGGCCAGAAGCCTTGGTTTGGGACCAAGGAGTCGTTGGTTCAAATCCAACCATCCCGACTTTACCACTGTGATGTCATTGGAAAACATCACTTGCTCAGAACGAGTGTTTTTTGCAAGTTCAACTCCTATCAGCCGGTAGGTTCTTGGGCCAAGCAAAATCGGTAAATTCCAGCTCTCGTGGCGGAACGGAAGACGCGCTAGGTCGAGAACCTAGTCTTTTACAGGTTCAAATCCTGTCGGGAGTATTAAACTACAAGAAAGAGAGGAGAAACTAATAGTGTCGAGGAAGAAAGTACGTGAAGCGCAGCTATCCCATAGCGAATTGCACGAAGTCAAAGTGCGAGAATTTCAGCAATTTTGAGCAGCCGGCTTTGATCTGTGAGTTATGCGAACGCGAGGTGAAGCGTTTAACAATTCATCACTTAATTCCACAACAGTACATTAAGCGAAAAAAGTTAGGCACAAGCCCTACCACTAATATTTGTTCTGCTTGCCATAGACAGATTCATGTTTTATTCGACAACAAGCGTCTAGCCGAAGAACTCAATACACTAGAACAGCTAAAAATTGAGCCGCAAATGCAAAAATTTTTAGCTTGGGTGAGCAAGCAAACCTCTAGTAAACGAGTTAAAGTCAATCGTCGCAGATAGCAAAGAGAATTCGCTGCAAAAAATTGCCCCAGTAGCCCAACGGGAAGAGGTGCCTCGCTTAGAACGAGGAGGTTGCTGGTTCAAATCCAGCCTGGGGTATCTGGTGACAACGCGGGGATGGAGCAATGGTTGGCTCATTAGGTTCATACCCTAAAAATCAGCAAGTTCAAATCTTGCCCCCGTCACCAAAATCAGTGCTGGTGTAGCTCAACTGGCAGAGCAACTGATTTGTAATCAGTCGGTTGCAGGTTCAACTCCTGTCACCAGCTTCAGAATGCGGATAGGGTATGCACAAATGCTTTACTTATCCGTTTTCCACAATGCGGGTGTGATGTAGCGGCTAGCATCTGAGTCTGCCAGTCTCAGCGCATGGGTTCAAATCCCATCACTCGCTTTTGTAGTCCTGTAACTCAGTTGGGAGAGTGCCTCTCTTACAAAGAGGATGTCACAGGTTCAAACCCTGTCAGGACTACCATTTGTTACCCCTATAGCTCAGTGCATAGAGCAGCGCCCTTCTAAGGCGAGTGTCCCAGGTTGGAATCCTGGTGGGGGTGCTTGATTCAGTTCAAAAAGGAGGTTGTCTTCTTCTGCTATTAATTACATGGGATGGAGCGATTGCACATTGCAGCGTGACCCAATCTTCAGAGCTTACATACTTTAGTACGAGAGGAAAAGTAACACTGTTCTAATACAGTGGGCGTTTGCGAACGAGGAGTGCAAAGAACCCGATAGGTGGGCTTAGAAGTAGCCATCCTTTAAAGAGTGTGTAATAACTCATCGGCGGAGTCCCTTTAGTAACTGAGAAAACGCAAAATGCTCTAATAACTTGCACGCTATCTTTCGGATGTGCAATCGCACATTATTCTCGGTTGTCTTTAAAAGTTGCTTGATTAACTAATCGTTTTCATGGGTACTTGGTGTAACGGTAACACACGACTCTTGCAAAGTTGAGATAGGGGTTCAACTCCCCTAGTTTCCATTGTTGTGGAGAGTATAAGGTTTACGCAAATTTTAGTCTCTCTACTAACAAAATGGTGTCTGAAGTCAAAGCGGTCGAGACGCTGGTTTGTGAAGCCAGTAAAAGCGGGTTCGATTCCCGTTAGACACCCTCAAGGAAGGTGCCGCCGAATGGCCGGCAAGCGGTCTTGAAAACCGTGGTACGGCTGATAACCGTAGGAGTTCGATTCTTCCACTTTCCATCAAGCGTTTCCTTTAGAAGGATCCTGCTTTTTTACCCACCAGAGGCCGAAAAGTGAGGCACCGTGCTGATAACGCGGCAACAGGAGGGGCAGTACCTCTCTGGTGGATTTCCCTCTGCCAATGGAAATGGCGCTGGTGCTACGAACGCCGGCTGTGATGGTTCGATTCCATCCAGAGGGGCTTTTGTTGCCGGCGGGAGGCTGACTTGTCCCTTTGGCTACAGATGAAGGAGTCCTCTAGCTTCCGTTGGCATCAACTTGATGGGTGGTTGGCAGAGCGGTTATTGCAACCGGCTTTTAACCGGTACTAGATAGGTTCAACTCCTATACCACCTACTCGATTCACCGGCATGACTGTTGGAGAAGGGGCACCTTCCCAGTAGTGTGCAGGTGTAACTGCTCTCGCGCTAGAGGATGCCGGTTGGGGCAAAGTCCACAGTCATGTTGCCTCAGTTAAAGATATGTAGTCTTTGAACTACATCGTTTTTGAGGCTCTGAAAACTTTTTTTCCCAATCCATTGACAAATTTGTAGTATAATTGTAGCATACAAACATGACGAACAAAAAAGAGGCACAAACTTCGATATTTAGTTCGACCAGTGAACCTTGACAATCAAATAACGAATTGGGATTTAATTGTTGTAGCTCAGGAAATCTCGTAACAGAGATTACAGTGTTATGTTGTTACTTTACACCAGATTGAGCAGTCGTGACGAGACTGATTCAGCGTCAAAACTTAGACTGTATCACTTTAATTTCAGTCAAAATGGGACCGATTTAACCCAAGAAAAATTTACTGTCTCTAATCAGAGCAAATGCGGGGAACAAATCCGGAGCATTCAGCAAGTCTATCATTTAGAGCGGCGGTTTCTGCTGTAAAATTTATCAGTATCTTGAATATTTTAAGTGCTGGCAAATTCATTAAACTGAGCGTACTCGTTCCAAGATAGACAGTTCAGTTGAAATCCCTTGAATTATTTAAAATCCAGTTTTTAAGGAGGTGCCGGCATGGTTCACATTCGTTTTGAAGGACGTTCTTATGATGTTACTGAAAGTCAGCTAGGCGTGGCTGCCGGCATGAACGACAACGCAATTAAAGAACGCCTCGCACAGCATTTTGATGTCAACCGCAATCGCTTTGATTCTTATGTCTTAGATCGGCGTCCCAGCGGTGACTTAATTGTACGTCCAGAAGCCGTTTACGGCTAAATCGATTTTAGATTTTAGACAGGTAATTTATCTCAAATCTAAAATATCAAAAGATTTCTTTCCCGTACCCTAACAGGTAAAGCTTACACACATCTGGTTTCGTAGCCAGAGGTTATAGGTTCGAGTCCTATCATCCCCTCTTTTTGGGGATGTAGCTCAACGGATAGAGCGCATATGTTCAAAGCTTTAGCAACTTGTGCGGGGGAGAAATCAGGTAGTTGAAAGTTCACTTCGCGCCCTAACTCAGGAAGCTTACATACTAGCTCAGTGGTAGAGCATTTCCCTCTTAAGGAAACTGTCACGGGTTCAACTCCCGTATATGTCACCAAGGCTTTCTTAACTTGCGCGAAGTGACTTTCTCTCATACAAAACTTGAAGTTTTTGAAATTTATGTAATTTTTTTCTGTTTTTAAAATTTCCACTTCGCGCCCTAACCGGCAAAGCTTACATACTCGCCCAAATGGATAAGGCACTTGATTGCAATTCAAGCACTTGCAGGTTCAACTCCTGCGTATGAACAAACGGCTTTGGCAACTTGCGCGAAGTGATATTTTATTCAAGTTTCATTCTCCTTCTCAGCTAGACGAATTTTCACTCTGCGCCCCAATCGGCAAAGCTTACATACTAACTAGCCGAATTGGTACAGGCGCTTGACTGATAATCAAGTCCCGCAAGGGATGTGGGTTCAATTCCCACGTTTTTAGCAAAGGCTTTGTTAACTTGCGCGGAGTGATTTTTTTATTTTAATCAAAAGGCTGTTTTGAGTGATGTCTGAATAGCGGCACGCTTTTAGGATGCCGCAAATAAGTTCGGTGGAGGGCAATTATGTCTATTAAAAATGTTGAAATTTTAGAACAATTAAAAACCCTAACCATGCTGGAGACGACTGAACTGGTGAAGCGTATTGAAGAAACCTTTAACGTTGATGCTTCAACACCTAAGCTAATCGTTCCAGTTTTACCAGGAAAGGATGATTTTATCACAGATGAACCACTAGAACAAACTGAGTTTACTGTGTTCTTGCAAGAAGTGCCGGCAGATAAAAAGATTGCGATTCTAAAGGCAGTTCGGGAAATACTGAGCTTGGATTTGAAGGGTGCAAAAGACTTTGTTGACTCGGCTCCACAGGTGGTTAAGTATGCGATCAATCTTCAGGATGCTGAAGAAATTAAGCAAAAGTTAGAAGCTGCCGGCGCGAAGGTTTCCATTTACTAGGAATCAACTGTTCTTGGCAAATCTAATTTGCATAATTCGGTGGTTATCACCGCGTCCCGACAGAGAGAGCTTACATACCCTACCAAAACAAAAAAAGGTGCGTACAAGGGTTGTACGCTGCAAGCCGGAACCGATAGCCGGCATTAAAAAAGCTCCCTTAACTTGCGCGGCGATGTCCTCATCTTGAAGTTTACACATGGCAAGAGAGGCGAGTACCCAACAATGAGTAATAATACCTTAATATTTCAAACGTTTAGTGAGATAGAAAGTCTAATTCGGAATTTCGAGAGCTGTACGCTTCCTCGATGCGAATGGACTCATCATGCACATTTAATTGTGGCGTTGTGGTATCTCACTCGTTATCCAGAGCAAAAGGCAATAAATCGCATTCGTGAGAACATTCAACGGCTTAATCGAGCCAATGGAGTTCTAACTACAAAAGACAATGGTTATCACGAAACAATCACCCTCTTTTGGATACAAATAGTGAGCCGGCATCTCTTGAGTGAAGGTGAAAACCAAACATTTGTAAATCTGGCTAACAGTCTAATTCACAATTGTGGGAATCCCTCTCTGCCGCTTGAATATTACAGCCGTGATCGACTGATGTCTTGGAAAGCTCGGATCACCTGGGTGGAACCAGAGTTGAAATCTCTGTAATGAGATAAAAGTTTTTTGTAGTAATTTAGGTAGCTGTCGCTGCGCCCCAACTGAGAAAGCTTACATACCTTGTAACGGTAAAACAAAAAGCTTTCTAAACTTGCGCGGCGTCTTTAAGACGTGCGACATCTATCTCCTCAACACTCTTCATTTTAAGGAGGTAGTTCCGATGAATAAGGATGAGCGCGATCTGCGTTTAGAAATGCTAAATAGTCTGCTAACTACACCTCACCGGCAGCTCGAAAAAGTTGCAGAAATTCACAAATTAATTGTTGAACTTGACCCGCTTTTTTACGGTCATTTAGCGGTTTGGTATCAGCGAAACGGTGATGTGCGCGATCACAAGGAAGTCTTTATTGGCAACTTGCTAACTTCTCCGGTGATTGAACACCGAGATGCCGGCTTTGTGATGCTGCAAGAGTTCCCGCCTTACCAAGTGTCTCGGATTGTGGACTTTATGAAGCAGCACCAGAACAAGCTGCCACGTTCCGCACGCACGGCTGTAACACGCTATCTGAAGGCGCGGGAAAAGAACCCGCAGTTCTTTGATCGCGCTGCTGCACGGGGACGCAAGGCGATGAAGCACCTGTATGCCGGCTTGCACATCAAGCCTGGTGCGCGTGCGGATGCAGTGCTGTTCAAGGAAAAGCCACCAGAAGACAGCCTTGCTTTTATGCTGAAGCGGCTTGCCAAGGCAGAGTCGCCGGCAGAACAAGCGGCGATTATTGTCGAGCACAATATCCCTTACACCGTGGCAGTGGGCGCTGTCAAACAGCTAACACCGGCTGTACTGGTGGCGCTGATTAATTCAATGTCACCGCAGGAAATCATCAACAACCTCAAGTCTCTCCAGACTCGTGGTGCGATGGATCACCCGGATGTGAAGGCGCTGATCGATGAGAAGCTTGACAAGGCGGCAAAGAGCGATCGCGTGTCTGCATTCAAGGCGCGGGTTGCGGCTGACGTTACCGAGTTGGATGAAGCGACGGCTGCAAAGCTAGAACGAGTCACCAATGAGCAGGTAAAGAAGCGGGGAGCGATCGCAAAGGCAACGGCGCTGTTAATTGACAAGTCGGGTTCGATGGAAAATGCGATAGAAGTTGGTAAGCGTCTCGCTTCGCTGATTTCTGGTATTTCCCAAGCGGATCTGTTTGTCTACGCCTTTGACACGATGCCTTACCCAGTGAAGGCTGAAGGTAAAGATTTAACTGACTGGGAGAAGGCGTTTAAGCTAATTCGTGCCGGCGGCGGTACAAGTTGCGGTTGCGCTGTGGAGGCAATGCGGCTCAAAAAGCAGGCAGTTGAGCAAATCATTCTGGTGACAGATGAAGGCGAAAACGCTGCGCCTTACTTCGCGGATGCTTACACAACTTATTGCCGCGACTTGGCGGTGATGCCAAATGTGGTGCTGATTAAAGTCGGACACATCAGTGGTTATGTGGAGGCTCAGTTAAAGGCGAAACAGGTGCCGGTGGAGACGTTTACCTTTGCCGGCGACTATTACTCGCTGCCAAATTTGGTGCCGCTGCTGTCTCGTCCATCACGTTTAGAATTGCTGATGGAAATTATGGAGACATCGCTCCCGGTGCGCGATGATAAATAACCGTTGTAGGGTGTGTTTTGCACACCCTACTTCAATACGATAGGAGGCTAGGAAGGCGATGAAACTCTACCGGCCTGTTGGTTTAAGAGAACTTGAACTCATTGCTAAAGCTGACTTTAAGGCATTTCCCCCTCGACTGCCCGAACAGCCTATTTTTTATCCTGTTCTCAATTTTGAGTATGCCGAGCAGATTGCACGGGATTGGAATACCAAAAGCAATCCTTTTGCCGGCTTTGTTACAAGGTTTCAGGTTGAAGATAAATATGTGAAGAAGTTTGAGGCTCATGTAGTAGGCAGCCGGATTCATCAAGAATTGTGGGTGCCGGCTGAAGAACTGGCAGAATTTAACCGCCATATCATTGGTAAAATCCACATTGAAACAGCTTACTACGGCGAGAATTTCAAGGAGGAGATCGATCCAGAAACCAACCTGCCAACAATCCTCAAAACATTCTTGTAGCCTAAGCCTAAGTTGCCTATAGCAGCCCAGCCGTCGGCACTTTATCAAATCTTTTGGCAAATTAGATATTGCTAATTGTTTGCCAAAATTTCACCGTTCCATTATTATCAGGTAAAAACTGATGAAATTATCTGAAGCTTTAATTTTAAGAGTTGATTGCCAAAAGCGGATTGAACAACTGCGGCAACGACTGATCCGAAGTGCCCAAGTGCAAGAGGGAGATCAACCGCCAGAAAATCCGCAAGCATTAATTGCAGAATTAGAGGCGACAGTGAATGAACTCGCAGATTTGATTAAGAGAATTAACAAAACCAACTCTCTGACAAATTTGCAAGAAGGGAGCACCATTTCAGATGCGTTAGCTGCTAGAGATACACTTTTACTAAAGCGAAGTGTGTATGATTCTTTAGTGAATGCAGCCGCTGTTAATCAAAGCCGGTATAGTCAAGCTGAAATCAAGTCCTTCAGTACCGTCAATATTGCGGAACTGCAAAGCTACATGGATCGGCTTGCTAGAGACTATCGGGAGTTGGATACTAGAATCCAAGAAGCAAACTGGAATACTGAATTATTAGATTGAGCAAGTCGGTAGCCAATACAGCAGAAGTGAGTACAACCCGCCGACTGGGTTAAGTTGGACTGTGGCCTGAAAAGCTACCTAATTGGCATGATGGGCCATGCCGCAAACTAACAAGTTAAGCCCAGTATTGTTACAAACGTACAGGGCATTGTTAAAGTTACTACCGCGTACTGATCTGTTGCAATTGGTGAGGGTGGGTTAGGGGATGCTCAATTTTGATGCCGGCAGCTAAAAATACTGGATTCTTCAGGGGGTGCCGGTTCATGCATTTACACAACAAAAAGACTGGAGTCAGAGCAAACTCCAGTCTTTTGAAATGCCAACTCAGCGTTTTAAATCACTTTTCCGTTCATGATGCAGAAGAAATTTTCTATGACTTTGCTGCGCCACAACTTAGATAGATGCTTGTATTTATCTAACTAGCACAAAAGCTAATTACCTCCAGAATATCCGTAAGTTCCGCCATCACAAACTTCAACTGCGGACTCAATCAATTCTCCAGAACCAACTGTGCCGTCTTCTGAAGGACCAAGACGGCCTTTGAAGTCATATTTGCAGTCTTCGCGTCCGTCGTTAATGGTTATCTTGACGGATTCTCCAGGAGCCAGGACGTCCACCCCTAAGATATCTTCTTCCCAATCGTCTGTAGAGGGAGGCGAGGCATAAAATGCTTCGAGAACACGAGTGCTGTTGTTAGTAAGGGTAAAGGTAACAGCTTCAGTTTCAGCTAAAACACTTTGGATGCTCAATGCAACGAGTGGTAGTGCTAGGAGGGCAGATGCTGTAATGAAGCGGAAAGATTTATGAATCATTATTTTATTGTTATGTCTCAACTAAGGCTGTACTAATGCTGTCGTTACATCCATATCAGAACATAATTTTTTGGTTTCAGAATCCGTAGATTCACGGAGCTTAGTACAGCTAATGAAAAGATTGTTAATTCATTTTTTTAGAGAAAAACTTTATCAAATTAAATAAGTACATTTCGACAATCGGCACTTACAGGCATTTATAAAAACCGCTTTTATTAAATAAATTAACTGGAACGCCTGCTAATTATAACTTGGCTTTCCGCAAGTTTAGCAAGACATATCCTGTTAGATTTTATTACAGTGTTATTTAGACACTTTCGAGGCGCAGTCGTGCCTAAAAAGAATAGATTGAAATAATTTAAAATGACTGGTTCAACTAGATGACTATTCAGTATAAGTGTAGGAGCCTAATTCGCAAAGATTTAGTTTGTAGTCTTCCGTCCTTGACCCATCCGCCCAAACGCCGAGGATGTCATAAACACAAGTCGTTTTGCCATCGGCAATTGTTACCACCCCCGATTCTCCAGGTTTTATATTCTGGCCTACAAGAAGATTAGAACCCCAGCTATCTTGATCGGAAGGCTCCACATAAAACTCTACTAGCGTCCCAGAAGTTTTGTTTTTTAGTGTAAAGTTCAGATCCTCTGCTTGGGCGGGTTGGACGCTCAAGGAAACAATAGGTAGCGAGAGAACTGTAGCTACGATAACGTGACGAAAAGAACAGTGAAACATGGTGTAACGTTCTTTTAAGGATTAACCAGCAATGAACTTTTCTTATTAAAGCATCAAAAATTTATGGAGTAAATAAAATGCCGATTTTCTTAAGTTAACCTTTTTTCAAGAGAATAAGCCATTTCGATCTAGATTTAATAAAACCTTGGTGATGCCTTATGAATCATAAAAAATTGCCATGACCAGGCGGTTATCGGCTTTTTTGAACCGGCTTGTCTTCTAAACTTCAGTGTTACATCCTGCTCTGGTTTATAGCTTCTCAGAGAGTTTGGTGTCAATCAGCCGGTAAATACTAAATTTCAGCTAGATATATTGTGGAGATAAGGTCATGAACGATATGCAAATTGCTTATAAAGTTGCAGCCATAGCGGTGCGCCAGCGCTTTGCAGAGCAGCATCCAGAGGATTTGGCTGTTCTAAACCGGCTCCTCCTTGGCGATGTAGCCGTGTTCTGTGGTAGCTTTGATCGCGTTGAGGATATTTTGAGTTGCCTTAAAGTGCCGGTGGTGATGAACCCCAAGCTCAAGAAAATATCCGCGCAGATCATTTTTGTCAACTGTTCTAGTTCCTATGAAGAGGCGAAGGTTGTCTGGTTGAGAGATTACGTTAAAAATGGCAAGTGGCTGGTATCTTCTGACTGGGCGCTGGGTCATTTTATTGCGAGGGCATTTCCCAACACAGTCGGCTGGAATCACCGATTAACCGGCGATGAGGTGATCTCTGTTGAGCCAAGTTTAGACAGTTTATGGTCGGAAGTGGTTGTGCTGGGCGCAGAACCGCAGTGGTGGCTGGAAGCAAGCAGCCATGCCATTGAGGTACTCGATCCTCAGAAAGTGCGGATCGAAGCAGTCAGCCATGAGCTACTGGTGAAGTATAATGCGCCGGTGGTCGCGGTGAGCTTTAATTGGGGTAAAGGCCATGTGTTCCACGTCATTAGCCATTTTTGGTGCAAACGCAGCCGTTCGCCGAGTGCGCGACACCAAGGTTCTTGCACGGATTTTCTCAAAGCAGGGATGCGCTTGAGTGATGAGGGTGTGGAAAAAGTGCTGCGCGATGCTGGCATCGAGGCAAACACGCTCAACTTCGCGCAGTTACAGAGTGCGGCAACCTCAACCGAGTTAGTTGCCCAACTGTGTGTGCGTGCAATTTCGCGCCGGCATACCCCAGTGAGTGCATAAATGCCGGCTCCAAAGATAGCCAGTAAACTTGTAATGTAGTACGATATAATACGAATACCTGCGTACCCCAACCGGCAGAGCTTACATACTTAGTACGAGAGGAAGAGTAACGACACCATAGTTGTCGGGCGTGAAGCGAGGAAGGCACAAGGAACCCGGTAGGTTGGCTTAAAAGTAGCCATCCTTTAATAAGTGTGTAATAACAAGCCAGTGGAGTTCCTTCTGAGTGAAGAAACCGCATTGCTCTAGCAACTTGTACGCAGGTTATTTACTAAACGATTGAAGCTGTTTCATTCTCCGAAAAGAGAAGTCGTTGTAGGGGTGAGTTTTGAGAAAAAATTGTCTTTCCTAGCAATCAATTATCAACTAAGCCCGACCTTACACCAGCACTGTTATAGCTCTGATAGTGATAAATGGGTTTGATGCTTTTCTCTCACGGTTGCGAAAGTTTCAGGAGGATTAGTCTGTGCATCTAGACGTAGTACGTGCCCACTTTGAGGCAGAAGCATTTGATTATGATGGCCTGATTCCCCGGCTAATTCCGCACTATCACGAGCAACATGGCTTGATGCTAGAGCTGATTCCGTTCGAGCGCGATGCTAGCTTAAAGGTGCTTGATTTAGGAGCCGGGACAGGGGTTTTATCCTGCCTAATTCTTCAGGCATTTCCGAATTCAACGGTCGTGGCATTTGACATTGCTGAAAATATGCTCGCAGCTTGCAAGAAAAATCTTTCAGCGTATCAAGAACGGGTGAAATTGCATCAGGGAAATTTTGCGGAAGATGATGTAGGTTCTGAGTACGATTTAGTAATATCGGGGTTAGCCATACATCACCTCGACGAGCCGGAAAAACAAAAGCTGTACCAGGATCTTTTTCATGCTGTAAATCCTGGCGGTTTACTGCTGATTCGAGATACCGTTACAGGTGCGACTCCCCAGCTAACGCAGCAGTATGAGCGATTGTGGCGTCACTATATGAAAGCGAATGGGGAAGATGATGAAAAGTGGTTTCAGAATTACCTTAAAGAAGATAGGCCATCTTCAGTTGAAGATCAACTTCAGTGGTTAAAGTCAGCCGGTTTTGAAGAGGTCGGTTGTCATTGGCGTTATCTCAATTTTGCAATTTTTGGAGGAAGAAAGCGGTGAATTTAAAATAGAATTGATTTAATAAAATTTAGATGTGTTTAAGTTTTTAGGGTAAAAAATCTCATGATAAACGAATCTCGCGCCATTAAAATTAGCAAATTCTTGAGTTATCATCTACGACATCGGCCTGATAAAATTGGACTTGAACTTGCGCCTGGTGGCTGGGTGTCAGTGGATGAACTCTTAGCTGCATCTAAAAAACATTCGTTTGATATTGAGCGTGATGAACTTGATGAAGTCGTTGCTTCTAATGATAAAAAACGATTCTCATTCAACTCCACCGGCAGCCTAATTCGCGCCAACCAAGGGCACAGCCTCGAAGTTGATTTACAGTTAGAGGAAGCTGTTCCGCCAAAGGTGTTATATCACGGAACAGGACAGGGTGCAGTTGAGTCAATTATGCAAATGGGTTTGAGCAAAATGTCGCGGCACCACGTTCATTTATCGGTCAATATGGCAACTGCCATAAAAGTTGGTAAACGTCACGGACGGCCCGTTGTATTTGCGGTGAATGCTGCTGCCATGCATCAGGCCGGTCATAAGTTTTACTGTTCTACTAATGGAGTTTGGCTGGTGGATCATGTTCCTTCTAAATATTTGCAAATAACGTGATCTAAAAAATAGAAACATCTAGTTAAAAAAAACAAGAAAAAGTGAGTTTTTATCTTGAATTGAAGATTTGCCAGTCATTAGCGGATATACAAGATTTATGGCATCAGGAAACTTTGGACATGAGGACGCCTCCGGATATAACAACCCTCAAAGCCGAGGCTTATTAGGGGCCGGCTGGCGACCGCTAAATCGAGATATTGATTGGGGATTTTTGTGGCATATTGTGTCTACAGACACATGGGAACTGAGCCGAAAAGCCTTGGATATCGCCAGTGATATTGCAGATGCTTTGGGGCGCAATGAGTTTACTTGGTGGGCAAATATTTTAAACGTTTTTTCTGAGCATACGCGCTACGAACTTGATGAGTTTTGGAATTACATTACTCCAGAACCCCCAGCGCCAGATTATCGGTTTAAAGACGTTTTAAATATTGAAACGCCGGTCGCTCAACTTGTCAGCCGCACAAGTATTCCTATCGATTATGTGCTGAATAAGCTACAGGAAATTACCATTCTCAAAATTTTGGAATTATTGGGAAAACCAGATATTATTACTCAATACTATTTGGAGCGGTATTTTTACTATCCTGTTGAACGCTTTGTTAATTGGGAACGTTTGGAAACCATCGGCACGGTTTTTGCCTATTGGTCTAAATACGGGGTTTGGCTACAAATTGACAGATTCGATAGAGGTCGCAAACAGTACACACTCATCGCTCAAAATTTAGCCCCGTTAATTAATAAAGCGACTTATAATTTAGCGGTTATTCTCAGTGGTTACAAAAGCCGTGTGGGACAAGTTCACAGCCAATTTCCAATTCGTACTTTCCCGGCAGACATTCAAAGCTTTACCGACACTGTACAACAGGCAATTCTTGACCAAAATCAGCTAGCTGTACTGGTTTATGGAGATCCTGGCACAGGTAAAACTGCCTGGACGCAAGCGGTGGCGAAAGAAATTCTCGTACCTCTAGGATATGTCATTTTTATTCTAGACCACGATGCTGTGGAAAACTTTGTTCCACCCAGTTACTTAGAGCGGATTTGTATCATTATTAATGAAGCTGATAATCTAGCTCAAAATCGAGCCAGCTTAGCCGCTCAAGGTAATACTAAAACTGAACATATTCTCAGTTTGCTGGATGGAACTTTGTATCAAAGCGTGGTTGAAGAATCGGGAATTCAATCACAGCAAAAGCTGGTAATCTTGATGACTTGTAATACAACTGAAAGGCTCGATCCTGCCGTTTTACGCAAAGGAAGAGTTGATTTAATGTATGAATTTCATCACCGATTTGTAGAATAGCTCATTTCACCGGCTCTTGAAATTTTGAGGTGAGACAAAGGCAAAACCGGCAATTGCACGGGTGTTTCATTCTGTTAAAATTGATACGATTGTCAGGGTGAGTTTAGCCGGCTGATAAGGTTGAGCGCAAAACCCACCCTAACTTGCTGCTTGTTGAGTTTAGCAACGATGGCTGTCCTTGCTGAATGGACAGAGAAACAGGTGGCAACAGCCGAACTGATTTTCAACCCCCTACATTAAATTATTATTTTTTTTTCCTTTACCGGCTTAGATCGATTTACCATTTTAATACTCCCTTTCCGAACCTTCCTGGTAAAGCCTGAGAATTTAGGAAAGTGAGCAATTCCGCAACCCACCGAAATAGAAAGGGTTTATTGGGGGTTTTGTATGAATAAAGATTTTTCTAACAGACGATTAGATAGATTTGGTGTTATCCCTTATTCATTTTTAGAAGAATTTCGGAGTAAAGATGCCAGCACTCGGCGTTATTTATTAAATTCCATGACTTTGTTTGCCAGTATTTCCCCTGAGCAACAACATCAAATCTTAAATGATTTAATTCAATCGGAATTAATGAATTTAGCCGAGCAATCTAAAAAATACTTACATCAAAATGTAAAAGTTGTATTAAAAAGGATGTTTATTGAAAAACCTTTGTCAGAAAAAGAAATTGCAGAATATTATTATAAATATTATACAATCACAGGCGTAATTCCTGAAGAAGTAACTAATGAATACTTAAATATTTTAGTTAACTTTATTTTAGGAATTGAAATGTCAAAGCTATTATTTCTTATGAGTTTTGTAGAACAACAACGATTTTTTGAATTGCAAGAAAATTATTCAGCTCAAGTTGTATTATTTTATCGTTACATTAAACCAATTCGTTCTAAACTGATTAAAGAAAAAATTGTCAATCGAGATATTATTGGTAATTATTATTATAATCGTCCTTGGGTTAATGAACATGAGTTACTAGATTATATTTTTGATTTATTTGATCTCGATAAAATTATATATCTTGGTAACTGTGCTAAAGTTTTTACTTTTGAAAAAGAATACATTTATAAAGCTCCCGATTTTGAGTAGATTTTATAATATTTTTATCAATAAGAGAGTTAAATTTTTACAAATGCGGCAACTTTTAAATATTTGTTTTGAAACAAATAGAGCTAATTCTATATACATTAATTCAACAATGAGGTAAAAGCTATGACAGATATTCGCAAACTTCTTAAGCAAATTTCCGCGCAGGAAGATCAACTGCGCGACACTCAATTTTTGGCACCCTGCGTACACAGAGGACGGGTGCGGACAAAAGTAGCGGGAATCGTGTATACCTTCACCCCTGATCCGCGAAATTTTGAAGGTTGGGGCATTTTTCAACCGGCTACCAGTAAAGTCGCCAAAGTCGTTGAAGAAGCCGAGTTACAGCAGGTGACAGAATATCTACAGCAGATGCCGGCGGTGCGCTTGTCGCTAGCGTATCAGTTGCAAAAACAAACGTGGTTGGCTTACCCCGTCAATGAATCAGATGTCCGTCAGCGCATAGGTTGTGTCAAGCCGGTGCCGGTGTATTTGGTCAGTGAGGGTGCGACATTTGAGCCAATTATCGCTCGATGGGATGGATGCAGTTGGTGGTTTGAAGAAATTGATCGCCGCGCCGATCCAATCCCGGCTGAAGCGTTAAGAGAAGCGCTGAAGCAGGTGACACCGCCGGCAGAGGTACGCTTTAAAGGCATGACTCCCGAAATGCGGACTGTTTATCAATTGGTGGCGCAACAAACCAAAGAATTTGAAGCTCAAATGCAACAGCAATGGGATGAAAAGCGCCTGCAAAAAGCCCTAAAAATGGGTGGGGGTCAGTTGCAAAAATTCCATGATCGTGATGATTACTGGATCGTTGAGTGGACAACCGGCAATGGCGAACAACATACCAGTGCGATTTCCAAAAACGATCTCACCGCCATTAGTGCCGGCATTTGCCTCAGCGGATTTGATCGTAATTTTGATCTGCAATCTCTCGTTGGAGTTGTTGAAGATCGGTAAAGATAGTATTAGCACGTTAAATATAAAAACGGCTAACCTATCTAATCTAAGTAGTTTGAAAGGATTGCGACAACTCATCATTGTTGTTTTTTCTGTAATTATAAATAAATAATCATGAGTTATAAATTATATGTTTGCAATCCTTTCAGTTACTTTAGTGCTATTTTTTATAATTTTTATAAATGTGCAGTTATTTAATAAAAAAATATCAATTTTTTGTTAACAAGTAGGAGGTAATGGTGTCTATTTTTTTTCACGAACAACTTCACAGAACACCGGCAGTCATGGCAAAAATCCGTGACTTGCCTGTAACCGTATGCGGTGCCGGCGCATTAGGTGCCAATATTACTGAAAATTTAGCTCGTGCCGGCTTCGCTCAACTCAAAGTCATTGATCGTGATCGCATTGAGGAACGCAACCTTTCCACTCAACCTTACTATCGCTCAGATGTAGGAGCTTTTAAAGCCAAAATTCTGGCAAATACGCTTTACCGTGCTTTGGGCGTAAAAGTAGAGGCACAATGCAAGGAATTAACCGATCACAACACTACTCAACTATTAGGAGAACCCGCTATTGTTATCGATACGTTTGACAATAGCACAAGCAGAAATGCCGTAAAAAATTACTGTGCCGGCGCATCTGTTCCCTGCCTGCACGTTGGGTTAGCGTCAGATTATGCCGAAATCATTTGGAATGAAAAATACCGCGTTCCTTCCCCTGCCAATGATGACATCTGCGACTACCCACTCGCCAGAAATTTAGTTATGCTAACCGTAGCAGTCGCTTGTGAAGTGATTATTACCTTCGCCGGCACCGGCACCCAACAAAATTACACCCTCACCCTCGGAGATTTCGCCATCAAATCTTACATTCCCTAAATCCTGGCATCATTTTCTCACCTCTACCTAACAAATACTATGAATCTACATCCACAAGTGAATGAAATCTTGAACTTCTGGTTCGGCTATCCTGAAGATGCAGAATATGGCAACACTCGGAACGTCTGGTATACCAAAAATCCAGCATTTGATGAAGAAATTCGTTCGCGTTTTTTCACGGAATACGAATTAGCAGCAGCCGGCAAATATGATTCTTGGCAAGAAGTGCCCCAAAGCTGTCTGGCGTTAATTATTGTGCTTGATCAATTTCCCCGCAATATGTTTCGCGGTCAACCACAAGCCTTTGCGACGGATTACAAAGCGTTAGCAGCCGCTCAGTATGCCGTTGACCACAAGTTTGATCAACAATTGCTGCCGGTGCAGCGACAGTTCATTTATTTGCCATTTGAACACAGCGAAAACTTAGAACATCAACGCCGGTGTGTTGAACTTTTTCAACAGTTAAAAGATTCTCCCGACAGTGCATTAAGTCTTGATTATGCAATTCGGCATCTAAAAATCATTGAGCAATTTGGGCGCTTTCCCCACCGCAACGAAATTCTGGGACGGGAATCTACAGCAGAAGAAGTGGAATTTCTCAAACAAGCCGGTTCATCTTTCTAGTGTCCGTAACCGAACAGGGGCAAGTGGTAGATAAGATGAGATCACCCGTTTATGACCTGTTGCAGGAGGCATCTACCTATGCGCCGGCCTTTCTTTTCTCTCAGTTCACTCACCCTTATTCTGCTAACGAATGCCGGCATTCCCCTGCTGCCGATCAGTTTAGGACAGCCGACAATTGCTGTGCCGGTGCCAACCACGCAAGACCGAAAAAACGAAGCGATTCGGCTTAACCAGATAGGGCTTCAGCAGTTAAATCAAGGTCAGTTTCGAGAAGCGTTAGAGACATTTGAGCGAGCTTTAGCCATTGTTAAAGAAGTTGGCGATCAAGCGCAATACGGCACGATTCTCAACAATATTGGGAGAGTTTACGACAATCTAGGACAGTATGCTAAAGCTTTGGAATTTTACACCCAAGCTTTAGCCATTAAAAAAGAAATTGGCAATCAATCGGAATACGGGGCGGCTCTCAAGAATATTGGGGAAGTTTACAATAATCTGGGACAGTATGCCAAAGCTTTGGAATTCTTCAACCAAGCTTTAAGCATTGCCAAAGAAATTGGCGAGCAAGAGGGCTACGCGAACACTCTCACTGGTATTGGGTTAGTTTACAGCCGCCTGGGACAGTATGCCAAAGCTTTAGAATCTTTCAACCAAGCTTTAGCCATTGCCAAAGAAATTGGCGATCAAGAGGGATACGGGACGATTGTGGGCAATATTGGGTTAGTTCACAATAATCTGGGACAGTATGCCAAAGCTTTGGAATTCTTCAACCAAGCTTTAGCTATTGCTAAAGAAATTGGCAATCAATGGGGATACGGGGCGGCTCTCAACAATATTGGGGAAGTTTACAATAATCTGGGACAGTATGCCAAAGCTTTGGAATTCTTCAACCAAGCTTTAGTTATTGCCAAAGAAATTGGTGAACACCAAGGATACGCGACAACTCTCAACAATATTGGGACTGTTTACCGAAGCCTAGGACAGTATGCCAAAGCTTTGGAATTCTACAACCAAGCTTTAAGCATTGCTAAAGAAATTGGCAATCAAGCTACATACGGGACTACTCTCAACTATATAGGGTTAGTTTACGAAAATCTGGGACAGTATGCCAAAGCTTTGGAATTCTACAACCAAGCTTTAGCCATTGCTAAAGAAGTTGGTAATCGGGCGGGATACGGGACGACTCTTAACAATATTGGTTTAGTTTACAGCAGCCTACAACAGTATGCCAAAGCTTTGGAATTCTACAACCAAGCTTTAAGCATTGCTAAAGAAATTGGCAATCAAGCGGGATACGCAGCAACTTTTAACAATATTGGTTTAGTTTACAGCAGCCTACAACAGTATGCCAAAGCTTTGGAATTCTACAACCAAGCTTTAAGCATTGCTAAAGAAGTTGGCGAGCAAGCGGGATACGGGACGACTCTCAACAATATTGCGAGAGTTTACTACAATTTGGGACAATATGCCGAAGCTGAAATCAACTTCTTGGCTGCTCTTGAAGTTCGGGAGTCTCTGCGCCCCAATTTAACTGATGCTCAGAAAATTTCCCTTTTTGAAACGCAGCAGGCAACTTACGCATTTTTGCAACAAGCGTTAGTCGCCCAAAATAAAATTCATTCGGCTTTAGAAGTTGCGGAACGAGGACGCGCTAGAGCTTTTGTTGAATTATTATCTCAAAAACTCTCTAATACTCGCAACAATTTACCAGCTATCAAACCCACTCTCACCCAAATTCAGCAAATTGCCAAAGCGCAAAATGCCACCTTGGTGCAATATTCAATTGTTCGCGAAGAGTTCAAAATTGGGGACAAACAAGAATGGCGAGACTCAGAACTTTATATTTGGGTTGTTAACCCGGCAGGTGTTGTCACCTTCCGCAAAGTCGATCTCAAACCCCTGTGGCAGCAAAAAAATACTAACTTAGCTAAACTTGTTACTGTTACCCGCCAATCTATTGGTGTAAGAGGATTGGGAATTATTAGTGTTGAACCCAGCCCGGAAGCGATTCAAAAACAGCAAGCCAATCAAACTCAATCCTTGCAAAAACTCTATCAACTGCTGATTGCACCGATTGCGGATCTCTTGCCCTCTGACTCAAATTCCCCAGTGGTTTTTATTCCCCAACAAGCCTTATTTCTTGTTCCTTTCCCGGCTTTACAAGATGAAAAAGGCACTTATTTAATTGATAAGCATACGATTTTAACCGCTCCATCTATTCAAGTTTTGGAACTTACCCGAAAGCAGCGGCAAACTGTATCAGGTAAAGAAATGCTTATTGTGGGAAATCCGACGATGCCAAGCATTTCCCCGCAAGTTGGAGAGGAGCCGATTAAATTGTCAAACTTACAGGGTGCGGAAGCAGAAGCTCAGGAAATCGCTAAACTTTTTAATACACAACCACTCATCGGAAGTCAGGCGACAGAAACGGCGATAAAAGAGCAAATTTCTGGGGCTAAAATCGTTCATTTAGCAACACATGGATTAATTGACAATTTCGGCTTTGATGTTTCCGGTGCAGTTGCCCTTGCTCCTAGTGGAAAGGAGGATGGATTGCTGACTTCTGGGGAAATTCTGGATTTAAAGATTAATGCGGAATTAGTGGTTTTAAGTGCCTGCGACACCGGCAGGGGAGAAATCACCGGCGATGGGGTAATCGGCTTATCTCGCTCATTAATTAGCGCCGGCACCCCAACGGTGATTGTGTCTTTGTGGGCAGTTCCAGATGCACCCACAGCAGATTTAATGAGTCAATTTTATCGAAATTTACAGCAAGAGCCGAATAAAGCCCAGGCATTGCGGCAAGCAATGTTAACAACCAAGCAGCAACATCCCAACCCCAGAGATTGGGCAGCATTCACTGTGATTGGGGAAGCTCAGTAAAGCGCCAATGCCCCATGCCCCATTTTGAGATTTAATACTGTGCCGGCGGTTGCCGATCTAGTTCCAGTTGGGTAAACAACTGTAATGCAGAGCGCCAAACTAAGTAGCCTTGCTCATTCAAATGCAACCCATCGCTACTGAGTTCAAGACGCAGATTTCCCTGAGTATCTGTAAATAACTGGTACAAATCAAGAAATTTCACGCCTTCTTCTTGGGCGAGTAAAGCCAATTGCCGGTTAAGTTCGCGAATGCGGCTATTCGGAATTGCTAGCAAGCGATCGCGTCCCTCCCAAGTTGCCTTAGCTCCACTGTGGGGCAAAATCGACTGGATAATAATTTCTACATTGGGATGAACCCACCGAAGATCCTGAATAATCAATCGCTGATTATCTAAAATTGCTTCATCGCTTACTCCTCGAATCAAATCATTAATGCCGATCATCACGAAAACCGTTTCCGGCTGAGTGCGATCTAGCAGTGTCAAACGCCTTAGCAAACCATTCGAGGTTTCTCCAGAAATACCCTGATTCAGCCAAGCGCGACCGGCAGGCAGTAGCTTAGCAGGAAACCACAGACTGAGGGAATCACCGGCTAGAACCGTTAAACGTTCGGGTTTATTTTGCGCTGCTGCTTGCGCTTCCCGTTCTAGTTGCGCCACCCACTGCGGGTAAGTCCAAAGGTGGCGAGGACCCAATTCAGGAGGCACCGGCTGTTGCTGTTTTTGCTCAAGCTTTGTTGGATTTTTCACCTCATTCGTTTGCAAGCTAGCTGACCGAATTTCATTTCGGAGCAGCAGCCCAAAGACAGCCAAGATTAATAGGCCGTTCGTTAGAAGAGATAGCAATGCCCATGCAGGAGCTTTTTTTAAGGCAATGGACACACGCTCAGGAATAGGGTTCGCAGCAGATTTTAATTGCAATGGCTCAACCCTCTCTTAACAAGAATCAGTACCGCGTCTCCCACTAGACTACGACACTCAACAAGAACCTTTCAACCAGCGCTTAAGTTAACTACACATAAAAAATGCGGTTAGGAGGGGCTACTAGCCTGAAAAACACTCCTACCGCAGATTTAATCGTTAAATAATGAAGAATTAAGCGCCGCTTACTACCCGCGATTATCCTTCAGGAATCCGCTGTAGGCTTCCATGCCATGTTCGCCGATATCCAAACCTTTCTTCTCTTCCTCTACAGACACCCGAATGCCGAGGGTTGACTTGAGTACCAGCCAGAAAATAGTTGATAGGAGAACGGTGAAACCACCTACGGATAGAATCCCGACGATTTGAGGGATGAGTTGGGTCAAACCGCCACCGAATAACAACCCTGCTGCCGGCCCTGCACCTTCAGCATAGAGTTCAAGTTCCCCGATCCGAGATCCTGGCCCTAAGGCAAACAGTCCGACGGCTAGAGTTCCCCAGACCCCATTAACCAGGTGGACTGAGATTGCACCGACGGGGTCATCAATACCCAACTTGTCGAAGAAGGGCACCGCGAACACAACTAAAACGCCGCCAATTGCACCAATGATGGCAGCGGAGGGAATGTTAATGAAGGCGCAAGATGCGGTAACAGAAACTAAGCCGGCGAGGACGCCGTTAATGATCATCGAAAGATCCGGTTTACCCAGATAGAGCCAAGCGACAATGGTCGCCGCAATACCGCCGGCTGCTCCTGCCATGTTGGTGGTGACTGCAATGTGAGCCATCGTCCAGCCCACACTCATTGTGGAACCTGGGTTAAAACCAAACCAGCCCAACCAGAGAATCAAACAGCCCAAGGTGGCGATACTCATGTTGTGCCCCGGCATCGCAACGGGTTGACCGTCTTGATATTTACCGATACGAGGGCCGAGGATGGCAGCCCCCATCAGCGCCGCCCAGCCCCCAACCGAGTGAATGACGGTTGAACCGGCAAAATCCCAGAATCCAGGTCTTCCAGCGGCAACGGACAGCCAGCCGCCGCCCCAAATCCAGTGGCC
This sequence comes from Microcoleus sp. FACHB-672, assembly GCF_014695725.1. Classification (NCBI taxonomy): domain Bacteria; kingdom Bacillati; phylum Cyanobacteriota; class Cyanophyceae; order Oscillatoriales; family Microcoleaceae; genus Microcoleus; species Microcoleus sp. FACHB-672. The sequence continues at coordinate 98,257 of NZ_JACJOU010000002.1, read as the reverse complement.
GGTGATGGCATAGGAAATCCCTACCAGCAGCAGGCTGAAGATTAAAAAGTCAATAAACTTAATCCGCTCAGCGACAGCCCCAGACACAATTGTGGCGGCGGTGCCGGCAAAGACGAGTTGGAAAAAGAATTTGGCGGCAAGCGGCACGCCCGTCCAATTGAGCGCGTCGAAAACGCCATTATAGGCGTCTGCTGTGGCGGGGCTGTTATCTGCGCCGGCTAAGAAAAATCCGCTGGTTCCAAAGAAGGGATTTCCATCACCAAACATCAAGCCAAACCCGATTGCCCAGTACGCTATCGTAGACAGCGCGAATACGATCAAGTTTTTGGCGAGTACGTTGACCGCATTTTTCTGCCGGCAGAAGCCGGTTTCTAGCATACAGAAGCCGGCGTTCATAAAGAACACCAACATCGCAGCCACCATCACCCACATGGTGTCTAGTCCTACCTTCAGGTCTGCTGTTGCTTGGGCCAAGTCTACCGGCGCGGGTGTGGTTGTGGTTGTCGTATCTTGGGCAACGGCTGCGTAACCCCAAATCAGCACGATTATTGCTGCTAAAGGGATACAAGCTTGCCAACTCGGAGATAGCCGTCCAATTGCTATTTTCAACTGATTAAACAGCTTGGCAGTTGCGGGAAACTGGGTATCCCAGCGGGCTGACTGCGGCCTGTTTCTAGTTTTTAACTTCTTTTTGTGCGTTAGTTTATACGTCATCAGTCAACGTTTCCCTCAAGCGGCAATAGACATAACAGTTTGATTGAGGAGACTGGCAATCAGGTGAAACTCAGCCAGAGCCGACATTTTCCTGAGTGCAGTTTTTCCGAGGCGAGGGGCGGGTGCTTCTGTGTGACACCCCAAAGGTCTGGTTATCTCTAAGTGGTCGTGTTACAAAAACAACTCAGTACAGCTCAACCCGCTACGAATCACAACGATTGCACCAATTCTCGACCTTTTGATTCTGTATCCTAGATCACATTTCCCAAACTACTTGCTCAAAACTTATCTGAGCGTTTCTCGTTTAGAGGGAATCGGGGGCTGCTGAACCTGATGGCTCATGATGAGTAATTAAGCGTACTTGATCCCAAACACGGTTAAGTCAGTTTACCTGAAACTGTGGAGTTTGATCGTTGTTGTTGGTTGCCAGTTGAGAGTAGATGGCTCAGCCGGCTCGAAATCAAGGCTGTGAGGAACGTGAGTGGAATTTGGAAATTGCCGGCACCAGCAATGCCTAAGCAAATACAATCTGTAGATAATACTCCTTTTTTTTCTAATTCAAGCTGGCTTCTACCTCCCAATTAAATGTTTCAATTTCACTCATATTTGGCACCACTATTCAATTGAAGTGAAGCTTTATTTTCTTGTCCCCAAAGTGCAACGCTGTTTCACATAATGTCCCGCGGCAGCAAATTTTTGGTTTAATCAATCACCCTTCATTTTTATTGCCGCAGAACCCCCAGTGATTCCAGCGTTTCAAACAACCTGTTAATTTGCATTCAAATTCTTCAATCGCCTGGGTTCTGGCTGCCTTTTCAAAAAAATGTTGCCTCCCTATCCAATACTATTTTTCTTGTCAGATCGAAAATTTCTCTCCAGCCACTCCGGACAAAAAAGCTCGTCTGTTGAAGCAAAATTTTACCCTGACTTTTTTCGAGTTATGGAAACAACCAATTAAATCAATTGCTAGCCGAGAAAATCTGTATTTTATAAAACATTTTTTGAATTTTCTGCCTGAGAATTTTAACTCAGACAGGGGTTGGAGATTTAGGCAGACAGCCGAAAAAATCTCAGCTCATTTGAGTGAGATATTCCTGATAGCCCACCTGATCCAGATGTTTTTGCTTGTCCATCACGGATTGGGCTAAGTTTTGCCGATATTGCTGCACGCGCTCTAATAAATCTGGCTGGTGGGCAGCTAAAATTTGTACGGCTAGTAAACCGGCATTTTTTGCATTGCCGATGGCGACGGTGGCAACGGGGATGCCAGCCGGCATTTGCACGATGGAATAGAGAGAATCAACACCCTGTAAGTGCCGGCTTGCTACAGGCACCCCAATCACCGGCAGTGGTGTTAGCGATGCTACCATTCCGGGTAGATGAGCCGCACCCCCAGCGCCGGCGATAATCACTTTTAAGCCGCGTATGTGAGCGGTTTCGGCGTATTCTACCATGCGTGCCGGTGTGCGGTGGGCGGAGACAATGGCAACTTCGCACGGGATGTTAAATTCTTCACAGACAGCGATCGCAGCCTGCATAGTGGGCAGATCGGAATCGCTGCCCATGATAATGCCGATTTGTGGTTGACTCATGGGATTTTCAATTTTAGAGTGTGGATTTTAGAGCACTGTGCTCCTGAAAAATCCTAGGACTGGTTTGTTATCCTCTCGCGAAAGTGATGACAGAAGCAACAAGGCAATTAACCTCAACCGCTAACACTGGCTTGGTAAATGTGGAGATTATTAACGCCCGACTGCCGGGATACGAAGGTTTACACCGGCTTGAAATCGATGCTAACAGTATTATTCGCTCAATTGAGCCGATGGGCGTGTCTGCCGGCACCTCCTCAGAATCTGATGTTTTGGATGCCGGTGGCGACTGGATTTCTTTAGGTGGTGTCGATCTTCAAATTAATGGGGCGCTAGGTTTAGCGTTTCCAGATTTGAACTCAGAAAATAGTCACCAACTGCCGGCGATATGTGAGTTTTTGTGGCAGCAGGGTGTTGATGGATTTTTACCGACGTTGGTTACAACTTCGGTAGAAAATTTTCAGCGATCACTGGCGACTTTGGCTGATTTTATAGAACGTTGTTCTCAAGATCATACGCCGGCGGCGAAGATTTTGGGGGTACACTTAGAAGGGCCATTTCTTAATTTTGAAAAGCGCGGTGCTCACCCGGCTGAATATTTATTGCCGCTGACGGTTGAAAATGTAAAACGTTTGTTTGGCGAGTTTGCCGGCATCGTTAAAGTTATCACTTTAGCGCCGGAATTAGATGCCACAGGCGAAGTGATTGCTTATTTACGATCTTTGGGAATTACTGTTAGTTTGGGGCACTCGCAAGCCACCGTAGCCCAAGCTGAGCAAGCTTTTGACTTGGGTGCTTCGATGGTGACTCATGCGTTTAATGCAATGCCGAGTTTACATCACCGGCAGCCAGGATTGTTGGGCGCGGCAATTGTTCATCCCGGTGTTTATTGTGGGTTAATTGCGGATGGGGAACACGTTTCACCAACGATGGTTGATTTATTATTGCGTGCCGGTGGTTATGAAAAAGGGATTTTTTTGGTGAGTGATGCTTTAGCGCCGGTGGGTTTGTCTGATGGGGTTTATCCTTGGGATACTCGGCAAATTGAGGTGAAAGGCGGCACTTGTCGTCTATCAGATGGTACGTTGGCAGGGACAACTTTGCCGTTGTTGGTGGGTGTGCAGAATGTGGTGAAGTGGGGAATTTGTGAGGTTGAAAAAGCAATTTTACTGGCAACTGAAGCACCTCGGAAGGCGATTGGGTTGCCGGGATTTTCTGTTGGGGTGCCGGCTTGTTTGTTACGTTGGCATCTGGATGAGGTGACGGGGGATGTTTGTTGGTGCCGGTTATGATTTGAGGTGAGGTTGGGTTGGAAGATTTTTAACCGCAGATAAACGCAGATAAACGCAGATGGGTTTAGGGTTGGGATGATAGGTTTGTTGATGATGGGGGATGTTTGGCGTAGCTTTAATGTTTGGGTACACAGTGGGCGAGGATGACTCGCACGATGCTGCTTGTGGCGTTACATCTGAGTGGGAGTTGTAGGACTTCTCCTTGCAATGCTCCTCTACTTTTTAAGCTACGGACGTGTTTATATATGCTATGGCTGACGCTGCCGTTGATTAAGATGATTAAGTTACAACTGGTTAATTTATCTTTGACTTTTTTTTCGGTCATGTTTGGATGTTCAATTTCACTATAATCTCGCAATCCATAGTTTTTAGATAATTCTGAAAGCACGCACTGTCGGATTTTTGGTTGTCCTCCGACTAATCCTAAATGGATGTGTGATAAATCGATAGCCGATGAATTTTCTACTACTTTATCAGCACAGTCGTGAAGTTGTTCTTCTAATTCTCCAATGGTTTTACAAGCTTCCTCATACTGGTGCTTGAGTTCTTCGCATTCAGTTTGTAAATCTTTATAATTGTTTTCTAATTTCTCATAATCTTTTTGATATTCTTGCCAAAAATATTCTTCTCTGGCTACTGCTTGGGCTTTTACTGATTCAGATTCAGCTAGTTGCTCCTCTAGCAACCAAGTTTCTTGTTCGGTTTCTTCTAATTTCTTAGATAAAGATTGAATAAGATAATTTTTTTCCTCTACTTGAGTCTCAAACGCTAAAGTTTTTATTTTGGTTTCTTGCAGTTCCTCTTCCAGCTTTTTTAAAGTTCGCAGTCTTTTGTGCTTTTCTGCTTCCCAGGCTACAAGTTGATTTTGAAGCTTTTTGAGCGCTTCTTCATACTCGTGTATTCCTTCTTGAGCTAGATTCTGAGACTGCCGCATCTCTATGAGTTCGGTTTGCAGTTTCTCTAAGGTACTGCTGCCTTGTTGCTGTTGTTGTTCTTTTTGCGTGAGTTGGTTTTCATAATCAGCAATTTCGGTTTCTAATTCCTGTATTGTCTGCTCTTGCTCTATTTGGCAACGCTTCATCTCAGCAAGAATTCGCTCTTTTTGAGCGATTAGTTTAGGCGCGATTAGGCTGACTAAGCGCATTCGCTGATTTTTTTCTTGTAACTCGCGCTGCACCCGGTTGAGTTCATCTTGTACTCGTTTTTGCTGTCGGCGCTTGCGGCAGAGAATTGTTTCAATAATTGCCCAGCAGGCAATCCCACTGGCTAGCAGTAAGCCGACTGTTAAGGAGTAATATTTATAAATACCGCTAAGATTCCACGGTTGAAATAACCAGCTTGTGTAGTTAGCAAAAAAGCTTGGGGGATTTTCTCGAAAATAGTACACGCGCCCGATAATTTCACCGATTTGTTCTCGACTACCGGCTTCTATATTTGCATCTTTTTTAGGGGCAGATTCTCTTCCCGCTAGCAGAGGTGTGGGGTTTCGCAGCAAAGCGTAAGGGTAACTGGATAAATCTGCGACTTCTATCGGCTTTTGGGTTACAAAATATGAAGGGGAAGCATAAATAATTTGTTGAGCGGGGCAATCTTTTCTTTCGAGTTTGCAGTTGGTTACTAGAATGCCTAGTTTTCCCTTATTGCTGTTGCCGGCTCCCCCAATCTCTGATTCATTTCTTGACAGTAAAGCAGCCCATAAATTAGCCGGAAGTTGACGCGCTAAAATCTTGAAATCTGTAGTCTGGCTTCGGTAATGGGTTCCATTCCAATAACCGTTATATCTTCCCCAGTTCAAGACGGTTGCCAAACCAAAAGTTGCTGATCCTATCAGCGCAAGTCTTGCCAACGTGCGAAGAATTATGCCTCGGTTTACATTAGCGAAGATGTGCTTCATGATAAGCCTGTGGCTGTGCTTTGATGCTTTAACTTATGCCAAGTTTTCTATCTCTACGGCTTGGCATGAGTTCGGGTTATTTCGCTCTATCGCTTTCTGTTTTAAACAAGTCGTTAGGGAAAATCCCACACCTAGATAGCTGTGATATATCATTTAGAATGTATCTTTGTCAAGAAGGGGTTCTCACTGCATAGGGAGGATACCCATTGATTTTGGCTTGGTTACAGATCTGCGCTGCCGGCTAGCTTCAAAGGGCAGTTAAGCAATAAGATTTAACGGGTGAGAGCTATTGGGAATCAAAAAAGTAGATGAACGCAGTGGATGATAAGACCGTTGTTAAAGAATATTTCAATGCCACCGGCTTTGATCGCTGGCGGCGAATCTATGGCGATGGCGAGGTTAATAAAGTCCAGCGTGACATCCGCGAGGGACATCAGCGCACAGTTGATACTGTGATTAGCTGGCTGAGTGCTGATGGCAATTTGCCTGGGTTGTCGGTGTGTGACGCCGGCTGCGGAGTAGGCAGTCTCAGCATTCCACTCGCACAAGCCGGCGCGAGGGTTTACGGCAGCGATATTTCTGAAAAAATGGTGAGAGAAGCTTATGAAAGAGCTGAGGCTGTAATGCCTCAAATGAATAATCTTGCCTTTACAGCGCAGGATTTAGAAAGTTTGAGTGGGCAATATCATACGGTTATTTGCTTGGATGTGTTGATTCACTATCCGCAAGAAAAGGCAGGGGAGATGATTGCTCACCTTTGTTCTTTGGCAGAATCTCGGTTGATTCTTAGTTTTGCGCCGAAAACTTTAGCGCTGACGATGCTAAAAAAAATTGGGGAGTTTTTTCCAGGACCGAGTAAAGCAACTCGCGCTTATCAGCATCGGGAAGCGGATGTTGTAAAAATTCTGGAAACTAACGGGTTTTCAATTCAGCGGCAAGGAATGACAAGTACAAGTTTTTACTTTTCGCGCATTCTGGAAGCGACTCGCCGGTAATCGATGATCGGGTGCTGCTGGGGGGATAGCCGTTCTTTAAAGAGCCGGTTAGAATCTCAGCAATACTAAGATGCCGGCAGCAATGATGAAGCGAATTAAAAAAGTGGCAACGGGTTAATTGGTACTATTTTAAATTCGCTTAACCCGATGTTTCTTTGCACTTTTAAATTAACAAGTTTTGAGGCGATAGTGACGTGATTGTTCGGCTTTTTATGGTGATTGCGGCGATTTTAGCCGGCTTGTCCGTGGCAATTGGGGCGTTTTCAGCTCATGCCTTGAAGGATAGACTTAGCGCTCAAGCGCTAACGATTTTTGAAACCGGCGCTCGCTACCAAATGTATCACGCCCTAGCCTTGCTGTTGGTGGCTGTGCTGTTGAGTCGTGCCGGTGAACCCCCAACGAGCTTAGTCGTTGCTGGATTTGCGTTTATTGCCGGCATTGCTTTGTTTTCAGGCAGCTTATATACCTTGAGTTTCACCGGCATTTCTTGGCTAGGTGCAATTGCGCCGATAGGGGGAGTTGCATTTATGATTGGTTGGGCTTGCTTAGCTGTTGCCGGTTGGAACTTTAAGTAGTAAATGGGCATGGGGCATAGGGCATGGGACTCAAAACTCATTCCTCAAAACTCAAAACTCCTCCCAGATTGTTGCAAAAAATTAAAATAGACACAGGTTTTTAAACTTTTACAACAAAACTTAATTAATAACAACAAAAATCAATAATTAATCATTGATCCGTTGTTAATTTACGAGAATCTTATCAAATTATTGAGAGTTTAACGCAGGGCTTCTCTAAACCCTTACACTACTATTTATAGACCAGTTGAAATGGTTAACTCATTGATCCCAGCGGAGGGTTTATGAATATTTCTCAATCGCTTTCTAGTGCCATGCAGTATATTTTTGCTGCGGTTGCTCGCATCTTCAGCCCCAGTGATGATGCGTATCCAATGGTCGGTGTTCAACCGTTTGATGGAGATCCTTACGAAGGTTCTCAGTGGATGGAGTAATAGGCGTTAAGGACAGATAATTTTGGCTTTAGGTATTAATCACTTGTGTTGTGGCGAACTCATGTCACCGCAATCGTTTGGTGGATTTCATAAAAATCGGTGGAGACAGTATTTGTCCCCACCGATTTTTATTGAGTTGATTCACTCACAAAAGAATTGACAGCAGGAATTGATTTAAGAAAAAGGCAACAGCGGCGCTGCCGATAGGAACAGTAAGGTTGTCAATGCCATATTTAGAGAAAGCTTCTAAGCTGGTAGCCGAGATCGCAATGACTGCCGGCACTAACCAAGTGGGCCATATAGCACCTTGAACTGCAAGCAAAATCAAGCAGCTAACCACATAGCTGACGAGTGCCATTGTCACAGATCCTTCCCAACTTTTTTGTATCCCCCAGAGTTTGTAAGGATGTTTGCCAAATTTCTGGCCAATAATGGCGGCTAATCCATCGCCATAGGTCATTACCAAAATCCCCAAAGCGGCATACTGGGGTTGTTGTAGCGGCCAGAACCACGCAACTAAAACGCCAATACTGATGGCGTAGAATAATGTGCCAAAGCTGAGCCGGCCAACGCTGTTGACGCCAGGGAGGATAGGAAGCCGGTAGGATAAAAGGGCGATCGCACTAGCTAAAACTGCTGCTGTAATCCCAACCCATGCCGGGATCTGCAACCACCACGCCAGTAAGATAACGTTGCCGGTGCCAATGTGAACAATTTTTCGGGTAATTTCTGAATCTACAGAGGCAAAGCGGTTTAACGACTCCGCCAACAACAACACCCCTCCCATCCAGACTCCAACGACGGTCATTTGAAGCCACAATTGAGGGTCAGATGCTAGCAAAGGAACTGTAGTAAGTAAGGACACGGTGAAGGTGATTGGGTAGAACGCTTCCTTTCACTTTATTAGATTTAGATCATTTAAAGTCTGTTTAAGCAATCTCTTCGATAAATTTTGATTGGGGGAGGCCGGCATTCGGGAATTGATGTCTGTTATGAGGAGGGCCGGTTGACTCGAATTAATGTGTCCGTTAAGGTTTCTAAGGAATGCCGATTTCTTCCAGCATGAATGAACAAGGGTAATTTAACCTGATCAAGGCGCGATTTTGGCATTCGTCCCGGTTTCAGTTTGTCGTTGACTCTATTCCACACAAATTTTTTATAAATTTACCCAGGTCGGTTGCTTCTAATTCCTCTTTGCTCATCTCTTGCGCTATCCGCCAATTCTCTGCTTTTTTCCAGCCATGTGGTGCGTTTTCCAGTTTATCGTAGGGACCCAGAACCCCATATTTCTCTCCTTTAACTTGCTTAATAGCCCTATCTGTAAAGTAGTTTTCAGTAGCTCGGCGCTCAAGCACATGGCAGTTAATTTCGATTTCTTGGCACATTTCCAAAAAATCTTGTCTTTTTAGTTCTAAGGGAGCGTCCATAGATTTTTTTTCACTATCAATTAGAACGAAAATATTTTCAGAAATACGTTTAACTTCCTCAAGTTCAGATTGAGAGTCCGGGGTAATAAAACTGCTTCCACCCAACGATAAAATTAAAATTTCATGATCTTTTCCATATTTGCGTAGGAACTGCTGCATTGTTTTAATCTCAGTTCGGCCTTCAACCATCAAAACTTTATCAAAACCAAACTCTCTATAAGTGGAGAAGCTAAGCTCTCCCAAGAACTCTACCAAGCTCGGACTTTTTTCGTACTCAATAACCTCGCTGCTCTCATCACCCTTACGAACTGTATAAATTCGCTCGGCACTAGCTCTGGCTAGCCCAATGCTGTGCGTCGCAAAGAAAACTCCTTGGCTAGCATATTGACCCAGAGTCGTTAGAAAGTCTAATTGGAGCGAGGGATGAAGATTAAGTTCAGGTTCATCGATAAGAATATAAGATGGCTCTTTTATAGCTGCATTAGCAAGAACCAAAAAGAATTGGGATAGTCCGGAGCCTAGCTCTGAAATTGTGTAGGGTTTTTCATCTATAAAAAATTTCAGTGTTTGATCATCATTAGATGCATTAATTTCTACTTTTTTATATTTAAAGAAATCTTGAAGAAAATTTGTAATTTCCATACTTATTGAATTGAATTTTCTGTCAGGTCCTGTTTTTAACCACCGCCACTGTTGAATAAAAGCTTGCCCTACTTTAATATCAAAATAATCTAAGTATCCTAAAGTAGTTTGAGAGCCGGCAATAAGACTAAGAACATTTCTAAAGGGGCCTATATAGAGAGTATTACCTAAATCTCTCAGACTTTTAATAAGATCGGATACATTTGCTAAAGGCGTATCCTCTGCTAAAGGCCTATTCTCTTCCATCCATACCATGTGATTTAATCTGTGCTTAGCTGAAGAAGGCAAAATTTTGTTGGCTGAATAAAGTTGGGCAGTGTAAGTATTATTTCTTGGAATGGTGAAGACTATTTTTTCAGCTATTGGTAGATTATCTTTCTCTACAGCACCATCTTCACTAAAAAAAATCACTTGAATTGTTAGTGGGCGCTCATTAACGTTACAGAAAACTTCTTGCATATCTAAAACTTCTCTAGGAAAAGAGAAGCTTTGCATGGTTCCGTATATGGCATTCTGAAAGCTGCTGGGGTCTGCAACAGAAGTAAAGAGAGAGCGAAACTCATAGAAAAACTTAAGTAGAGAAGACTTTCCTGAGTTGTTTACTCCTATAAAAGCCGTGAAACCTTTTTGAATAATAAAACGAGCCGGATTAGAATCAGAGAAGCACCGATAGTTCTTAATTGTTATCTCAAGTGGCATATCAACTTATGAGTTCAAGATGGCATTATAGTCAACATAGCATAAATGTCCAAGTTTTATTCAACCTGAACATTTCCAGAACTGTAAGAAGCTAGGTATTGCTCTCAGCAGTTCTGATGCTGACAATTTCTAGTGACTTGCAAACGCGAATTTATTTAATTAATGCTGGTTATCAATATCTCATAGTCGGCACTTGTTTTTAATAAAATTTTATTCACTTTTGATTTTTCAAACCATCAAATAATCCAAACATAAAAAAAGCCCACCGGCAGGTGAGCTTAACTATTGCAGAGGGACACTTTTCTTAGGAAGCCAGCAACTTACCAGTCCTATTGTAACTATCTATAAGCAGTCGCTAAGTTAGCTACCAACTAAATGAAGCTATTACGATATACTCCTGATTGAGTTCTGCGGTGCCTGTGCCGATTGTGCGGAGAGTCCTTATATGTCTATGCCTAAAAAGCGACTTGGTGTCTTAACGAGTGGTGGCGACTCGCCTGGAATGAACGCTGCCGTGCGGGCAGTGGTTCGTTCAGCACTGGCGAAAGGTGTTGAAGTATATGCAATCTACGAAGGCTACCAAGGCATGGTGGATGGGAGCGAATGCCGTATCTCTGAAACAGCCGCAAGCCCATCTCGTAACATTCGCCCCTGTATCCGTCAACTCAACTGGGACGACGTGGGCGGCATCTTGCATCGAGGCGGCACGATCATCGGCACAGCACGCTGCCTGGAATTTCGCAGCAGAGAAGGACGTCGGGTGGCGGCTCGAAATCTTTTACAAAACGGGATTGACAGCTTAGTCGTGATTGGAGGCGATGGCAGCCTCACCGGCGCAGATACGTTCCGAGCAGAATGGCCGGAATTACTGGCAGAATTGGTAGAGCTTGGCGAAATCGACCGGCAACTGGCGGATCAACATCCTTACTTAGCAATTGTCGGACTGCCGGCTTCTATCGATAACGATATGTATGGCAGCGATATGACGATCGGCACGGATACGGCGCTACACCGGCTCACCGAAGCCGTTGACGCCATTTCTTCAACAGCTGCCAGCCATCAGCGCACCTTTGTTGTGGAAGTGATGGGGCGTCACTGCGGTTATTTAGCACTAATGGGGGCACTGGCAACCGGCGCGGATTGGGTGTTGATTCCAGAATGTCCCCCAGAAACAGACAATTGGGAAGAGCAGATGTGCGCCGTGCTGAAAGCCGGTCGTGAATCCGGGCGTCGGGATAGCATTGTGATTGTGGCGGAAGGCGCAAAAGACCGGCAGGGCCACCCGATTCACTGCGATGATGTCAAACGGGTTCTAGAAGAACGACTCGATGAAGATACCCGCGTCACAATTTTAGGTCACGTACAGCGCGGCGGCTCTCCCAGCGCCTTTGATCGCAATTTAAGCACCTTATTAGGTCATGCAGCTGTTGAAGAACTGCTGTCTGCCACGCCGGCAAGTGAGCCGGTGTTGATTGGAATGCGAGGCAACCGCATCACCCGTCCGCCTTTAATGCACTGTGTCGAGCAAACCCACGCAGTTGCCGAGGCGATCGCAGCCGGCGACTACGAAAAAGCAATGGATCTGCGCGGCAGCAGCTTTAAAGAAGCTTTTCACACGCTGCACACTTTAATGCAGGCTTCGCCTTCCCAGGAAAGAAATACCGAAGAAAATAGCCTTTCCCATTCACCCTTGCGGATAGCCGTCCTCAACTGTGGCGCAGCAGCACCCGGAATGAACACCGCAGTTCGGGCTGCTGTCAGGTTGGGAATTGACAAAGGGCAAACCATGCTGGGAGTCGAACACGGCTTCCGAGGACTGATTGACGGCAGTATAAAAGAATTAGATTGGCTAAGCGTCCGGGGTTGGGCCACAACCGGCGGTTCTGAATTGGGAACCAGCCGAAAAATTCCTCAAACTAAAGATTTCTACGAGATCGCACGGCACATCGAAGCGCAAAATATTCAAGCATTATTGATCATCGGCGGCTGGAGCGGTTACGAGGCAGCTTACCAGCTTTACGCTCAGCGAGATACCTTTTCGGCGTTCAACATTCCTATTTTGTGCCTGCCGGCCGGCATCAATAATAATCTCCCCGGCTGCGAACTGAGCATTGGTGCAGATACGGCTTTGAACAATATTATTCAAGCGGTCGATAAAATTAAGCAGTCTGCCGTTGCTTCCAACCGTTGCTTTATCGTGAAAGTTATGGGGCGCTACTGCGGTTATTTAGCCCTAATGAGCGGTTTAGCCACCGGCGCTGAACGAATTTACCTTCACGAAGAGGGCGTGAGCCTGAGTAACTTGCAGCAAGACTTAACTAATCTAATAGACGGGTTTAAGCAAGGCAAACGGGTGGGATTAATTATCTGTAATGAAAATGCTCATACAGTGTACACCTCAGATTTTATCTGCGCCCTATTTGAAGAAGAAGGCCGGCAGCTCTTTCAAGTCCGTCAAGCGATTTTAGGACACCTGCAACAGGGTGGCGATCCCTCTCCATTTGATCGCATCCAAGCGACCCGCTTTGCCGCAAAAGGTCTTGATTTCCTGCTCGAACAAGCTCAAAAAGCATCGCCGATGAGTGCTTTCATCGGCTTACAGGCGGGGCAAATAAAGTTCTTTGACCTGGGCGATCTTCCCCGCATGGTGGACAAAGATCACCAGCGACCTAAAGAACAGTGGTGGCTAGAGTTGCATACCCTAGCGAGAACTCTGTCTCAACCGGCACCCCAGTCGGCAGACTCATCTCAAGTTTGAAAAGAGAAATCTGTACAACCGGCGACCTGTAACTGGGGTATTCAGCCGATTGGCCTGCCTCTGCCGTTGCCTTTACTTACGTGTTTGTCACAGGTCATTGTTAAGTTTCTAAATATTCTGGCACAACTCCTACTTCAGTTGGGCCGGCTTATTAATGCCTTGCCGGCAAAGCCTTTTAGCCTCTGCCGGCGCGGAGACTGTATAAGTAGCGGGGGGTTTCGCCCCCTAGGCTTTATCCAACCTACAAAATACCGAGTTTTTCTCCTGCCCTTTTCAAAGTTTTTTCAAACATTGATCCGTACAAATCAATAAATTAAACCTTAAACTTTTGCTTTATTGACTTTTAATTATTAGTTACCACAGTAATACTACGGATTTTTTTCTTTTTAAATCAATCTTCAATCAGATATCAAGAAATATATTGTTTGATTAAAGATGGCGATTAGCTCTTGTCAGTTCCCAACAACAAGTGTCAATATAAATTTAACAAGAGAAAGCAAAGGAACGCGACGCCCACAAGCTAAACAATCCTTTAAAAGACATCTAACCACCTTGTTTTAGGAATTCTTAAGAAAAGTCAGGACATCTACCCGCCTTGTTTAGAAACTGCTAGTAAAGTCAGAAAAAATATTTTCGACTTGCTTTTATTAACTCAAGCTCTTGCATCTACCGCTCTCAACCGCTCAGTTTTTGAAATTCCACCCTACTAAGTCACAGAGGTTCAATACAATGAAAGTCACTAAATTTTTTGCATCGAAGTCTAGCTTATTGGCCGTTGGTTTGTTGAGCGCCTCTGCTGGTTTAATGGCCCTGCCGGCATCTGCTGAGACTGTTACAGTCAACCTTACCGATAAGACAAATACTAATACTGCCGACTACCCCACAGTTAGCGTAACCCTAGACGATACCAGCAACCCTGGAAAAATTACCGCCACAGTCAACGTTGTATCTGGTAAAACCGGCTATACCGGCGACCTCCGGGGTGTTTATTTCAACCTCCCTGGGGTTAGCGGACTCGCAATTACACCTATTGCCGGTGGCCCACTCAGCCATATCTCTACAAATGGTGATTTCAGCGCCTTTGGCAACAGCGCTGGCTTGGAAGGCACAAAGCTAGACTTTAATGCCGGCGTAGAAGTTGGAAAGCAAGGAATCGCTAAGGGTGACGACTATCAAAGCACTAAATTTACGATTTCTGGTACTGGTTTGACCCTGAGTGCCTTTTCTTCTACAACCATTGGCGCTCGCCTGATGAGTGTGGGAATCGGCAAGAATCGCGATCTCAGCAGCAAAACTGCCGGTACAGCTCCAGTGATCGTAGCCGCCACTCCACCCAGTAGCCCCAGCGCTCCCGCAGCCCCGGCACCGGCGGCTGAAGCTCCTGTAGCCCCGACAGCCCCGGCACCTGTTGCTGAAACTCCTACAGCCCCGACAGCCCCGGCACCTGTTGCTGAAACTCCTGTAGCCCCGACAGCCCCGGCACCTGTTGCTGAAACTCCTACAGCCCCGACAGCCCCGGCACCTGTTGCTGAAACTCCTGCAGCCCCGACAGCCCCGGCACCTGTTGCTGAAACTCCTGCAGCACCTGTCGTACCTGGTGAGCCTTCCGGAACTCCCGCACCTTCCAACCCAGGACCGGGTGGAGAAGCTGAGCAAGTTCCCGAACCCGCCACAATGGCCGGTTCAGCATTAGGTTTGGCCGCTTTGATGAAATGGCGCAAAAACAGAAAGGCTAGCAAGAATAATTAGTTCTAACGCTTGCAGTCCAATTAGAATGAATTGAAAAAAGAGAGGGAAGTATAAAAGTGCTTCCCTCTCTTTTTTTGTGCTGCTTCACTCCTAATTGGCTATTGACCAAAATTATATTTTTTAGTGTCTAGACGCTAAATTCATTTTTTAAAGATAGAAATTTTAGGATTTTCAAATTTTCACTGAGAGAATCCTATTAAAAACTCACAACAATTCTACCTCTGAATCGTAGGATTCATTTGCGCTAACTAAGTTGAACTCAATAAAAGCAAAACCTTTCGATCCCATATCCTTACCGTTCTGGTTTCCTTAGCTTAGCGCCATGCCCCCTATCTGTTAATATCATCAAGTTGCCTCCAAACTTGCCACTTGAGAGGGCATCACAACAAAAAAAAATCGACCAGGAAACTTCAAGCCCACCCTAAATCCTGGCCCATACCCACACAATTAGACAGGTCGAATACATTCAGCAGTAGCGAGGAACTTCCATCATGGCCAACTTTACCGGCACTTTTGAGAGCGATCTGATTGTAGGATTGCCAGAAAACGACATTACCCTAGGCTTAGGTGGCAATGACACCTTGCGTGGATTAGCAGGAAATGATTATTTCGACGGCAATATCGGTGCCGATCTGATTGAAGCAGGTGACGGTGACGATCAGGTAGATGCCGGTGAAGATAATGACGGCGTGACAGGCGAAGCAGGAAATGACACCCTCTTTGGTAACGAAGGTAGTGACACCATTGATGGCGGGTTGGGCAACGATATTATCATCGGCAATGAAGATAATGACTGGCTCATCGGCAATGAAGGAAATGACTTGATATTTGGCAACATGGGCAGCGATACTCTCCAAGGCAGTGGAGGTAATGAAACCTTACTGGGAGGCAGAGACGAGGATCGGCTGTTTGGTGAAGATGGGGATGATTATCTCAATGGCAACTTGGGGAACGATACGGTTGAGGGCGCTTCAGGCAAAGATATCGTGCGAGGCGGGCAAGGCAATGACCGGCTATTTGGGGATGCCGATGACGATCTTTTGTTTGGCGATCTGGGCAGTGATACCTTAACCGGCGGGGATGGAACGGATTACTTTTTCCTGCGGCAAGGGGTTGGCGGGGCAACGATTGCTGAGGCGGATTTTATTACCGATTTTGTGAATGGGGTTGATTTTATTGGGTTAGAAGGAAATGTCAGATATGAGGATCTCAGCATCAGTCAAGGCATCGCTGAATATGCCGGCAGCACGGTTATACAAAATGTTTTCTCACAAGAGATATTAGCGGTATTACAAGGGGTTAGCAGTAACCAGATCAACAGTTCTGATTTTTCAAATCCTGGCACTTTAGCGTTTAGTAATGTCAGGTTCCAGGTTAATGAGAATGGAACCGCGATTGCTGCGGTGACGGTGACTCGCACCGGCGGCAGTAGTGGGGCAGCGAGTGCAGTTGTGACGCTAAGCGATGGAACTGCAACTGCGCCGGCAGATTATAATGCGACGCCGATAACGGTTAATTTTGCAGATGGGGACGCCGCACCTAAAACCGTGACGATTCCGATTGTTAATGATACCTTGCCCGAAATTACTGAAACGGTTAACTTGAGCTTAGACAGGCTAACCGGCAATGCGTTTGTTGAACAAAATACAGCGGTTCTGGAAATTGTGGATGATGAGGCAAAGTCTACTCCGAAAGTGACTTTCCAAAACCCTGACGGGGCTAAGAGTTTTGGTTCAACTGTTGTAGGTGCGGGCAACGAGGTGCTGATTGGATCGGCAAGTGATGCTGTTTATTTATTTGACAGTTTCACCGGCACTCTGCTGAGGAAGTTTAGTCTGCCGAACCAAAATCAGGGGCAATCTTTTTATAGAACGGATGCCATCGCGACACTTGGCAATAATGTTTTGATTGGGGCACCGTTTGATGACAGTGCCGGCACAGATGCTGGCGCAGTTTATTTGTTTGATAGGAATACTGGCGCAGTTCTGCGAACATTTCTCAACCCGACTCCAAATGCCGGTGATGGATTTGGTGCATCCATTACGACTGCCGGCAACAATGTTGTGATTAGCGCAGGGGGTGACGACACTGCCGGCGAGAATAAGGGGGCGGTTTACTTATTTGATGGCAACACCGGCGCACTCTTGCAAACATTCCTCAGTCCGAACCCAAGCCAGTCGCTGATTGGTTCTTCAATTGCCGGTATTGGTAATAATGTTTTAGTGGATGCAAGTAGTTTTGACCCAGTTACGGGTAATACGACTACCGGCATCCTTTATCTATTTGATGGTGCAACGGGTGAGGTTCTGAGAACGTTTGTGAATCCAGTTCCCTTAAAATCTGATAGGTTCGGCAATGAAGTTGACGTAATTGGCAATAATATTTTGACGATAGGAAGCGAATTCGTGGGGACTGCCGGCCAAGAAGTTGTTTATCAGATTGACAGCGCCGTGGGCAATTTTGTTCAAACCTACCGCAGTCCGCGTCCAGGTCAATTTATAGAGTTTGGGAATTCTATCACGCCTGTGGGCAATAATATTCTGTTGGGCGCACCCAGCGAGGACGTGGTGCGCTTTGATGCCGGTGCCGCTTACCTATATAACGGAACAACGGGCGCTTTAACTGACACGTTTATCAGCCCTAGACCTTCTGAGGATAATAATTTTGGGATGTCGGCTGCTGCCACTAACAATGGCATCGTTATTGGCAGTGACAATGGGGCTTATTTGTTCTAGAAATTTCTTAATCTCCCCGACATCATAAGAAGTCTGTCCGAGCAACAAAAACACAGAGGCGCGGCAATGCCGCGCCTCTGTAGGTGCCGATTAATTAATTGCTACTTAGTCAGCGTGTGCAGAAGTTTTCATCCGCTTGATCAACTTCGGCTTAGGAGCACCAGATTGGTCATCCACTGGCGCATCTGTACGCAGCCATGAAGGACGGGTTTGATCATAAGCCATTTGCAGGGCAGCCGCTGCGATCGCATGAGCATCATACTCTTCGCTTAGCTGGGCCACAATTGGTAAGAAGGAGGCAAGGCGTTCGCCGGTTAAAGCATCTAGCACCTTGTTTTTCAGTTTTTCCAACTGACGACCTTCGATTTGTGACCGGCTAGGCACCGTTTGAACTTTCAGCGCTTGACGCACATGGCGCTCAATTTGCTGCAATTTGCGGCGATCAAAGGGCTGAACCAGGGAAATTGCAGTTCCTGCTTTGCCAGCGCGCCCTGTACGACCGATCCGGTGTACATAGCTTTCCACACTGTCCGGCAAGTCATAGTTAATGACATGGGTTAAGTGTTCCACATCTAAACCCCGTGCCGCAATATCTGTAGCGACGATCCACCGCACTTGCTGCTGACGGAACCGATACAACAACCGCTCGCGCTGAGCTTGGTTGAGGTCGCCGTGATACTCATCTGCACTGTGGCCGGCTGCTTGCAATTCGCTCGTCAACTCGGCTGCAGCACGTCGTGTCCGCACAAAGATAATTGCTGTTTCCGGATCTTCCAATTCCAAGATTGGCTGTAAAGCTTTGGCTTTTGTCCAGCCACGAGGCACCATGTAAACAACCTGATTGATTTGCTTTGGTGTCGCTTTCGGTTGTTTGATGCTGACGTTAACCGGCGAACGCAGGTGCTTGCTGACCAGCGCCCGAATGGAGGGTTCCATTGTGGCGGAGAAAAAGGCCGTCTGCCGGGTTGCCGGTGCTTGGCTGAGAATTTTCTCTACATCATCAATAAAGCCCATGCTGAGCATTTCATCGGCTTCATCCAGCACCAGCCAGCTCAGCTGGCTGAGCTTGAGGTTGCCGCGATCAAGTAAATCAATTACCCGTCCAGGCGTACCCACAACAATTTGTGCGCCGCGCTGTAAGGTGCGGATTTGGCGATCAATCGCTTGACCTCCGTAAACGGCTAACACACCCATCCGACGATCTCCACCAATATCGCGGATGGCGTCAGATACTTGAATGGCTAACTCACGAGTGGGTGTCAGAATCAGCGCTTGAACCGCTGAATTACTGACATCAATTTGATCCAGCATTGGCAAAGAAAACGCTGCCGTCTTGCCTGTGCCGGTTTGTGCTTGTCCTACCACATCTCGACCCGCCAACAGATGGGGAATCGCTTCAGCTTGAATTGCGGTCGGGGTCGTGAAACCTAGGGTCTCTAGATGGCTAACACGCGAATCAGAAAGACCTAGATCCTTGAATGACAAATCCATTTAATCTCCGTTATAAACGTAATATTTCAATGCGGTTCCAGAAATCGCCAGACTTCGAGCTGAGCGTTGCAATCTGAAGGCAGGTATAAAGGAAGCGTTTAGATAACACTTTTGCTCACACCGGCAAAGGTTTTCGTCAGCTCATTGTTGAAGAGCGCAGTTTGAAATGGATCGGGATGGAGCGGCTGCTGAGTCTGGATAGTTGGGTTTCAAACCCTCTGTACTCTCTCCACTATTACCAGATCCTTGCGGAATATTAACCCAACAATAAACTTTTGTTAAGCAACGCGCAACAAATTGGCAAATCTTACCGCTTTACCAGCTGGGGAGCCGGCAAGAGGTCTGCCGCCGTGGCGACATAACCGTACAAATCGTAGATGTCCGCATCGGTGATCGCTACCGGAACCAGAGAACCCAGCCGTGCGGTTCCCTGAACGTAGACTAATCCATCCACCTCTGGAGAAAATCGAGCCGAACGACCTATCATCTCACCCGTTTCCGGATGCTCTTGCTCAATCAAAACGTCTACCACTTTCCCCACCTCAGCTTGATTTTTCTTCAGAGAGATGGGTTGCTGCGCTTCCATCAGGGCGTCCCGACGGGCGTCCATAACATCTTGAGGCAGCTGATTTGGCAAGCTGTAGGCAGGCGTTCCCTCCTCTGGGGAAAATGTAAAGACACCTACATGGTCAAATTCATGACGCTTTACAAATTGTAGCAAATTCTCGAAGTGTTCATCCGTCTCACCTGGAAAACCTACGATAAAGGTTGTCCTGAGAACGGCTTGAGGTAGCGCTGTTTGAATCCGCTTTATGATTGTATCATTAACCTGCCCCTGCCAAGGACGATTCATTGCTCGCAGAATTTCTGGGTGGGAATGCTGCAAGGGTAAATCCAGGTATGGCAAGACGTTGGGGGTTTCCTGAATTGCGGAAATAACTTTAGGAGTCAGGCCGGTTGGATAGGCATAGTGCATCCGAATCCAAGGCACATCCACTTTACCTAACGCCTGCAGCAATTCTGCAAGCTTAGGTTCGCCATAAAGATCGAGTCCGTAGTTAGTGGTGATTTGGGAAATTAAAATAATTTCCTGCACACCCTCAGCCGCCAATTTCTCGGCTTCTGCCACAATAGACTCTATCGAGCGCGACCGCTGAGCACCCCTGAGATGGGGAATGATACAGAAGGCGCAACGATAATCGCATCCTTCCGCCACGCGCAAATACGCCACCCCTTCAGATGTGGTGCGATAGCGCGGTGTGGTTTCATCCGCTATATAAGTCGGTTCAGCCGTAACTTCGCTGACGCGTTCGCCGGTTTCCACCCGTTGAATGACATTGACGATTTTGTTATAGTCGCCGGTGCCAACGAGGGCCACCGCTTCTGGCAATTCATCCAGTAGCTGGTCTTGGAAATGCTGCGCCATGCAGCCGGTGATAACAATTTTTTTATTGGCCTCTGCCAGTTCTACTAGAGTCCTAACCGACTCTTCCCGTGCGGCTTGAATAAAACTGCAAGTATTAACGATGACGTAATCGGCTAATTCTTCGTTGCTATCTACCTGGTAGCCTGCTTGCACTAGCAGGCCGAGCATATGCTCCGTATCGATGCGATTTTTTTCACAACCTAAGTGAGATACGGCAATGGTTGGCTTGTTGCCCATCTAGTATTTAAGAATCCGTCGTAGTTGCTTGGTGTTGGTATATTACACTACTGCCGGCCATTTGTCCCATCCTTGGGAGAATCAGGACTTGCTGAACGACGCAATGCCACACCAATTTATTTATAGTAACATAAATTAATGTAAAGTATCTCTTTTACAGAGGGAGAATCACGGGCTATGTCAGATTTAAACCGTGGAATCATGAAATTCAAGGGAGCCGATAACCCGATCATCATTACGATCTCGGCGATTCTGGTGTTGGGTGGCATTGCCTTTCTCATCGTTTGGGGTCTGCAATCGGCCTACGCGTTCAACTAAATCTCATTTCATTATCGGGCCGAAGAAAATTAAGGCAAGCGCCTGAGACACCTGGGTGCAGTGGGTAACATCAATTCTGCACCGGCAGCAAGAGCACCTATCACCAGCAAAACGCTGCTTTATGAGTTCCCAGTGTTAGTGTCCCATAAATCTAATGTGCAGGAGCGTGCCGATCAACAGAAAGGCAGGGGAAACAAGATATCCCCTGCTTTTCTCATTCAAATATGCAATTTAACCGCACAAAAGCTTAAACTTAACCCAATTTTTAACTTCTGTTAGGCAGAAAAAATCTTTTAAGGCAGGGTTTTAAATTACAATGTAGTACAAACACTACAAAAAGCGACTGCTTGTGAAGAATTTCCCCTCAAGTTCTGCATGAGCCGCTTTGAAAAGGAGGGCTATGGCAACATTTCGGGATATCCTTAACTACTATCGGCAGTATTCAAGAGGCGCAATTTTTAGCATCACGACCTCTAGCGCCTTTGAAATCATTGATTTGGTTGTCCCCTACACGATAGGCCAAATTCTCAACGTCCTTTCTGATGGCGAAGTAGATCGGATCACTCAAAACTTAATTGCAACCATTGGAAAAATTAGCGACTTACCGGCAGGGAAACCCCTGTCATTAGGCGTGTTGATGGGGTTAACTTTTTTGGTAACAGTGGTCAAAGCGCCGGTGCAACCTTGGGCAGGATCTTGGTTTCACTGGGATATTGCGCTGCGTACCCGCCGGGATCACTCTCAAAGTGTCCTGGCAAAAATCCTCACCCTGCCACTAGAATTTTACGACGAAAATAACCCCGGACGCATTGCCGGTCGGGTTGCCAGAGGTCTCGCCAACCACACCTGGGGGTATCCAGAAATTGCCGGCCAACTAATTCCCAAACTTTGCCGGCTGATAGGAATTTTTGCAATTATCTGGTTAATGCAGTGGCAGATCGCAGTATTTTTTCTGCTTTCCTTCATATTTGTCCTTAGCTTCACGATCAAAAATCTCAAACAACTCATTGAACGAGAGCAGATTTTAGATCGCTACATGGAAAATACCGAAAGCCGTACCTCAGAAATTGTCACCAACATCAAAACTGTTAAAGCCTTTGCCACTGAATCTGTCGAACTCAACCGGCAGCGCCAGCGTTTAAATCGCGAGTTCGCCGTTGTTGACTATCGCATCCACCGGGGTTACACCCAATTAAGCACTTGGCAAACCACCTTTGTGCAATTTTGTCTGTTTTCAGTTCTCGGCTTCACCCTCGTTGCCACACTTGGCGGACAAATGTCTCTGGGACACTTTGTTACCACCTTTACCTTAGCCAGCATGGCTTACTCAGAACTCAGTCCTCTCAGTCAACTGGCTGAAACCTTTGCGCGGCGCTATGCCTCGATGATGCGGTTTCATGAATTTATGCAGATGCCAGATGGAATTGATGCCGCTACCTTATCTAAACCGGCACCCCCAACCTTAGAAGGCAAAGTTAATCCTTCAGAATCGTTCTATCAGTTCACCGGCAAAGTAGAATTTTCCCATCTTACCTTTGGCTACGATCCCGCACGTCCCGTATTGCAGGATGTGAACCTGTTAATTGAACCTTATCAAACGGTTGCGTTAGTAGGGCGATCCGGTTCAGGTAAGTCCACCCTGGTAAAATTGCTGTTTCGGTATTTTGAACCGAATTCAGGCCGCATTTTGATGGATGGCGAGGATATTCGCACCCTTGATGTCAGCCGGTATCGGCGCAGATTAGCGATCGTTCACCAAGATGTGGATATCTTTAACGGAACTTTGCTCGATAACCTTACCTATGGCAACAAACAAGCAACGTTTGAGCAGGTGCAAGAAGCTTGCCGTATTGCCAGAGCAGATGAATTTATCAAGACCCTTGACAAAGGATATTACACAACGGTGGGTGAGCGAGGTGTTCGACTCTCAGGCGGTCAGAAACAGCGGCTGGGAATTGCACGAGCGTTGCTAGTTGAACCCGACGTGCTGATTTTTGATGAAGCGACTTCCAGCTTAGATTACGAATCAGAACGCTCGATTCAGCTGGCGATGGGTTCCATTCTCGGCACCCGCACCACAATTATTATCGCTCACCGACTTAGTACGGTAAGGGAAGCTGACAAAATTGTTGTACTCGATCAGGGGCGAATTGTGGAAGTTGGTAGCCATGAAGAGTTGCTGCGCCAAGAAGGCATTTACCAAAGACTTCACACCCTGCAAGAAACAGGGGAATTACTCGCTTAGAGATAGCTAGGTTCATGATGGGCAATTGCGCCCATCCTCAGCCTGACTCTACCGGCTCAAGCTAGAAAAATAGCGAGATATAAACATTTACCCGCGAACTGTAACGGTTCTTCAACATTGTTAACGAGCGTTAATAATTCAGACTGGGTAAGTAATTATTGCTCAAACGATTAAGTTTTAAGTACGGCAAACATCTTTCGTCGGCTCTTCTTTGGCTTATAACAGCTGTGCGATCCCGGAAAATGTATAGTTAGCTAATAGCCGATTGTTGCGCTTATCCACGGCAATTGCATCAACAGCGCTCCAATAACTAAAGGAGGCTTCGGGTTCATGCCAGCCAAATGCCCACCGCTGTCGGGCACTCACAGGTGGCCGGTGATGCCGAGCTTTACTGGCTGCCGTGGAGTGCCCAGATGTGTGAATGGCCAACGAGCAAGAGGGTAGCTGTATGTGGGGCTTGGGCGTCAGATACAGCCATCGCCGCGCCGCTGTGTCATGGATTTTGCCCAGATTGGATTGACATAGACGATCGATGAGCTTCTCTAATTCCTTGCTCGAAAACCTGCTGCAAGCCTTGCCCCAGCTGCGGTCACAGATTTATTTCAAGTCTTCCTTAACGGCGCTTTCTCATGCAATGGAAGACCAAGTTCTGGCCGGCTCAGAGCAGCCTTTGGTGATTGCGAGTTTCCAGCGAGAGCGCTTTTACCGGCAGGAGGCGCACCGTTATCGGCGCATCGCCCAAAAAACCGATCAGGTTTATGTGCTGGCGGCACCCGAAACCGATTTCACCAATGCCTCAGATGTCTATGAGACGGTGGCATTCAACCCGACTGATCGGTTGAGTCAGGAGTGGCATTTAATCGTGATTGCGCCGGCTTATGCCACCTGCTTGATCTGTCAAGAACGAGAGACGCCAGCCAGCAGCAACCTTAGCACTGGCCAGACTGGCAAGCTTCCCGATCTGGCGGAAATGGATCAAGCTCGTCGGTTTGAGGGGATTTGGACATTTGACCGGCAGGTAACTTCCACCGCCGCTGGGTTAATCCTGAGTCAAATTTTGAAATACCGGCCCGAACTTGCTGACAAAATAGAGCGGGCACGAAATTTTTATAATCTTGCAGCATCATCACAAATAGTAGGAGATCCGGGATTTCAAAACGTCGATCCTGGCCCATTCGCCCAGCGCTTAGTGACTTATCTGCAAGCAGGACAGCACAAGTTGCTCAAGACTTATGGCTCGATTGCCGCCCAAGAGCGGAAAGAGCGTATGGTTAACTCGATTACTGCGGCAATTCGGCAATCACTCAATCCAGCAGAAATATTTAAAGTCGCAGTACAAGAATTGGGACAGGCGCTGAATGCGTGCCGGTGTTTGATTTATCGGTGCAAGGCAACGGATGCCAATGCAACGATTTTGTACGAGTTTTTAGGCACCGACATCAAGCCCCTAGCCGGCCAAATCTGGCCAATTCAAAGTAATCCCCTATTTCAAGAAGCGGTGAGACACGGGGAGCGAGTTTATGTGGAGAATGCCAAGACAGACACTCGGTTAGCCGGCACAAAAATGCAAGCCCTTGTGCGTCAGTGGCAAATTGGTTCGTGGTTAATGGTGCCGGTGTTGCATCAAAGCCAGTTAGTCGGCATGGTGGAATTGCATCACTGTAGCTCAACCCCCCGCCTTTGGGAAGAAGAGGAATTGGCGCTGGTAGATGCCATTGCCGCCCAAGTCGGCGTTGCTTTGATTCAAGCAGAAGCCTACGCCAACCTAGAAGACCTCAACCAGCAGTTAGAAGCCCTTGACCGCACCCGCAGCAACTTAATTGCCATCACCGGCCACGAACTCCGCACGCCCCTGTCCACAATCCAGGTTTGCCTGGAAAGCATGGTCAGCGATCCAGATATGCCGATAGAAGTGCGACAGGTGATGCTGAGTTCGGCTGTAGCAGACGCTGATCGGCTCCGCAAACTGGTGCAAGACTTTCTCACCCTGTCCCGCTTAGAAAGCGGACGCGTAGAATGGCATCCAGAACCCTTGCCCTTACAAGAGTGTGTGGAACTCGCTCTCAGCAGTATCCGCGCCCGCCGTTCTGAGGAAGCGCCGATCCAGATTACAACGCAAGTGCCAGAAGATTTGCCTTTGGTGCAAGCTGATGGCGAGTGGCTGGTGGAGGTGCTGGCGAAACTACTTGATAATGCTTGCAAATTTAACCAATCTCAGGGTCAGGTGAGGATCGAAGCACACTCTAACGGCTCGCAACAGGTTGAAGTTCTGGTCGCAGATACCGGGCGCGGGATTGAACCCAATCGGCTGGATGCCATTTTCGACCGATTCTATCAAGAGGAAGGGGCTTTGCGGCGCACTGCCGGCGGCACCGGCTTAGGACTGGCGATTTGCCGGCAAATTGTTACGGGCTGGGGTGGCCAGATTTGGGCAATTTCTCCTGGAAAAGACCAGGGCAGTGAGTTTCACTTTACAATCCCAATTGCACAAGGGGGTCAGGAAACCGCGCCTAAACCCGAACCTCAACCGCGAGGGGGCCGCTCTCGGCGTAGTGCCGGTTCGGGTCGCCGTCGAACGACGCTGAGTTAATCTGCCGATGATGTGGGGAAGATTGGGGGGCGAGGGTGAGGGAAGTAATAGCGTCTTTTTTGCGACGATTCACCTTGGCCTCCCCCGCTATATTCGCTACTTTGGGTTAGCGGTGGGAGGATGTCAACTTCTGGGTTCTACTTCCTTGCCGCCACCGGCTCCAATCCCAGCCGCGCCAGCAAGCGGTCGATATCGAAATGCTCAGCCATCATTTGACGGATGTATTCTACCTTCACCGGCTCTTGAAGCCGCACCTGGCCCAAAGCGTGTTCAATAATTTCCACCGTTGTCAAAGTATCCAAATCAACCGACAGCACCGGCACTTCCATTTCTTCAGCCCGGTTCAAAACAATTTGAGATGGAGCCATCGAGCCGGTTAAAATCAAACATTGCGTGTAACTGTCTAGGGCCGCAATCTGAATATCACTGCGATCCCCACCCGTTACCACCGCCATATTTCTCCCTTCAGAAAAATACTTAATGGCGGAATTAACATTCATCGCCCCAATCTTGAGACTTTCTACCATCAAATCCAAGCGATCAGGCCGGCACAGCACCTCTGCTTTCAGCCGCTGTGTCAACTCAGTCACACTCACACTTCGCAACAGCGCACTCCTGGGCAGCATTCCTAACACCGGCACTCCCTGAGACTCCAGAAAAGGGCGCACCAGCGTTTCGGCAAACTCCATCTGTTGCGGAGGAATATCATTGAGCAACACCCCTACCAGCCGATCGCCCAACCGCTGTTTAGCCGCCAGAACAATTCCAGCAGTCAAGGCTGATCGGAAACGTGTCACCAATAGAACCGACGCGTCCAGTGTTTCCGACACTTGCAACAAAGACAAATTCAGCAAAATGCCTTCATCCATTGTGCCGGCACCTTCCAGCAAAACTAAAGATCCTGCTGGACCCTGCATCGATTGGGCCAGCGCTTCTGAATAATTTGTTCGATCTTCCCCTTGCAGGCGTTTAGTAATCGTCTCCTCATCCAGAAACACCAGAGGAGATAGCAGCCGGTTGCCGGAAAGGTTCAGAGTTTCCCCCACAAACCGCACATCCTCATCTATCTTATCTACCTGATTCTCACTAGGACAGGTTCCTAGGGGTTTGCCGTAAGCAATATCGACTCCTTTTTGCTGTAGCTGATGGGCGATACCCACAACCGTTGCTGACTTGCCGCTATAAGCTTCTGTCGAGCCAATCACTAGATACTTAGCAATTTTTGGCACATCCTAACTCCTTATTTCAAAATCTACACGTAGGCCGGTCTTTTACCCAATTTTAAAGACTCTTTATCAACTGCGCTCCAACCGGCACGGGATAAACCCAACTCAAAAGCTAGCATTGTCCCAGCAGCGCTTTATTTCAAGACTTTTAAAATCTTTCCCTCACAAAAGTGAAACCGAGAAAAAGGGGAATAGCAAGTATGGTGCTGTCAGAGTCTATTAAAAAACAACTGCCGGTGAGCATTCCCCTTCCCGGATCAGATTCCTGATGTCTCTACCTCTTTCAGCCCCTCTTGCCCTACCCTCACTAATGACCACAGGTTCGCTCAAGCGCCCCTATGCGTCTCCTTTGCTTTTCATCCCTAGGTTCTAGCCTCCCGCCGCCAGTCACCCCAACAAAGGTTCTTTGACCGAAAAATCATTCATCCCGGCGCAGAAGCTTACGGTAAAACGCTGTTGAAAAATCCACCAGCCGCGAATTTTTTTCAGAACGCTTGTAATTGACAATCATATCGATCAAAAAATCGATAAACTCAAAATTGGCCATTGTCACCACATAACTCAGCTGCTCCCCCTTGGTATCAAACTGCATCCGGCAATTTGTCAGATCTGCAGGAATGGTTGAAACATTCCAAGTCGCCACAAATGGAATATTCTCACCGCCCTCAATTTTTCGCGCCCCTTCCAAATTTCCCCGCATATACAGGCTAATTGCCAAGGGCAGAACATTGCGCTTGTTGCCTTGGTAGTAGGGCACATAAAGACTGTACTGCCGGTTATCTGCCGGCTGAAGTTGATCAATTACCGATATACTCATATTTTTCTGTTTTTCCTTTCCCTGAATTCTTTACAGTAGGGCAATTGTGCGAGTTTGCTGCCGGCGCTGATAGTGCCGGCAGGGTTAACGGATCACAACTGGGCAAGCGCACCGTTTTGTTTGCATTCAGCCTCAGTAGCCGCTACCCGTTCAGATCGGGTTGGTTGCGCCTCCGCCTCCCTCACCCTTACCGTCAACCGATCTTAGCCTTAGCTCAGGCGAAAAAGCCGACCATCGGCAACCAACCCGACTGCTTTTTCCCAATTAATATAAATGTTGACTGTTTTTCAACGCAGCCTTAATTTTTATGAAAAACTGTGAACGACCCGGATCACATACAATCCCGGCTTCTTTTCTCCTCTCCGTTTTTCAAAAAAGTTCTGCAAGCCGGTGTCAAGTTGAGTATGGTTGCTTGAAATATCTGACTGTAGCACTCGCGCCGGCATTTATACTTTCTCTTCAGCCCTGACAGCAATGGGTTGAGAGCAGATTGTCCAAGTCCCTTGCCGGTCTTCCTGCACACTTCTATGGACTCATTGATCGCAAATTTTACCACCAACGAACACAGCCAAAGCTCTGAGCTAATGTAGTGTTGTTACTCATTACGGTAAATGCGGCCTTTGACAACCTTCCTCGGCCTTAATAATTTTAGGGTTTATTGCTTAAGGCAGTAATCCCGATGAATAAAACAAACATATTGGATGAGTAGCGTAAGATATTGGCAGTGTTCGGGCACACTTACCCCTCACCTGGCCTTGAGGAGTTCATCTATCAAGGGCGTTCACTTTTTCGGGTAAGCGCGGGGGCGATTACTCCCCAAACCCTCATTGGTTAACACTAAGCAACAAAACGATAGGAACCTATGGCCCCACTCGTAGCCAATTACTACTTAACATATCGCTGCAACGCCCGTTGTCATTTTTGCAACATCTGGGCGCTAGAACCCAACAACGAAGCTGATTTTGCCACAATTCAACAAAATTTAAAAGATTTGCGGCGCTTAGGCGTTAAATATGTGGACTTCACCGGAGGCGAACCCCTGCTGCGCCAAGATGTTGGCCAGATTTACACGGAAGCCAAAAAACAGGGTTTCGTGACCAGCATGACCACGAACACCATCCTTTATCCCAAAAAAGCCAAAGAAATTCAGGGTTTAGTAGACTTCTTGAATTTCTCTTTAGATGGTGGGGATGCAGAAACGCACGACCAATCAAGGGGCGTCAAGATTTTTGACACTTTAGTAGAATCGGTCAAAATCGCCATTTCTCTGGGTGAGTATCCCGTGCTCAACCATACCGTTACTGCCCAAAACTACAACCGTCTGGCTGAAGTTGCAGAACTCGGCCAGCAGTTGAATGTTCGGGTGTGGCTCAACCCTGCTTTTACTGCTTACGACAACTATAACTCCAAGAAAAACCCGACTCCAGAGATGGTGGCAGCAATAGAAGCAGCAGCTAAGAAGTACAGCAATCTTGGCTACAATAAGGCTGCATTAGCTTTCATTGAAGCTGGGGGCAACGACACCAACAATCCTCGCTGCAAAGCGGTGGAAGCTGTAATTGCGATTTCGCCAGATAACAAACTGTTGCTACCCTGCTACCACTTTGCCCAAACCGGCGTTCCCATTGATGGAAAGCTTTATGAACTCTACCGCGAGTCAGAAGAAGTGGAAAAATTCCGCGTTTCTCAAGGGAAGTTATCCGTGTGCGAAGGTTGTACGGTATGGTGTTACTTGATCCCCAGTTTCTTTAAGGGTGTTGATAAATATTGGTTTTTGAATCAAATAACCTATGCCGGCGAATTCGTGGCCCGAAAACGATTCTTACAGCGAGCTGTGGTCTGATCTTGCTGATCCAGCTGAGGCAGAACTCTTGCGTAGGGAAGCAGAGGAGCGAGTGAGTACAGGAGCGGGAAATTTTTCACCTGTGTCAGAATCCTCCTCTGCTGCTGAACCCACACAAGACTCAGAACTCAAAACAGGGCAGTTCTCTGAGGGTCGCAGACGCAAGGCGGCTGTTGTCTTAACGATTGTCTGGAGCGGTACAATCGCTCTCCATTTACTGTCTTGGGGCACCTGGCTTGTGCTGGGTTTTACAGGGGCGATGGTGATTCATGGGGTGCGTGTCTTGCGAACCAAGCCCGGTGAAACCCCTGAACCGCTATCAGATGACAGCCGCGATAATTGGCCCTCCGTCTCTTTATTAGTTGCGGCCAAAAATGAGGAGGCGGTCATTGCCCAGTTAGTGAAGACACTGTGTGATCTCGACTACCCAGCAGATCGTTACGAGCTTTGGGTTATTGATGATCACAGCACAGATCGTACACCAGAGCTGTTAGATCGACTGGAAACTGAATATGAACAGCTTAAAGTGTTCCATCGGGCTGCCGGTGCCGGCGGGGGGAAATCTGGGGCTTTAAATCAAGTCTTACCGCTTACCCGTGGCGAAATTTTGGCCGTGTTTGATGCTGACGCCCACGTTAGTCCCGATATACTGCGTCGGGTGCTGCCACTGTTTGAACGCGAAGAAGTGGGGGCGGTGCAGATGCAAAAAGCCATTGCCAACACGGATGTTAATTTCTGGACTCGTGGCCAAGCGGCTGAGATGGCTTTAGACTCTTACTTTCAGCAGCAGCGCATAGCTATCGGTGGTGTTGGAGAACTTCGGGGTAATGGCCAGTTTATTCGCCGGTCTGCTTTAGAAGGCTGCGGCGGCTTTAATGAACTGACGATCACGGATGATCTGGATTTAACCGTGCGCCTGCACCTGGAAGGGTGGGACATTGAATTTACCTTGGTGCCGGTGGATGAGGAAGGTGTTACCCATCCCTGGGCGCTATGGCATCAGCGTAACCGCTGGGCAGAAGGGGGTTACCAGCGCTATCTCGACTATTGGCCGCTGATTTTCCGCAACCGCCTGGGTTTTCGGAAAACTTGGGATATGTTTATGTTCTGGATTATCCAGTATTTCTTGCCGATGGCGGCGGTGCCAGACAGTTTGATGGCCCTCGCGCTTAAACGGATGCCGGTGTACAGTCCGATTAGTGCTGTGATGTTGGTGATGTCTGTAGTGGCAATGTTTACCGGCATCAAGCGCATCCGTCTACGGCGAGATCAATTAGGAACAAAGAAGGATGAGTCTCAACTTCACTCTCCTTCTTTGCTTTCTCGGAAGAATTTATCGCTTCATTCTTCTTCCTTTTTTGTCACGCTGTTGCAAACGCTGCGTGGGATGTTATATATGTTCCACTGGATCGTTGTGATGGTGAGTGTCACGGCTCGGATTTCGGTGCGTCCCAAGCGCTTGAAATGGGTGAAGACGCTGCATCAGGGCAAGGTGTGAGTTTAACTTTTGAAGTGAAGAGTGGGCTGGCTTTTAGTTCACTCTTCACTTTTGTTTTTGTTGCGTTTGAGAGAGAAGAGGTTTATTTTTAATCGCAAATAATAGCGTAGCGTGCCGAGAATATAAGCAGAGGCATACGCACGTGGGTTAAGCGTAGGAATCAGGTATTTGCTGATAGTTGGAAATTTGGGTGAGAGGTTTAGTTAGGGGCTGACGGTGCAAAGGTGTTTAAGGTTTTGGTGCGTTTGCTGAATCTCGTTCTGTACGAACCCATTTTGTTTGAGGTCGAATGAGAAAAGCGAAATAAAGTGGGATTTTCCAAAGAATGTAAAACGGGACGGCTAAAAGTGTCTGGATAGGTAAGTCTGCACGCCCGAATTTTGCCCATGCCCCGAATATTGAGGTAAAAATGAGCAGCCCTTGTGAGGCTAAAATAATTGCTGGAAGCCATGATGATAATCCCAAGCTTCCGGTTAGTAAGGTGGCTACCGTAGCAGCAGCCCACAGCATGACTAGCAGGGAAAGCGGGGGGACAAATAAGTCTAAGGCGATTGCTAAAAGATCGAAACGCATTTGCTTAACTGAGGCTTTTAGCAGTCGGGGAACTTGTGTTAGAAGCGTCTGCAAATGACCGTGTTCCCATCTCGTTCTCTGACTTGTGGCTGCTTGCTCTTGCTGCGGTAGAAGCCCTGTAACTTTCGCTTCGCCACAAAATACTGCTGGGTGGCCGGCTATTGCTAAATCTAAAGCAAGTTGCATATCCTCAACGATATTGCCACTTGCTAAAGGGGCTTCGCGAATGATTGACCACGGGAACGCCATCCCTGTACCTGTTAGCAAGCAAGGCAGTTCTAGCCGGCTCAGTCCACTCGGACGAACTAAGTTTTTGACTGTAAATGCTAGCGCTGAAACTGCATCTTTGGGTTTTGGGTTAGCCGGCTGTTCCATCAGGTAAGTTGCTTGCACCGGCTGCCCCTTTGCAGCAGCTAGTCGGGCAATTTTATCAATTGTGCCGGTATGAACGATACAATCGGCATCGACCAAAATAACAACTTCAGGCGGATCTTGCTCAATAAACCGCAAGCCATAATCTAAGGCGTATCCTTTGCCTCTTCGTTCAGCATCCTTTCTGTCTAGGACAGTTGCACCAAAGGTGCGAGCAATGACCGCTGTTTCATCATTACAATTATCGGCAATAACGATTAAGCGGTCACGCTCGGTTAACTGTGGCAAGATCGTCTTTAAAGTTGTGCCAATTCCAGCGGCTTCATTGTGCGCGGGGATCAAAACGGCAATGCTTGGCCTAGGAATTTCAACACTATTTGATTTTGAGCGAGCCGGTAATAAGGCTGCACAGCATTCCATAAAAAGAACTGCGACCGGGACGAGAAGTCCGAGCGCAATTACTAACAAAACGATGTCAAGAAATAAGCTCACTGATTAATGGGTGACAAAACTTTGCTACGTTGATTTGACTTGGCTCACGTTCGCTCTTTACGAACAGTTAAGCAAATAATGTTTCTGTTAAGTTCAGACTCTCAATATTTGCTTTCAACGTTCAAAGATGTGTTTAATAACTTTGCACCACTTGACGCTGATTTGAATTTCCAGATACCTCTACCGGCACTAACATTTGGTTAGGAGAAATGTAATGCAGTAAAAAATTGATGGTTTCTTCTTTAACCCACCCTTGACTCACTGCAATTTCTCCAAAACGCAACCCTGTTTGGGCTTGGTAGTTGAGGATGGTGTTAATTTGAGCGTCATTTAACAAGCCGGCAGATTTGAGATACTGACCCAACGGCTGTCTGTAGCTAGTTGTCGTCAACTTTGGCAATTCTTCTGCAAAAAAGTCAACCGTTTTTGGGTTAAGCCATCCTAGGCGCACCAGAATTTCCCCAAACCGTTGGTGGTGTTTCTGCTTAGCTTGCTCTTGGAGAACTGTTGCCACCTGATCTGGTGATAGCAAGTTTGCCTGTTGCAAAAGCTGACCGATGGGTTTTAAGTTTTGAGCTTTTGGTGTTGCTTGCTTTACACCCGCATCATGCGTTGCTAGGGGAGAGCTGTAAAGATTAAGCTTCTGCTTTAAAATCAGCCAGAAGAAAGCGGTATCTTCTAATAGGTATCTTTTCCAGAGCCGCTGTGGCTCAGACTGAAGTCTAAACAGCCACTCTACTCCCAACTCACTCATCCATTTTGGCGCTCTGGGTTTGTGGCCGGCTTCAAAGTCAATCGTTGCCCCGATCGCCAAGAAGATTTTGATGTTTTTTAATTTTTCCTTATATTGTAGAAGCCATTTTTCCTGTTTTGGCGCACCGACTCCGATTGCCAGGACTGTTGCTCCCGATTCATTAATCCGCTCAATTATATTCAGAGCTTCTTGTTCATCTTTTTCAAATCCAAAAGGCGGAGAGTACGAATCAACTACAATTTCTCTCCCAACTTTCCGATTAATTTTCTCTTGGGCTTTCCGCGCTACACCTTCAGCAGCCCCTAACAAGAATATTTTAATGCTTTCATTGTTTTTGTGATAGTCATAGAAAGCCGGGAACAAATCTGAACCGGAAATTTTTTCTTTAAGGGGACGTCCTAAAAATTTTGAAGCATACATTAAGACTTTGCTATCGCAAACTTTGTAGTTAGCGATACTGTAAGCCTTGTTAAAGTCATAATTTTTTTGTAATTTCATCAAGTGATCGACATTAGGCGTGAATACAACCCCTCCAGATAAATCGAGTGCTTTTAGTAGCTCGGACATTGATAGGTTATCAATGGAAACATTTAGGATATTTACTTTTCTCATTTGTGACCTCTCTTTGATTAACTGACGCAACTTCTAAAAAATCAATCACAGCGAGCCGACCAAGTATTTCTAGCTTTCAGAAACTAAAAACCGCGAACCCTAACAGTACATCCGCGAACAGGCTATCTTTGGAGCGCATAGCCACTTTCATTATCATAAGTTTTTATCAATTAACCCTCCCCCACTCAAATCTTGGGTACAAACCCTAGTTCAATCTGAATTTAGCAAAGAAATGTGAAGACCGCGTGAAAAATTCAAGAAATATGCTTTTCGGTAGAGAAAACTTTAGTACCCTTGATCACACTCAGCTAAGGTGAAATAGAACCTTAAAGAGTGCTAAATCTTTAATGGGTAAAGCTTTCACAAGTTGGCCTCCTCAAGCACTCGGAACCTTAGTTTGCCGCAGCCTTGTCCCCTGTTTCAGCCAGTTAATCAGGCCAGTTCCCCTAGAGTAAGAGTTTGTTTTAGGTGAATCGGCACTTCCTCAGTATATTCTCGCTTGACAAGACAATTGTATGTTGCCAAATTGGCAGAATACTTTGCCGAACGCATCCGCTCCTGTAAAAACACCAGGAATGAAGCAACTGTCATGAAGACCGCTGCCTAGTTATGAATGATTGATATCCCCTCAATGTCTAGCACGTCAGCCAGTTCCTTGGATCTTGTCCTTAACTTGTGCCGACATCACCGTTGCAAGATCGGCATCAGCTAAGCCACGAGTTTTTAAAACCCTGAAATGCTGATTACCACTGCAATCAACCCAATATTGTCAATAAAATAGCTCTGATTTTACTGAGCCGGCGCGTGATTCACAACAGTACCTAAGGTTGGCAACCCAAAAACGCTTATTTGATCTAAAACTTCCTTAACTGCAGACTGCTTGGTTTTGCGAAGGGCCACAACCATCAAAATTCCATCAGTATGGGAGGCTAGGAAATTAGCGTCCATAAGGTTAAGAAGATGGGGGGTATCGTAGACTACTAAATCAAATGTTGTTTGAAATTCCTTCATTAGATATTGCATTTGAGCGGATGCCAGCAGTCTGGTAGATTCTGGTAACGGTTGGCCGGCAGTCAACACAAAAAGATTCTCTGCTATGGTTGAGTGCTGGACACAGCTGTTCGGAGCAAGTTCACTGTCAAGCAGTTCACTAAGTCCCTTGCTGTTAGGTAAATTCAACCACTCATGAAGCTGAGGTTGGTGTAGATTAGCATCTACCAAGAGGACTCGCTGACCCATTGCTGCTGCTGTCTGAGCCAACTGTAAAGCAATCATAGACTTACCATCCCCAACTTCAGCCGAGCAAACAGCCAAAGAACGGACTGGTTGATCGTCAAACAGAAAACGGATACTGGCATAGAGAGAATCAAAAGCTTCCGAAAATTCAGAACTACCACTATGAGTGTCCTTGATTTGTCTTGCTAAGCCGTGTATTGCTTTTGAGTTCGAGCCTTTTCTCTTTCCTTGGTCGAGGGGAATCTCACCTAAGATAGGTAAGGGAATGGCATCTTTAATATCCTTGGCGCTGTAGAAAATATTCCGGAATTTCTCTAGGAAGACAGCAGCCCCCATACCTAGCACCAGCCCTGCTATTACGCCGATGATCAGCTTCTTGCTAGCGTCGCTGGGAATTGCGGCTAGATTGCCGGTAGCATCTTTAGGAACTTCCGGCTTAGAAACTAGCTCCCAAGGCACTTCATTTTGAGCCTCTTCGACTTCCAATTTTTGCCGGTGACTCAACAGCTGATCAAGCGTCCGAGTCGCAATATCTAACTGCCGCTGTAGTTCACTGTACTGGCTTGCAATTGCTGGGAATTGTTGGGCTTGCATTTGCAAGGTCGCTTTAGTCTGTGCGATCCCTTGATCACGAACCTCTAGCACCTGAAGTTGGTTAGCAGTCGCAACCAGTTGCTTGATCAGCTCTAACCGAGTCGAGTTTTGGAAGTTCATTATTTCAGAAGTGTTGACCGAATCTGTCAAATTCGATCCAAGAATTCGCTGGGCCTCCTGATTCAACAAATCTACGAGCTGTTGCCGTTGAGCCATTAGAGCTTGAATATAAGGGTTCCCTGGCTGAAACCGGGCAGATTCAACAGCAATCTGACTTTCCGTTTCTTTCAACTTTGTCAGCAACCCTTGATAGTTAGGGTTCTCGCTTAAAGTTGATGCAGCAAGGGCTTCTTGAGGGGTTAGGTCTAATTGTTGCTGTAAGGTTGTGTACAGTGCCCGTAGTTCTTGTATCTGTCTTTGCGTGTCTGATTGCTGTACTGAAATTTCCCGAACTTGTGTAAATAATTCATCGCTTTTCTGTTTCGGATCAGTCAGGGCATATTTTTCTTGCAGCTTCTGTATCTGCGACTGAACCGTATTGACTCGCGTCTGTAAATCGGGGAGTCGAGCGTCAATAAACTTGACCCCTTCACCAATGCGGCTTTTCCGTTCTTCAAGGCTATATTTTAAATACTTTTCAGCAGTTTTTTCTAATACAAGTTGAACAACTTTTGGATCAGATCCTTGATAGCTAACTTGGAGAATTTTGGTTTGATTAAGTCGCGTTTTACCAATGCGTTCAATCGTTAAGTTGGCGTAAAGATTACCGATGCTAAAGCCGGGATGCTTGGCGCGAATGTCTTCCACAATCTTTGACAGCATCCCAGGCCCTTTTAAAATCTCAACCTGAGTCGGGTAATCTAGGCTAAACAATTTTTCATTTGGCGCGTCTCCCTCAGTCCGAGCAAGAGCAGAGGGTTCACTCATTTTTGCTTCAGAGGAGACAGGTTCAACTAAAAGCTGAAAACTTCCTTTATAGGTTGGGGGGGCTTTTTTGTTTAAATACCAAGCCGCACCGGCTACTAAACCTGTAATTCCTATAACGATTAGAGCTTGTCGCTGCACAGTTCTTAGCAGC
The DNA here is from genome assembly GCF_014695725.1 of Microcoleus sp. FACHB-672. NCBI lineage: Bacteria > Bacillati > Cyanobacteriota > Cyanophyceae > Oscillatoriales > Microcoleaceae > Microcoleus > Microcoleus sp. FACHB-672. Next base: position 61,352 of record NZ_JACJOU010000002.1, on the reverse strand, counting down.
GGACGCAGATTTAATCCTTTTTGAGGTGGAGGGGTAAACTCAGCGTTATCAACGGGTGCTACTTGCTGCAATTGTCTGCCCTGCTTGGTAATTGATAATATTTGCGGAATTTGTTCTGTTTCCATGTTAATTTATGTTGTTTTTTTGAGTTGTCAGCCCACCATCGCTGAAAGCAACAAGGCGGTTGTTTGCTAAAGAGACTCCAGCTGATTAATGAGTCGGTGATTAGAGAGTTGATAGACGGCTGCACCACCCAGCCAACACGCCGACTCGCTTTCTGTTAAATATTCGCTTCCCACAGCAGACTGCTCTATCGCTTCTGGTTCCTTTATTAAGTTTGCGATATCTCGCTAAAAGACGCAAAGTGTCTTTCGGATGATTCTTGGGATCACGGTTCACTTCGGGTTGATTAAAAAAAGCTATTGTGCCGCATTCCAAAAGCGTTTGAGCCGGCTGGCTAATGGTAGATTCCCGGACTCTTTGCCTCGGTGACAATTGCCCGTAACTCTTTTCCATTAAGATTTGAGTGCCACTTGCGGTTCGAGTGCCGGCAGGGTTAATTAAGCACCGTAAGAGCCGGTTTAAAACTTGGCAAATTGCCGACACAATCTGAATGATCTGTGCTAAAAGTTCTTGATTTTTAGCAAGCCGAGAAATTGCTAAAGCTTTTAAATTTCCCTTTACACCAACCCACCATTTGTGTTGTAATGCTGCCGACTGAAGATCCTCAATAGAAAAACAGTCGCTACAGGGAGCGCTTTGACAAGAGTGGGTAAATAAGTGCTGTTCAATCTTCTTTTGCAAAGCCTTGACGCTACATCCAACCAAAACAACTGCCTGCGCCATCCCTGAGACAAGACCGGCGGGCTGAAGTTGCTGGAGCGAAGGCAGGATAGATGAGGTCATGTTTGCTAGGTTAGACCATTCTCAGGAGCTAAACTCTATTGCAGTTAGCAGCAGTCTTGCCCAAAATTGTAGAGGAAATTGGACAGCCACCTCCTCCGTAGAACTTAGAAATTTGCTACTGAAGGGATGACAACTGGCTTAAAACGTTGCTGTATCCTGATTTAAACGATTTTTCCTTAAAAAAGTTAGTTGGCTAAGGGCGAGAAAACTTAACCGACTCCGTAAAAATACTACCTAAATTCTATCAAGCCTTTTTTCAAAGTCAACTGTTCGCCACTTAATCGATCAACCCAGTTTACCTCAGATGATGGCTAAAACTCCTCTCGCCATGTTTGATACGTTTGTTTAATGCCAACATCCCTGGCGGACTTTATATAAATTTTTAGCAATTCTTTTTATTATTCTGAATTGATTAAACAATTTAATTGAATCGTTTAATTATTTAGGTTTTTACAAAAAATGGATGCCGGGAGCATTTTATTTAGTTCCCACTCAGTAATTGTTCATTACTCGAAGGTCGAAAGTCACCAACGGGCAACGAACAATTACTGAAAACTACTGTTGCTGGCAGTATTTGCGGTCGCGGTCAGCCTCTGGTTCTTGCCAAGAATAAGCAAAATGACTTACCCCATTAATTTGGGGGAACGCTCGACGAATGGCCAGCATTTGAGCTTCTAGGGAAGGACGACTTTTAATAGAAGCGCCCCAAGTGCCGGCCAAGGCTGGGATCACCTGGGTTCCTTTCGGTGCCATATTCAACACCCGCTGAATTTCCTCAATAATGCAGTTGGCATTCTTGTCCCCACAATTGGCATAGGCCATTGGGTGCCACTCCATCGAACCGGGAAACCGATCCCAAGCTTGCAAGCGAGAATCAAACCCGCCTTGACCCACCGCTTTATTCGCGCCGGGGAAGAATACCGCCCCTGCGGGAATGCCTTGGCGTTGCACCGGCTGCCCCGCAAGTGTGAGAAAATCAACAACACCCTGCACAGCATGGGCAACACTGAGATACCAAAGCTCCGATTGCAGTTGCGCCACCGACTGCAAAGCCTTACTAGAGTTAGGATTACGACCCTGCCACATCGGTTCTGATTCCTTGGGGTAAAGAGCATTAATCTCATCAACATCCCCGCCCGAAATAAACCCTTTCGTAACATATCGCCGGATCAATTCCCGACCTTTCTGGTTAAGGGCACGTTGATAGAGTGTTTGTTGGGCAGCTTCCCCATAAATCCACAAATCCTGAACCTTGCTAACCACCGAAGCCGCCCCTGTGCTGCGAGGATAGCGAATGTAGTCGAATAACACCCCATCCGGTTTGCGCTGCAGGATGGCGTTGAGCACCAACATATAATCTCGTCGCACTTGTGGGTGGTAAGGATCGATAAAAACCTTACTCACATCACCCTCAGCCGCCTTAATGTCGGTTTCAGTATCTTTAGAAGATTCAGAGATACTGGTTTGGCCATTAGCCCGACGCGCTAGCGTTTGCTGCCGGTCTGAACGTTGGGAGTAGACATAGCCAAAATTCATCGAAAACATCCAGGCGTAAACCTTCAGGCCGCGTTCATGGCCTTTTTTAATCGCCTCTGCTAGCAGATCGACCTTTTCTGAGCCTGGAATTCGTACAGCCGAGGGCCAAGGACTCTTGTTTTCTGCCTCCGGCAGCAGCACTTGGCCATCATAAAACGCTTCAACATAAACTTGGTTATAGCCCCGCGCCACAATTCGATCAAGGACAGCCTCTAAAACCCCCTCTTGGATATCGCAGGGATATAAGCGCAGCCAAATCGCCTGATTTTGGGGCCAAGTCCGGCTGCGGCACTGCCGCAAGCGGTCTGCATATTCAGCTAGACGCTCTTTGTAGCGCTTTTGGGCATCTTGGCCCCCTTTAAAAGCAGCTTGGCGCAGGTTATCAGTTTCACTAACTTCCTCTACAGATAGCTGGCAATAGGCGGTGGCTTCAGCTAGGGCGGGTTTGATTGGCAGCTGGGGATAAACAAGTCCACCAGTCACCATAGCGGTCACTAAAGCGCGATACCCTGACCGCCAGAGTCGCAAAGCTAACAGAGGTCGGTAAAATTTTATAAGACAGTTACTCATGCCGGCGTGCAGAACAAAAGGAAAGCTACGTTGCGATGATTCAGTCCCAACGGACTGGTTCAGCATGATTGCACAACAAAATGCCAGGGAAACCCCTGCGGTTGCAGATGATGTACCTCATACTCCACAAATGCACCCCGACATCAGGAAACTCGGTCGCGGTCGTCTGAGCAGCTAATAAAGCCACTTGGGTATCAATATCCAAAGACAGCAACACCCTGCCGCGTCGAAATTATCCTTTTTTTATAGTCATGCTGAAGTCATGGCTGCATGGGCAAAGCCTACCAAACACAAATCACGGAAAACTCAGAAGCCTTCTGGAATCTGTGAAAGCCAACTTTGTGCCAAGCGCCATGACTCTAACAGCTGGGCACTAGAGGTTTCAATAGGTGCTCTGCCCCTCGCATCAATGGATCAGTTAAGCGCCTCGCTTGAGCGCTACTTCTACTTGATTTAATTCCTGCTTAACTCGTTCCTTCAATTTTTCAGGCAGAGGCCGGTTGGGGTAGGAATTGTAATGACCGGCTAACGAGTTTAGCGCTGTCCGCATGGTGGTGAAGGATGCCAGCTTCGTGTACTGATCCCGACGATAGCGAGCGGCAAAATCATTAATTTGCTGACGAGCTTGCGCTTGCGCGGCTGCTTTTTCAGGAGCATCGTCTGGCAACTCAATGGCGCTTTTGAGGCTGTTCACAAGGGCTAAAGTGTCTTGGCTGTAGTCACCTGTAAAACCAGACACATCGCCTCCAGAACAACCCATCAAGCCGATTGTGACAGCTAAAACCAGAGCCAGTAGACGTGATAAATAGTGCTTCATGAGCTTCCGTAGAAAAAATTTGCAATCAAAATTAACGTTTATCCTATCTTGGATTGATGCCTAGGGATCGCACAAATTAGATAAGAAATGCATAAACTCTGGCATAAGTAGAAATACATTATTTTAGGAGATGAGCGGGAGAAAACAGGCAAAATAACAATGGGACGCAGGCGCTCGCTCAATGCCCAACAGCCGCTAGACGAGCCACGGCAGAACGCTTTCAAGGCTAGCCCCAACCGGCACCCCCAGCAGAAAAAATTGAGCCGGTGCCGGCACTGTTTGGCTGCTTAATGCGTGCTTTTAATTTTTTTGATGAAATTGCTGATTTATGACTTATCCTCCCTACATCCCGCCTTTTCTGCTGAGAAACGGCTTAGCAATGACCATCTACGCGGCTCGCAGGGCTAGCCTTGAGTGGGAAAAAACCACGCCACACCCAGAACCGCCTTACCGAGAAACTGTTTTTTCTGGTGCCGGCAACGTTCCGATTTTTGGACTTGTTGCCATCCCAGACAACCCCCACAGCACAATTGTGGGCACTTATGGAATCACCGGCGATTTGGAAAATCAATGGTTTCTGAAACTGTTAAGACGAAAAGCATTTGCCCAAGGCTTTGCAGTGGTTTTATTTGACTGGCGGGCACATGGAAAAACCGGCTTGCTGTCCCCCACCTTGACGTCTGATGGTTTGTACGAGGGAGAAGATTTTGTCCGTATTGCCGCACAAGCTAAAGCAATGGGCTGCCCCGCCCCCTTCTGGTTCACCGGCTTCTCTCTGGGAGGACAATTAGCGTTATGGGCTGTCAAAGCTTCACAGGATCTAACGCTGTGTCAAGAGCTAGGCTTAGGCTCAAATGACATTAGAGGCGGTGCGGTGATTTGTCCGAGCCTCGATTCCAACCGTTCTTTATCCTATTTAATCCAACATCCTTGGGGGAAGTATTTAGAACGGGCAATCGCGGGAGAACTGAAAAAACTGGCTTGGCAGCTGCATGAGGTTCATCCCCAGGCAATCGATCCAGCCGCTATTGAGCGGGCGAATAGCATTTGGGGATTTGACCACGAACTGGTAATCGAACGATTGGGTTTCCCTTCAGTGGAGGCATATTATGATGCCAGTAGCGCCCTGCCGCTATTGCCTCACCTCAACAAATCGACTTTGATTCTCTACGCCGCAGATGATCCGATGTTTGAACCGGCGATCATTCCAGACTTACAAGCGGTTTGTGCCGGCAATCCGGCGATTGATTTAATTTTGACCCAGTACGGCGGCCATGTGGGCTATATCAGTAGCAAAACGAGTCAACGCTTGGCCGGCGATCCTGATTCCTGGTGGGCGTGGAATCGAGTCTTAGAATGGTTTCACCAGCAGAGCCAGGTGTGAGCCGCCCTACAGATAACTGAGATAGAATGCCGATTATTAAGCTCTGGCTGGTAATTTCGCCCACCGCGCGCATTTTACCGGCGTTGGAGCTATCAATGATATGGATCACACAGCGAGGAGCGTACTGTCACCTTTGATAAAGATATTGCATCACCATGTTGGTTGGCTTAGTCATTCATGCTTATAAAAATCAAAAGGCAATGCCTCAAATCCCACATTTCCCAGCTAAGAATTCATAAAAGGTTTCTAAAATGCGTGTTTTTGAAGCAACTCACAAACTTGTATCTCCAGCCGGCGAACAAATTCCAGTGATGCTACTTTCCCAAAAAGATAGTGTGAGATATCTGGTGATGACTCCAGAAAATTTTGAAGACCAAAGCTTCCCAATCTATGAGTGGCACCCTTCAGAGGGAGTGACTTATCAAGGTTTTTATTTAGACGGCCTCAAGATTATGGAGTTGAGCTGCGAGTCATTGCCAAGCTCAGCCTCTCAACCGGGCACTCGTGTAAGCTTATAAAGCTTATAAGTGAATATATTTTAATGATATAAGTGCTAGGGTGAGAGCCACCGCAAAACTCGCTTAGAGAGAAAACAGGCATCCGTCAATCGCTGTATTGCCGGCATAGGCAACTTCGCTGATGTAGTTTCCAAGCATCCTGTTAAATTTCATCAGCACAAAAAGATTTACCTTCACCCCAGCATCTAGGGGTTGAGCCAGTGAACTCATCAATCAATTCCAATACCTTTGACCGTAGGATAGGGTATTGTAGTTGACGAGCGTCAGTGTTGCTCCTGGCGAACTCAAAAATCAGAAGTGTGTGTATTGTTAGCAACTATTATAGATAGGCTTGTTGGATAATACGGGTATTAGAGAAAACTTCAAAACCCAGATGTGGTGCCGGTTTGAAACGCAATCAGCCTTTCCCCTCCCGCCAGCCGCCCTCTATAACTGAATACATCCTCAAGAGCCTTTATGACACAATGGCCACATGGAAGACCGATACAGCCAGCGCGACTCCAACCATAATGTGGAGCAATTGATTCGCTCTACTCCTTTTTTTGGAGGTCTCCCAGAAGAGATCGTTGACAGAGCCACCGCTCATATTGTTAGCCGCAGTCATCCACCGAACCAAGTGATTTTGCTGGAGAATGACTGGGGCAGTTCTGTGTACTTTATTTTGGATGGTTGGGTCAAAATTCGTACCTACAATCTTGATGGTAAGGAAGTGACCTTAAATATTCTGGGTAAAGGAGAACTCTTTGGCGAGATGGCAGCGCTTGATGAAGTGCCGCGCTCAACAGATGTCATTACACTTGCGCCTACAACCATTGGTAATTTACCGGCTCAAGATTTTGTCAAGCTGCTCAACACAGAACCCCTAGCTGGTATTCGGCTAGCCCAGCTGATGGCGCGGCGTCTAAGGCAAGTTAACCGCCGCCTGCGGCTGCGTGAGTCGGACAGTACCTCACGCGTGGCGGATATTTTACTGTTTTTAGCGGAGGGACAAGGCAAACTATCCGCTGAAGGAACCGAGATCCCAAATTTACCGCATCGAGAATTGAGCAGTCTCAGTGGACTGGCGCGGGAAACAGTGACACGGGTGCTGAGCAAGTTAGAAAAAAAAGGGCTAATCTTGCGCGAACGTGATGTTCTTTGCATTCCTGATATGCACGCTCTAGAGCGTCTTCTGGTTTAACAATACCGGCAAAGATCGGCAAGTTTAGCCTTGAAGCAAACAGCCGGTATTGAATTGTCAAGGAATACTGCAAAAACGTAGGAAAAGCCCTCAATTGCGCTAAGTTGAGGGTGGGAAATCAACCGACCTAACGATTATTGCAAGCGCTCAGCCTAGAGCAGTTCTATCATCTTACGAATGTGGCATCCAGTTAGAAAACACATCGACTAAGCCTTCACTGAACTTTTACCCAACGCTCAACTAGAATGGCCGATCAGCTGAATGCCATTTGAGTCACAACTGCTTAATCATCCGGCGTTTGACCCTGAAACACCCTTCATGTCCAGGAGAGAAAGCCATGAGTTTTCAAAAAATTCTCGTTGCCCTAGATGACTCTCAATTAAGCAAGGTTGTCTTTAACCGTGCTCTAGAGATGGCTCAGGCGAATCATGCCCGGATGATGCTGTTTCACTGTGTCAGCCAGGAAATGAGCGGTGAGTCTTTAGCCGTGCTGCCGGTCGAGCTGGGTTTGTATCCAGAACTGATGGATAATGCCTACCAAACCGAACATCTGCGCGTTGAACAGCGCATCGAGCAAGTCCAGGGAATGCTTGCTGAGTATTCCAAAACTGCAACCGTGTTGGAAGTCCCTACAGAATTTGATTACAAGATCGGTGATGCGGGAGAATGTCTTTGCCAAGTCGCAAAGAATTGGGGATCGGATGTGATTGTGCTAGGACGTCGGGGGCGAACAGGATGGGCAGAAGCTTTGTTGGGAAGTGTCAGCAATTATGTCGGACACCGTGCTCCCTGTTCTGTGCTGGTGATTCAGCAGGTGGAGATGCTAGAATCGATGGCTTTGTAATTCGCCCATCGCCGCCGGCACCGTCTCTAGCCTCCAGTCTGCAAATAAAGTTTAAAGTAAATGAGGTGGCTGAACAGCCACCAATATTTTTGTCCTGAGTTCTGGGTATAATCTCCCTCTCAGGCTTACTAGCAGCAACCGGCTTTTCTGAAAACAGTTTGGGCGGACGGCTGACCATTTTTTTGTGACTGGCATGAGCAATCCTTTTAGCGATAGCAACTCTTCTCATCCAAACAACTCCGGTGAAACTGAAAACAAGAACGATCTGGAAAAATTCCTTCACCCTGAATCTGGGGTTGAGCCGATAAGCGACACGTCAGAGTCCCTTCCGCATACTGAAATTGACAAAGCTCTTTCCCAACCAAAATTGGGAAACCCAGCCCCCTTAATCATGGTGGAAACGGCTTTTTTGGCTAGTACCGCCAGCCTGATTTGGCTAATCAATTACTATTTTCCCTTAGGGCCGATTTTACGGATCTTCTTTCCCGTGCCGATCGCATTAGTCTATTTGCGCTGGGGCAACCGGGCAGCGTGGATGGCTGCGTTAGTGTCCGGGTTGCTGTTATCCGTGCTAATGGGTCCGATGCGTAGCATTCAATTTGTGATCCCCTTTGGAGTGTTAGGGGTTGTGCTGGGGTTGCTGTGGCGGCGTGGTGCCGGCTGGAGTGTTTCAATTTTCATTGGAATGCTAATTGCTTCTTTTGGCTTCTTCTTCCGCATTTGGTTGGTCTCAATTCTTCTGGGTGAAGACCTCTGGGCTTACATAACTATCCAAATTACAGAGTTCACTCAATGGGGATTTGAAAGGCTGGGATTGCTACAGCAGCCAAGTTTGCCGGTGGTTCAGGTCGTTGCCTTGTTAATGGTGATGCTCAATAACATTGTTTACTTGTTTGCAGTACATCTAGCAGCTTGTCTGCTGCTGGAACGCTTGGGCAACCCAATTCCCCCGCCTCCACCTTGGGTGCAAGTATTGCTGGATGAAGAATAAAAAAGGTTAAATTTCTCATTCAAAATTTTCAATTGCCCCGACTGTAAATTTTTCTGTGAAGCACCGGCTACACCCAAATCGCAAAAATTTACAGGCAGAAATCACTCTATTTTAATGATTCATACTTACACGCAAATACAACAAGGCCGGCGATGGCTGGAACGGTATCGGGGACGATCACCGGCTTTTGCTTGCGTGTTAGGCTTTACCGAAACCGGCCTGATTCCGGGTATTTCTGCTGCCGGTGCAACACCAGATGACCGACGCTACACAGCAGTGGCGGATGCTGAATTTTTATATAACGGCCCTGTAGCGCAACCTGATTATCCTTTACCGCCTCTGACTGCCGGTGCATCGCCAGTGTTCATTTCTCGTGCGGTTGTGGAAGCGTTGGACATTCCCATTTATTTATTGAATGCCGGTTTGTCGGTTAAGCTTACGGTGCCGGCAATTGATTTAGGCGGCACACCGGCACGTTGTCTCACCACCGGCAGCGCCTTAGAACTTTCTACCGTAAAACTGCTACTAGAGCAGGGGCTAGAGTGGGGGCAGCGATTAGCCAAAGACTTTGACTATTTAATCATCGGCGAGTGCGTGGTTGGGGGAACGACAACCGCCCTAGCTGTTTTAACCGGCTTGGGCATTCAGGCAGCCGGTAAGGTCAACAGTAGCCATCCCAACTGTAATCATGGACAAAAAGCAGCTGTCGTACAAGCGGGTTTGCAACGAGCCGGTTTTTGGCCCGAAGATTCCCTGACTTCTATACATTCCTCCCTTGATCCCCTACAACTCGTTGCGGCGGTAGGAGATCCTATGCAGATAGCGGTCGCTGGAATGGCGATTGCAGCCAGTCGCACTGCTGGCGTCTTACTAGCCGGCGGCACGCAAATGCTGGCCGTCTATGCCCTCATAGAATCCATCGCCCGCCAATACGCCCTAAAGTGGCGTTCAGAGGAAATTGTTGTGGGAACGACCCGGTGGGTGGCAGAAGATCCCACCGGCGACACTGTGGGACTCGCCAAAGCCATTGGATCGGTGCCTCTGCTCGCGACTGGGCTAACGTTTGCGGCCTCTGGCTATGGGGTGCTACAAGCTTATGAACAGGGCTACGTCAAGGAGGGGATGGGTGCCGGTGGCTGTGCAATTGCGGCTCACCTTTACCAGGGCTGGAATCAAACCCAACTTCTCAATGCTATTGAAGCGTTAGTCGGGCGTTGTTGAAGCTTTCAGCGTTTAAAAAGTTTTGAGTTTTTTTTACACAGGGGTTTTCTCTGTGCACCCTTACAGAGTTTTAGATCCAATCTCAGCAATTAGGGTTCGCCCCGCTTAAAACTTGACAGTTTTTTGCTAGTTTAGTGAATTCTCTGAGCTAGTAACTGTTCTTCCAAGGCTGCGATTCGATTATAAGCAGCAGTCAGCTGTGCAGTTAGTCGTTGGATTTGAATTTCTGGGCTTAATTCTTGCTCTGAACTATGACCGTTTCTGTCTAAGCGGTTGACATCAACCAGGACATCTTTATGTTCCATAGACATATCCAGACTGCTATAGCTTGAATAATGGTATCGCCCAACACTTAATGCAACAGATGGCACGGGCTTGCCGGCAGTTAACTCTGGCTCTGACAATACTTGGGCTATCTTACTACTGAGCTGCTCAATCACTTGGTGCAGCCCCTCGACTTTTTGGTTCAACGCACTTACTTGGATTTGCAGTGACTCCATTTGACGCCCTCTTGCCCTTAAATTATTACTTTTTAATCTTAGGTAACACTTGGTAAAAATTGGATTAATTTCTAGATTATTTAACTTTTGAGAACAAATATTCAAAAAAGTAGAACTTGATGTGAGTTGCCGCCGATTCAATCAGGGAAATTTATTGAGTAAAAATGCGTGCTTTCATTGCCCCCCATTCATAACTGATTCGGGAGGGCTTAAAAGCGGGCTGCCTGCACCGCTGCTACATTCACCTTCAGTTTTTGCGAGCAATTTTTCTAAGGGTGCTTTGTTCGTCACAGCCCTTGCCGCCCGGGAACGCAGGTTTGAAGGCAGAAGTCTTTTTATAGAAGAGGCTGCACGATAACAGAGGAACATTCTCTACTTTTTCACTAATTTTGCAAGTGATTATCACTCCTGAAATCTATCGCTCACCCTCCCAGCATCATTCCTTAGACAGTGGCCACTCAGGTAAATTCTAGATAATGTAGATATTATTATGAAGAAAAGTAACAAACTTGACGCCACGCCTGGGCGATAGGTTGATACGCTGTCAAACGTAGTTCAAACAAAAAAGGGGCCGCATGACATCCATAGCACAACTGTCTCAATCAACCGCCGAATCACTGATTGCAGACTTTTTCCGCGAATCAGAGGGAGAATGGCGATCAGAGCGACGTTATTACACACTCCCAGAGGGAGAAATCCAAGAACTCGTCAGTTTCATCAAAGTTAGGTTTCTGGCACCCGGAAGTCCAGAACTGCTGAAATTGGCACAAATGCACGAGCTTAGTGACGAAACTGCCCTAACTTGTGGTACACAGGTTAGCTGGGAGAGCAGAGAATCCGTCTCTAATCGCAAAAAGTCTGCCGGTTCCACCTTGTTTGGAGTATTGGGTGAGGTTTTGTATCGAGATCGCGGTTTTGCTACTCCCAAGCCGGTGACAGCCCAGTTTTATATGCCCAATCCTCAAACCTTGTGCTTGCGGACAGAGTACAATGGGTCTGTGTTTGAAGAAGAATTAAAACAAATCGGCCACAGCTATCGCACAAGACAAACTATTATTTCAAATGCCGGCGAACAGGTGATGATCGGGCAGTATTTAGAAAAGCGCATTAAATAAAGAGTGAATCGACGGTTTTTTATCGCGGGTGCCGGCACCTTAACGCTCACCAATCTGCTAGCGGGATGTGGTGATCAGAGCCGGCAAACCTTGAGAGTGCAATTGCTAAAAAATTCTCTGCCGGCCCTTGTGTTGAGCTTATTTCGCAAGGAAATCGGGCAAGGTTTTGCTTTGGACTTTAAGCCACAGTCCCAGATGAGAGTGTTATTTGAGCAGCTGCAACTCCCGCACCGGCTGCCGGTAGCCAATGAGCAAAAGCCCTCTAGCTTCCCGCTGCCAATTCCTTTTATGGCTTCCAAAGCCCCCCAAATTCCCGATCTGGTGACTTTGGGGGATTACTGGTTGGCAAAGGCGATCCAGCAGAAATTAATTCAACCCCTCGATCCAGCACAGCTGAAAAACTGGAAGAATCTGCCCCAGGCGTGGCAAACACTTGTGCGCCGTAATGCAGAGGGGCAAATTGATCCAGCCGGCAAAGTTTGGGCGGCCCCCTATCGGTGGGGTACAGTTTTAATCGCCTATAACCGCAAAAAATTTAAATCCTTAGGCTTAAAACCTCCCCAAGATTGGAGTGATCTCTGGCGAGAGGATCTGCGAGAACGGATTTCTCTGCTCGATCAGCCTCGTGAAGTCATCGGCTTAACGTTAAAAAAACTTGGCAAATCTTACAACACCCAAGAAGATCTCAGGAAAGTTACAAATCTGAAAGAGGAATTGAGCCGATTACATCGGCAAGCCAAGCTTTACAGTTCTAATGCCTATTTGCAACCCCTGATTTTAGGGGATACTTTGGTTGCCGTAGGTTGGTCGAACGATATATTGCCGGCAATCGCCCAATATCAAGAAATTGCAGCAGTTGTACCCAAGTCTGGGACTTCTCTATGGGCGGATTTGTGGGTGAAGCCGGCACAAGTCAGTGGCAATAGCAGCAGCGAACTTGCTTACAAGTGGATCGACTTTTGCTGGCAGCCCGATATAGCCAGTTTGCTATCTTCCCAGAGTAAAGCCGCCTCACCAGTGCTTGCACAGACAAAACGAACCGAGTTGTCTAAAGAGTTACAGAAAGCAACCTTGCTACTGCCTGATCCTGAAATTATCAGCAAGAGTGAATTTCTGAACCCTTTGCCGGCTACTGCCCTTGAGCAGTACAACTCCTTGTGGTTAGAGATGCGACGGGGTCCTGGGGCAACAAGCGCTTAATACTTTATTCCACTAGATCCGGGTAAAGGATAGCGCATTTCTCTCTCAAATTTATCTTGTATATATACAAGCAATGCTTAGATTCCCTACAGCGAAATAAAACGTATGGCATCAAAAGCTGAGCTTTCTATACATAGGAGCAAGACTAAAGAGTAGAGCAAGTGAGGCTTTTTCACCTCACCTCTGCTTTTCCTATTTCCTTAGTTGAGCTTTCTATACATAGAAACAATACTAAAGAGTAGGGCAAGTGAGGCTTTTTCACCTCACTTCTGCTTCTCCTATTTCCTTCTCTAATTTAATTTCCCCCTGCCCTGACGGTAGAATCGAGACAGATCCGGCAAACCGACGAAGCCGGATCGCCGATACAGGTGTAAGCGGCTAAAAATGCGCCTTGTGGGTTAAAGACGCGGATATTGTAGCGATGATCTTGAGCAACAAGGCCAAACTCGTTGAGAAATTGGTAGCGTTCCAAATAGTTGAGTAAACTCCAGAATTGGCGGTTAACAACGAGATCCACTCGTCCTCCACTGCCACCGGCACTAGGATACGCCAGCCAATTATCCAGCAACTTGCCCCCAAATTGTTCTGCCGCCCACCACAAGCTAGGGTTTGTGATCCCTTCTTGAGAAATGGTATTGCGGGTGATGATGGGCGCGGGTGGATTAGCTGCGGCATCTAAAAGATTTAAATCCAGAGGTTCAGTCGCCGGTAGCGGTGCAGCACATTGTTTTTGGATAATTTGTGCCAGAGGTATCTCTTCACCCTCGGTGACGGCTGTTTGAGTGAGTGCTGCCGGCGTAACGCTTGCACTCATACACAAGATCAGTAACGACAATAACCCATTTGCGGGTTGCGATTTGGGCTTAACAATTTTCATAAAAATCAAAAATCCGTAGTTTCCCAAGAATCTCCACAGACTATGACGAGTAAACTGCTTGTGAAAATCCCCAAATACCAATTTTTATAACCCCCAGTCTTTAACCCATCTATGTTTATCTGTGGTTAAAAAAAACTTCCAACAATTCCAAGGTCAAACAGCCTAACCCGAACAAAATTTGATTAAACTAAATCTCCCTAACCCCAAAGCCGGCGGCCCTCCGGCCCTTTAAGGCGCTGATGAGTATCTTGCAGCAAGGCTGGAATGTCTAGCTCTTCTGGACAGCGCGGCAAACAGTCGCCACACTCAGTACACCGGCTGCCCTTCATACCGGGAAACCAGTGGCCGGCATTTTCAAACATTCCGTAGCGATACTTCCCATACTCGCTCATCTTGTATGCAACTGCCAAATTCCGCAGTCTCAACACTTCTGGAATATTAATATTTTCCGGACAAGGTAAGCAGGCATAGCACTGACTACACTTGTCTATACCCAAAGCAGTTACCGCGTGACTTTCCAGACGCTTAAATACTTCTATTTCCGCCGGCATTAAGGGTTCATCTCGGTCAGCAACGCTCAGTGGCCATTCCAATTCCTCTGGATTGGCGGCACCTAGACTGAGAGTGGTGACGCGGGGATCGCTCAATAAAAATCGATAATTTAACTCTAACGGCGAAAAGGGATGGCACAACTGCTCTAAGGCTGCCGGGGGCGTATAAAGTTGGCCGCCCTTATCTGCCGGCGAAATAATCAACACACCCATGTCTTTTTGATAAGCCAATTCCACTGCGGGTGCGTTGCGCTGGAAAAAATAGTAATAATGCAGATTGACGAATTCAAATAAATCTGAATTAATGGCAGCTAAAATTACTTCAAGTGGGCCATGCGTCGAAAAGCCAACGTGTCGCACTTTGCCGGCTGCAACTGCCTGCTGCACTGCTTGCATACAGCCGGCGGCAGCTAGCACCCACTCCAAATGCTGGGGCGTATTGATCCCATGAATCGCCAAACAATCCACCCACTCTACACCCAGCCGGTCTAAGGATTCATCAATACACCGGCACATCTCACCGGCATCCTGGGTGGGAGGGATTTTAGTGGTGATATACAAATGCTCACGTTTTGCCGGCATCTCCGCTAATGCCGCCCCCAGATACTCCTCACTTTTGCCATATCCCCTGGCGGTTTCTAAGTGATTAATTCCCAAGGCAACCGCTTGTCGCACTGTCGCTACAGCGTTTTCTGGGGAAGCCAAATAGCGCATGGTTCCTAAAGAAAACACTGACAGGTACAGATTTGTTTTACCAAGCCGGTGATAGTGCATCGTCAGTGCTGAGTCTTGAGTGCTGAGTGCTGAGTTAAACGCAGCCCGGAGGGCGAAGCATGAGCGGATAAGTATTTGCCTTCAGCCCAGAGACTTTGTGCGCTGATGCTATGCCCCTAGGAGGTTTCGCCACTGCTAAAAGGCCCGCGTTGGATAAAATCTTCTGGACTTAAGTTAGAAATAAACGCTCGGAAAGCTTGCCGTTCTGCTTCGTCTGCGTCTCGATCAACGGGAATAGAGGCGTCAGCAATTACTTCTTCCATCACCCAAATCGGGGTATTAGTCCGCAAAGCCAGAGCGATCGCATCACTAGGACGTGCATCAATTTCTTTTTTGACTTCCCCGTGGCGAACCGTCAGCACTGCATAGAATGTATTGTCCTGTAGCGAATGGATGATCACCCGCTCTAATGTCAAATTCCATTCTTCTAGAATATTGGCCATCAGGTCATGGGTTAGGGGCCGGGGAGGCGTTTGGTTTTCCAGCGCACTGATAATTGCCTTTGCCTGGTCTTGACCAATATAAATCGGAAGCGCACGTCGCTCCGCAGCATCTCTCAGCAGCACTATTGGGCTGCGGGTTGCTGCATCCAGTGCAATTCCAGCGACTTTCATCTCAATCATCTGCTCAGCCTCTTAGAACACTGTCGGCAAAGGATAGGAACGAGCTAGGCGTAAATCAACGGGCTTTTTATGCCACAAAATCAACCGCTTGAACATCCAATCAATAATAAAAAGTAACTGATTTAAGGTCGATATAGTTAAACAAGAATAAAGGGGTAACTCCATCAAAAAGATGGGCACCGGCATTAGCCGCTTAGCCGCTCGATAGACTCCCTGCTTTCCAGTATGCCCTGATCTTTACCCCAATCGACAATCACTGCTCCCAGAATTTGCCAAAAAAGTTGACACTGGAAGGAGGCGGGATCGCTGCCGGCATTTTATCATTCGGTTAAAAACGCACGTTAAACTCAAATTTTCTTAAAAACCGTGTTTACAGGACTCATTCAAGCATTAGGCACGATTAATTACCTGGGTTCCCAGCAATTGCAAGTTTTATGCGCCTCTGCTGGTTCCAGCGTAATTTTGCAAGATTTGGCCCTTGGAGACAGCGTTGCTGTTGATGGCGTTTGTTTGACAGTGGTGGAAATTTTACAGCGAGGTTTTGTGGCGATGGCGTCGCCTGAAACCCTTCGCCGCACCACGCTAGGACATCAGCAGCTCAGTAACGCTTTTGTTAATTTAGAAACGTCACTGCGGGTAGGAAGCAAGCTAGGGGGCCATTTCGTCACCGGCCATGTGGATGGCACCGGCTGTCTGCAAGAGTCGGTGCAAACTGCGACTTCTTGGGAAATGAGTTTTACCGTGCCGGCAGGACAAATTGCTCGTTACATTGTCCCGAAAGGGAGTATCGCCGTTAATGGTGTCAGCTTAACCGTGGCAGATTGTGACCGTGCCGGCAGCTGGTTTAAAGTTGCCGTCATTCCCCACAGCTTTGCCGAAACCAACCTGCAATACCTCAAACCCGGTAGCTTGGTGAATTTAGAGGGGGATATTTTAGGCAAATACGTGGAAAAGTTTCTTGGTTCTGGCTCAAATCAATCTTCAGCCGAAATGCCGGCGCTAGAGTCACCCGCTACAGATAATGGCTGGGATGAAATCTCACCGGCATTTTTAGCTGAGCATGGATTTCTTTAATTGACCCCGCTCCTTTGCTTTGCAAGTTGACAAATAACCTAACTTGTAGTTCAGGACGTGATTTTAGAAAAGCCTCCCAGGCTGAACCTGGGAGCGAGAATTCTCTCTTAACCTTTAGCTAGCTCCCGGTTGAGGAGCGGATGGAGCCGTTGGTTTGGGAGCTACTTGCGCCGTTGGCTTGGGAGCGGATTGAGCCGTTTCTACGGCTTTAACGAGCCGAGCCAAGGCGTACTCTAGCTGAGCGCCGGGGTCAAGGGTCTCCCAACCCTTTGCCGTTAGCTGGCGGAATTCAAAGTGGAGGTGCGGGCCGGTCGAGTTGCCGGTGCTGCCGACTTGGCCGATCACCGATCCCTGCTCCACCACATCTCCTGGTTTGACTAAAATTTGTGAGAGGTGGCCGTAGAGGGTTTCTTCTGTGCCCTGATTGTGTTTTAAGATCACCGCTAAACCGTAGCCGCCCAGATAGTCTGCGATTTCTACTTTACCTGTCAGCGCCGCTAAAACCGGCGCTCCCATTGGGGCTCCGATATCCGTGCCGGCGTGGAAACTACTCCCGCCAGAAATCGGATGAATTCGCCATCCAAACGCTGAAGTAATTGGAGCCGGCATACTCAGCGGGAAGAGCAGGCTGGTATTGCCATTACCCGGTAAGCCGAGAAGGCGCGGCGATGAGGGATTGTAGTAGTACCCACCCGCGCTGGGAGGCGCGACATTGCCAACACTAACGCCACTGGACGTAACCTCAAAGACTCCAACCGAGACCGGCTGAAGCTCTTCCACTGGCGCTTGTTCAATCTCTGCATAGCGTTGCGCCGGCACAGGTTGAGCATAGCGTTGCGCCGGCACAGGTTGAGCATAGCGTTGCGCCGGCTGTGAGGGAGCATAAGGCTGCGTCGCCACAGGCTGAATATACTCTGGCACCGGGACAGTCTGCGCGTAAGGCTGCACCGGCTGCGGGGGAACGTAAGGCTGCGCCTCCAGACTCGGTAAAGTCCCCCCATTTATGGCAGCCGGCAAATCTGCAACGGGAGGCGGTGGCGGTGGAAGAATCAAAGAATCAGTTGTCGGTGGAGACTGTGCTTGAGTGGCGTTGTCACACAAGTTGCCCGACACCCCTTGCCCTTTCCCTAAAACCGCTTCACAGCCGGTCGAGCGTTCAGACAAAACCACTGAATTGGGTTCTTCGTAAGTTTTTGTTGCCCCAAGGCTGTAGCTGGTGGGGTCAATATAAACATTACTGTAATCAATAGGAGCTTGAGTTTTTGTAGGCGCAGAAGCGGGCGAAGTTTCTGGCAGGGCAATTGAATTTGGCAAAGGGATGGGTTCCGTTGCCACCTGAGGCTGTTCTTTTGGCATTAACAGCTCTGAAGCCGTTGGCGTTTGCGCCTCCACCGGCACTGGAGGGGGTTCTATTTCCACCGCCAGGGGTGCTGGTTCCGGGGCAGCAGGCGGTGGCACGGGATCGGCAGCAAGGGGTGCCGGTTCGGGTGCCATCGCCTCTACAGGAACGGGTTCTGGGGCGGCTGGAGCCGGTTGCACCCACTGAGGAATTGTTTCAGGAACTTCTATAGAGGGAGCGGTTTCAAGCGCCACAGGTGCCGGCTCCACCGGCGCGATTTCCAAACTGACGGGCGTTTCATAAGCAGTTTTATCAATTGCCGCATCCGGTACTGTCTGGCCTTGCGCCCACACCATGCCGCTGCTGAGCATTCCAATACTGCTAATCCAACTCATTACCCGTACTAGCGGGGTATGATTAGAACCCGGCTTTGCTGAACGTTGCTGCATAACATCCCCACACGAATCTGAGAAACACTGTTTGTGTAATGAACTGGTTTTATTTGCCCTAACTCATCTGTCACTTAGACAAGCGGACAAATTGCTGATAGATAGATAATTCACTGATAACTGGTGTGAGTAGATCGCTTTTTGGTGTTTTTGGTGCCTTAGTGATTGGCCATGACACCCTTAATGCGGCCCACCCTGATACTTCTTCCTTCCCTGTAAAAGAATATCTGTCGGAAGCAGGAAGAGGGGCATCGATAATTTTATCCTGATAAGGGAGTTATACACTTAATTTGTAGCCCAAAGCGATTGTTCCAGGCTGGAGACAAATTTCTGAGCCGACTGGATCGGCATGGAAGCGGACTTGTAGTTCACCCTGAGAAGAGACCCCCACGACAACTCCCTGACGCCCCTCTACGACAACCGGCTCGCCCAGGCTTGTCAAAAGTGCACAGTAAGCCGGCACCAACTCTGCTATCCCCTTCTCGGCTAAAAACTGGTATCCGGACGCCAACCCTCGCAGGGTGATAGCGGCCAGCATTTCCAGCGATGCAATGGAAGGGAACACTTTCTCAGTACAGAAAGATTGTAGATTAATGCCGGTTTCAGGAACTTCGTTGGCCCAGTTAATCCCCACACCCACAACCGCTTTCGCAATTTTCCCCTGATGCACGCGAGTTTCGGTCAGGATGCCCCCTAATTTGCGTTCCGCCAGGATTAAGTCATTGGGCCATTTGAGCGAGACGGGAATGCCCCATTCTCTTAAAGCGGCTGCAATGCCCCAAGCACTGCATAGGGTTAGCTGAGCGCTATGGGAAGCCGGCAACCTTGGCTCAATCGCCAGAGATAGATACAATCCCCCCGGTTGAGACTGCCACTGCCGGCCCCATTGACCGCGTCCAGCGGTTTGCTGACTAGCAATTGCAACAGTTCCCGCACCGGCACCCTGATCAATTAACTCCCAGAGCGTCTGGTTTGTTGAGACCAGCTGGTTAAAAATATGGACGGTAAACGGTGTCTGCTCACATCCAAGTCTTAAAGTTGACTCGAGGGCTGTCTCCAAGCGCTCTTGACTAAATCCCACAGTAGCTGTCAAGTTGATAGACTGAGGGCTAAGTTAGCACAAAAATCGATTAGCTGGCGGATCAATTTTGGATTTTGAGATAAGTTTAAAATCTAAAATCTAAATCGCTAAAAATTCTTATGTATAGTTGGAATTGGCGCACTTGGAACGGACGGTCTTATCTAACCTGTAGCCTTTTGGAGCAATGGCCACACGGTTTTTTTACCCACCAGTTTTGGCCACAATCGCCAGAGGAACTGGTGGCAGCGCTGCGGCCATCCGCTGAGGTTTACCGGGTGAAACAGGTACATGGCAACACTATTTTGAAAACGGGTGAAGTGATGCCGGTGTCTGTTGTTAGAGTAGAATCTCTTGAGGGGGAAAGCGCTGCAACGCAAGCGGAAACTGAACCCCAGAATTTTTTCGAGGCGGATGGATTAGCGACGCAAAACTCGCAGCAGGCGGTGTGGGTTTGTAGTGCGGATTGCACGCCGCTGCTGATTGCTGACTCGCAAACAGGTCAAGTGGCGGCTGTTCATGCCGGCTGGCGCGGGACGGCGGCTAAAATTGTGCCGCAAGCGATTGCCAGACTTCAGGAGGAAGGCAGCCAATTGCATCAGTTGCGTGTGGCGATGGGTCCTGCGATCGCCGGTGAGGTTTACCAAGTTTCTGAGGAGGTAGCGACTGAGGTGGGAGCCACAGTTGTCCCAAGTGAGGGTGTAAGCTCCGTGCTGTCTACCCTACACCGGCTGCCAAATCCGCCGATTTTAGAAGATCCTGAGCCAGGACGGGTGCGCTTGGATGTGCGGCGGACGATTTCACTGCAACTGGAGCAGTTGGGAATTACCGCTGAGCAAGTGGCGATCGCACCTTATTGCACTTACCAATTCCCCGAATACTTTTTTTCCTATCGGCGGGACAACTTGAAAAAGGTGCAGTGGTCGGGGATTGTCAGCATTGAGCCGACAAACAAATAGGCCGGTTCAATCTCAGCGATCCTGAACCTCGCCTAAACGTGTTGTATTCAAACAATATAAGTGCCATCAAGATTAACAGCAGTAACCAGAAAGCTGTGCGGAGTGTGGTGTGTAACTCAAATCGGGATGTGACTTTTACTGAGCCGGCGGGTTTCTTCTCAATTAGGACAACTTCCTGATTGGCCTGCCGGTTTTTCATTGCTGCCGGCCACCCGATTAAGCGTTATCTATAGCGCTTCATTCCCTCTCAGACTCATTCTTAGCAGTATCGCGATTCTCAATTTGGTGCGCCACATCTTTTGAAACGCTGTAGAGAAGCAATACGCAATCATCTATTGATCCCCTCCTGTGGCGGATGAATGGGAGTGAGAACCGCTATATTTAAGCAAGCGGTATAATACAGGGCTGTCAAGTGGGGAAGTGGCTAATTCCTAGCAGCGACTTCCAATCGCGATAGTAAAGGAGAAAGAATTCTATTAATTTAAATTAAAAAATTACAGCGTCTTGTAACAATAACGTCATTTAAAGAGTCTTTGCTGAATGCAAAACTTGTAGGCAGATATCAGGCTAAGCTAAGTTGAAGGGGAGGGAGGTCTATTGGATAATGAGTGAGCAAAGTCACTACGAAACGCTAGGGGTTACAGAAAACGCGACGTTTGACGAAATCCAAGAAGCACGCAATCAACTGGTACAGCAGTGCGGCGGGGATCGTAAGCGTGTGGAAATGATTGAAGCGGCTTATGATGCCATCCTGATGGATCGGTTGCGGCAGCGTCAAGAAGGCAAAATCAAGGTTCCGGAAGGCATTCGTTTTCCAGAAAAATTAGCCCAAGCGCCACCTAAGCCCGCGCCGGCACCCGCGAAGCAGGGTCCTGCTTGGTTGCAAAAGTTCATTGATACGCCCAGCCGAAAAGATATTTTATGGCCGGCTGGGTTGTTTGCCGCGTTGAGTGTCCTCAGCGTCACCGCAGCAGCCAGTGCATCTTTACTGCAACTTGCTCTGGCTTTGGGTGTGGGGGCAACGCTCTATTTTCTTAATCGTAAGGAAAACCGATTCGGTCGCGCTGTATTGCTGACGATCACCGGCTTGGTTTTTGGTTTGGTCTTAGGGGGACTGCTTTCGCAAATTGGTGCAATTGGTTTGACAGAGGAGAAGTTCATCACCTTGGTGACGTTTATCGTCCTCTGGTTAGTCAGCAGCTTTTTGCGCTAGCTTTGAACACCGCTCACTTCTTTATATGGGGGCGGTTCCCATACATTCGTGTCAAGTTAAGCATTTGGGCGAATAAAATATTGCTTTGCAACGCCACCCTAATGCGGCTAGACAAGCAAAGTATCCAGCCCTGGGTTTAGATTGTCTAGCTGTGGTTTTAACCGGCAAAAACGAACGAGAAAAGTGGGGTGCACGACTATCAAGCACCCTACTTGCATCTCAGCAATTTGAAAAGCATAAATTCTAGCTCAGTTTTGCTGTTGGGTGTGGTGAAGGAATTTCTCATTTCGGCTGCTTCGTTTGAGCTGTTCTTGTTCGATCGCTTCAAATAAGGCCCGAAAGTTGCCTTCCCCAAACCCTCTGGCGTGTAACCGGCGCTCAATCAGCTCAAAAAAGAACGTGGGTTGACCAAAAATGGGCTGGGTGAATATCTGTAATAGCAGGGCGTCGGGTGTCTCTTCATGCCAGTCCACTAAAACTCGGCTGCGCTCAATTTCCTCCCATTCCGCTTCCGCCAGATGAACTTTATGCCGGCATCGCAATTGGGTGTAGTAAGTTGGCGGAACTTGGATAAATGGCAAACCCTTGTGGCGCAACTGCTCGACTAAAGGGACAATATTGCCGGTGCGTAAGGCGATGTGCTGGATTCCTGAACCTCGATTAATGTCCAGAAATTCTTGAATTTGGGAATTGGGTGAAGTCGGTTCATTAATCGGCAACTGTACGACTCCATCGGCGTGAACCATTACCTGAGAGTGCAATCCCGAACGTTCTGTTTGTATTGCAAATGCCTGCTGCGGCTGAAATCCCAAAGTTTTCTCATACCAGGCAACGGCACGCTTTAAGTCACCGGCAGCCACGTTAAGCACCACATGATCGATGCCGGTGAGTTGAAGTGCTAAGTCTTGAGTTTTGACTTTTGAGTGGGCGTGAAGGGTGAATTCGACATTCCCCATAGCCGCCGCACTCTTTCGCCCCAAAAAGTTACAAACATCGTCTTCCTGTAGATCTGTCGCTTCGATTAAAGTATGTTTTAGGTCGCCCCAACCGGCAATTTGACTCCACTTCAGATGCCCTCGATTTAGCGGCTGCTGCCGCATCGGCTGCAGGACTTGAGCGCCGGCAGCGATAGCTTTCCTCATCACCGAGTCAATGTTTTGCACGCGAAACGCGACATCGGCGATACCGTCTGGATGTTGTTGAAGAAATTGGCCGGCTGGACTGGACGCTGTCAAGGGTGAAGATAGAAAAAAGTAAACTGGCCCATTTTTAACAATTTCGGTGCGGGTGTGGCTGCCGGTGAAACTGGCGACGGCTTGAAAACCCAGCTGGTTTACAAACCAGTCTTGTGACGCTGCTGCATCTTCAACGTAGAAGTGAACGTGGTCAATCTGCATGAAGATAAACTGAATTCGCTGGAACGGTGAAATAAATTTGTTGAACTTTGCTATTTGCTAATTTAAGCTGCACTCAAAAGTCAACATTTAGCCATCAGCTAAGTGGCTTTCTAGAAGTTTAGGGCACTCATCGTCAGCCAAGGCTGATATCAGTCAATACTGTTTAAAAGAATAGGTGACTTTCTGGCTGAATATTAATCTCCATTGGCACCGCTTGCGGCTCAGCAGACAGCGCATAAACAATCGCACCGGCAGCCGTTTCAGCACTCAGCATTTTTTTCCGGTCTACTTTTAAGGTAATGTCATCCCAGAAAGGAGTATCGACGCCGCCAAAGTACAGCAGTGTGAATTTGATGCCAAAGCGCTTGAGTTCATCTGCCATGCACTTGCTGAACCCAACAACCCCAAATTTGGAAGCGCAGTAAGCCGATGCCATTGCCATCGAATGCTTGCCTAAAATTCCCACCACATTGCAAATATGACCCGACTGCCGTTCTTTCATGTGCTGTGCGGCTGCTTGAGTAGTGTAGAAACTGCCTTTGAGGTTAACATCTATCATTGCGTTGAGTTCTGCCGGCTCAATTTGGTGGCCCGGTTTTAAGATGCCGGCACCAGCTGCATTAACCAAAGCGTCTATGTGACCGAATTGGCCCACTGCTTTTTTCATCACTCTATCAACTTGCAGGGGATCGGTAATGTCACAAGGCACTGGCATCACTTGCATCGGCGAGAGTAATTCCGCTGCCAACGCATCTAAGCGCGAACTATTTCTGGCGGCGAGTACAAGCTGTGCGCCGGCTTTGGCTAGCTGGCGCGTGACTGCTGAACCGATGCCGCCGGTGGCTCCAACAACGACAACGACTTTGTCTTGCATAGCTTTTTATATTTGTTTATGACTGTAGCCATAATACACAGAAAAAAGTATTTTTGTGGCTCTTTAAGGTTATTTGAAATGATAAACTGCAAGCCGACTATAAATCATTCCGTTGATAGATGCAAGGCTAAAAACAAGCAGTTAAAGTGGTATTTAGGGCTAATTTAAATTGACCTTATATTTTATTATTTTGTCATAATAAATTTATAACACTAATCAAGAAACTGATAAATTACTTGCGTCCATCTGTGATTTATATAAAAAAATAACTTTATAAAAAATAAATCTAAATTGTATTATTTAAATTTAAATTAAATTTGCGAAAGGCTAACTAAATACTGCTTTCCCGCATTTTTTAATTTAAAACTATTACACGAGAGCAAAAATTTAGGGAGTTTACTGCCTAATTGTAAGCTTGCCATTACCTGAGTAATCGGTTGACCGTATTGCTTATGAAATTCACTGCCTACATTTGAGATCGAAACGTCACTTCCCGGAGATTTAGCGGTTAAGGCGATGACAATTTTTACGAGTGCTTGTTCCAGGTCTGCTTTGGAAGTAATATTTGAGGGGAGTTGAGGCTGAACTTTCCCCGTAAGCTGGATAGATGTTTGAGTTTCAAGCACAGCAGGCAAAGGAGGCGGCTGAAATAAAGTTACATAGAATTCCGATTTTTCTGCCGGCTGATGCAGTACAAAATCAGTGGGATAATTCATAAAAAAATCTTGGACTTTTTTCCCAGGTAAGTGGCCGGCCACCACTTGACTAATTTCAGTTTTATATTTAACTTGATAAAGTTGTGAGATTCGCGAAAGTTTCACCCATTGATTAGAAGTATTTTTTTGCTCTTCTCCGAGTAAATCCTTAATTTGGTTAATAAATTGATCGATTGCCGGGATCGGTTTGATTGTGTGGGTTTGCGTGTGGCCGGTTATACTGTTGACAAAAGTGATAGTTTCTCCCTGTTTGCGAACGAGATAAACGGTTAATCCTTGGGCTTGTAATGTGTTGCGAAGATGCAGTAATGCCTTATCTGAAGAACAAATTAATACTTCCTTTGCAGTTGGATAATGCAAGAAAATTGAGGCCCCCACAGTCGCCATTTTTATATCAGCGCTATCTTTAGAAGCTGGGACGTGAATGAGTTCATAACTACGTCCGTGATATTCAGTATCTTGCTTACCCATACTACGCCAATTTGCAAAGGCAATTTTAATCCGGATCGGATAAGTACAGCAGCCGGCTAGGAAAGTTTCTGTTTCAACATTTAGCGATAAATTCTCGGCATCAAGTAGCAGAATCGCCATTGCAGAGTTGCTTGATTCAGTCGCAACTCTGACGGAATTTCCTGCCGGCTTCGATCCATCTACTCGATTCCCGGAACTAGCGCTTTCTGTCTGGGTAATGTGACGAAGATTATCCATGACTTGACTAAAATTTGAAGACACAAAAAAGCCAGGAAGCAGAAAATTATGAAAAATTTTAATCGTTTTGACAATTAATTCATCTTTGTTTTCTGTACCACTGAATTTTTCAACTAATTTTGTGATTAATTTATCTTGAAACTTTTGATTGTGCCAGGGCTGATCCCTAAATTTTTCATTCAGCCATTCAGGATGATTCTGATAGGTGGAAAAAATGACCTGGTAGACATAGCGGCTGATGGATTGGATAACAGCAGAACGGTTCACCGGCTTTAAACGCGAGTCATCTAGCATAGCTATTACAACATGGAGTGGAGTCTCAGCCCATAATAAGAGACGGAGATTTACACATCTTAATCATGGCAAGAGATTTACGTGGGTTCATCAAAATTTTAGAAGAACGGGGACAACTGCGGCGAATTAATGCCTTAGTTGACCCTAATTTAGAAATTGCAGAGATTTCTAACCGGATGTTGCAAGCAGGCGGGCCGGCGCTGCTGTTTGAGAATGTTAAAGGCGCAGCGTATCCGGTGGCGATCAACCTGCTGGGAACCGAGGAACGGGTTTGCTGGGCAATGAATATGGAAAAACCGGCAGAATTGGAGGAATTGGGCAAAAAGCTGGCGCTGCTACAGCAGCCGAAACCGCCGAAGAAAATTTCCCAAGCAGTCGAGTTTGGCAAGGTGCTATTTGATGTACTCAAGGCGAAACCGGGGCGCGATTTTTTCCCGCCGTGTCATCAGGTAGTGCTTGAAGGGGAAGCCGTAGATTTGACGAAAATTCCGATGATTCGCCCTTATATGGGGGATGCCGGCAAGATTGTCACGCTGGGACTGGTGATTACTAAAGATTGCGAGACGGGAACGCCTAATGTGGGGGTTTACCGGCTGCAGCTGCAATCTCGCAATACGATGACGGTACACTGGCTGTCGGTTCGGGGTGGGGCGCGACATTTGCGGAAAGCGGCGGAACGGGGGAAGAAATTGGAGGTGGCAATTGCCTTGGGTGTTGACCCCATGATTATCATGGCGGCTGCAACCCCGATTCCAGTAGACCTCTCAGAATGGCTGTTTGCGGGGCTTTACGGCGGTTCTGGGGTGAATCTGGCGAAGTGTAAGACGGTGGATTTGGAGGTGCCGGCAGACTCGGAATTTGTCTTAGAAGGGACGATTACGCCTGGGGAGGTGCTGCCCGATGGGCCTTTTGGGGATCACATGGGTTATTACGGCGGCGTAGAAGATTCGCCGGTGATTCACTTCCACTGCATGACGCATCGCAAAAATCCGATTTATCTAACGACGTTTAGTGGGCGTCCCCCGAAAGAAGAGGCGATGATGGCAATTGCGCTGAATCGAATTTATACACCTATTTTGCGGCAGCAAGTGTCAGAAATTGTTGACTTTTTCTTACCAATGGAAGCACTGAGTTATAAAGCAGCAATTATCTCCATTGATAAGGCATATCCGGGTCAAGCTCGGCGGGCAGCTTTGGCATTTTGGAGTGCTTTACCGCAATTTACTTACACGAAGTTTGTAATTGTTGTCGATAAAGATATCAACATTCGTGATCCGCGTCAAGTGGTGTGGGCAATTAGTTCAAAAGTTGACCCGGTGCGAGATGTTTTTATTCTGCCAGAGACGCCATTTGATACCTTGGATTTTGCTAGTGAAAAGATTGGATTAGGGGGACGGATGGGAATTGATGCAACGACGAAGATTCCGCCGGAAACTCAGCATGAATGGGGCGAACCTTTAGAGTCCGATCCGGATGTGGCGGCGATGGTTGAGCGCCGGTGGGCTGAATATGGTTTAGCGGATTTAAAGCTAGATGAAGTTAATCCAAATTTGTTTGGTTATGACGTGAGATAAGGAAACGTCAAGAAAGCGGAAAAAGGGCGGCTGTAAATGCGCTGGCAATTGCGGTCGCTCTGAACTATGCCGGCTTCTTCTTCAAAAACTATTGACCCCGTAAAATTGTAGCCGACATTCTATTTTCAACTAATGCAAAATTGCAAAACCACAGGACCCACTTCAGCAGCGTAGCCGGCTAAAACTTTCTCTGCCTCTTCATCAAATTCACTGCCATCCGTGCGATTTAACGCCATCAGCGCACCCAAAAGTTTATCCTCATAAATAACCGGCACTGCTAAAGCAGTTTTAATCCCCATCGCTTTCGCATAATCCTGCCGAACTCGGCTATCCCCCTCAGTTTTGCAAACTAAAACCGGCACCTTACCCTGAAACGCAACGCCACACAAACCCGAATTTGCAGACGTATTTCTTTTGTCCACTATCGCCTCAGCATATTTGCCTACTGCCGCCGCAAAATAAACAAATTCTCCCTCAGACTCCGCCAGCACTACGACGGCTGTTTCAGCATTGACGATTTCCTGAACGAACTTAGCAATATCATCTAATATTTGACGATTCTGACTCACTGTTAATATTTCCTTATTCGCAATTCATCTTAACTTGAAATCTGAAAAGGAAAGTCTGCTCATCCTAACTTGATGAGACTAATTTAAGTTCACTCGGATCGATTAACAGTTTTTGTAACTATCGGCAGTGCCGGCTCAGAAAATTCATCCAAAATCTAATAATAGGGAGGTGGAAAAGCAATAAGCAACGCTCAAACCCCTCCACACTCCCTATTTATTAAACGATTCTAACGTGAAATCGCGTCAGCCTCTCGGAGTTTGTGATAGCGCTTTCGGCTATCTCTAGACATCGGTGCAGCCATCAATAAAACCCTTTCCAAGAACCAAGGCGCAATGCGATTGCCCAAGACAGCTAAATGACTTTGCCAACCAACTAGAATTTCGGGGGAATTCTTTCGCAAGCCGGTAATCAATGCTTGGGCTACCTTTTGGGGAGTTGTTGGCACCACCCAGCGAAACCACTGCAAATCTCGCGCCATATCCGTATCCGTTAAAGAGGGTAGCAAAGCAATGACCCGGATATTATATTGCGCTAACTCGCCGCGTAATGCTTGCGTAAACCCTAAAATTGCAAACTTTGTCGCAGAATAAGTTGTCATCGTCGGTGCTGCCACCTTACCCATCAAACTGGAAACATTCACAATTGTGCCTTCCCGTTGCGTTGCCATGCGCCGCGCAACCAGACGCGTCATCGTATACATTCCCATCAAATTAATCGCAATTTCTTGCTGCACATTTGGCAACTTAGTTTTCAAGAAAGGCGCTTGATGGGCGACACCGGCACAGTTCACTAAAAGTTGAATAGGACCGTGATTCCGCCAAGCTTTGGCAATGGCAATATTCACCTCCACCGGCTGTGCTAAATCCAAAGCCAAAATAATCGCTTCTGCACCCAATGCCTTAATTTCATTGGCGACTTCAGCTAATCTTTCGTGATCCCGCGCCACTAATAACAACCGCTTCGTTCCTTGTTGCGCTAATTCTAGAGCGATCTCTCGCCCTATTCCACGGGAAGCGCCTGTAATTAGAGCTGTTTTTCCATGAACGTTCATAATTAAAATCTCCAGAGTTGAGAAGTCACTGTTGCAATTTTCATGCTTGCTCAGGGTCAAAATTTCGCATCCAAAACCCTCGGCAATCAAAGACACAAACAATGACCAGTCATTGCATGATTCGTGGAACTAAACCTTTCAGAACCTGATATTTCTCAGAAACTCACAGTAGAACCGGATTTTCTAGACGAATCTGAAAAATTGTTATCAGGAATACTCCAGAAAAGCCTGGATTGAGCCGGCAAAACGCAAAGGATATGATTTAGTAACGGCACAGCGTATCCTCCAGCGTTTTTAAAGCTATTAAGATATTTCTCTAACGTTCTTGAAGAACGTTGAAGCAGAGTGTTTGGAGAAACATCTTTCAGTCATACCAGGAATTAATTCCTTACTAAGTGGGCAGGGTTGATGTAGAGCATAAATAGCACATCTCCTCGATACAAGTATCTACCAGAATCAGCCCTATGCACACCCTAACAAGTAAATCAAGACTGTGCAATATATTTTTATAAAAACTCTGTTACATTTCTTTACATAAGCTACAAGCCTTCTCATTCAAGGGTTTACATTTTCTTATCTATCTTGCGATCACGATCACAGACACCCAACATAGCCAGCTAAATTCCGCTTCTGGGGCAATAATACTTCCCCCGACTGGGTGAACCTGCCGGCAGGAAGTCATCTTTAGTATCTAGCCAGCAAAATAAAAAATGAGAGCAATTAGAGAAGCAGAAATTTATATCTAAACAATGGAAAAAAGACTCAAACAACTTCAAAAATGTATGAGTCTCAGCGACTTCAATAACTTGGATGCTTCCCACTAAAATACTAGGAATTTGTATTCCGCTTCCAGCGGTTATTAACGGTGAGGCGGTTTTACCCATTGGCGTCATCACAAATAGGGCTGCCGGCACTGCCGTTTTATGGCATTGTGATAAAAAATCTCATAATACTTTGCCGGAAAATCAGTTACAGCAGCCCGAAGAACGCCTTACTAATTTAGAAACCATTGCCGGCACTGATGATTCGGATTTGTGCTTGAGGCTGAAACAAGCGGAATCAACTATTCACAACCTATAACACAAATTATTAAACTGCCGATGCCCATATTGGCACCCTGAATCACGAAAAAGCAACTGCTGCCTGAAAAAAAAGCAGTCGCTCATCTTCACAGGTTTTATTAGCAAGGAAGCTCAGGATAAACCCTTGGATAAAATTTAACCATCGGTTAACCTTTGAATCTGTAATATTCAAAATTGACACAGAATACAGCCTTACTTTACTGCTTCTTGCTAGAAGAGAAATGTTAATATTCTCGAGCGTTGCAACTCACTAACTTTTAGCAATCTCACGCGCACGGCAATAAACTTGATTTCAACCCGAAATAAACATAGATATGAGTCGGCGGAATATCTGTGTTTATCTGTGAGGTGGACATCTTGCCGGCTTTATCTCCCCTAAATTGATAATTTTTTGTGGAGATCTGTTCCTAAACTCATCTCTGCTGAAGAAGGTGCAAAGGTGGGAAGCTCCCTATAATTCAGAAAGCTATAAGATATCAGATTAGTAGAAAAGTCCAGAATTCAGCACTCTCCCTGGAAACAAGCTACGCTGATTCGCTTCTAGCTATGTAGAATCATGGGAGATTCATAGAAGCTGGACATGGACTGGACAACTCCCCTGAAATTCCAACAAGCTGATTTTATTAAAAGGCTGAAGTCAGATGCGGCAAATCTATTGCACTCTCAAACCAGAGGGTGCCACAGTGAATTGATGGTTCTCTCAGGCGAGAAGTTGACAAAAATTCGAGACTTTTGCCGGCAGACAGCCGTAAATATCGAGCAGCACTCTCCAGTTTCTGATATAATACATAGCTTTTTAAAAAGACAGTTGGGTCAAGCAGTAGTTGCTACCTATTTAGAAGGTTTGGCACTCGAAATAGATCCACTAAAATACCAAAAAACGAAAGATTCTGTCGATTTTACGCTGCTTTTTGACTCAAACCTTGGCATCCAGGTCAAAACGGAATACGGCAACATAGATTCTGTTCGATGGCCTATCTACGTTGAAGAAATTAAGCAAAATGTTGCCATAGTCTGCATTTTGCTTCAAGAAGAAGTCAGTGAAGACCGGCAAATCTATCACGCAATTGTGGCCGGTTTTGCCCCCACAAATACCATTGCAATTCGGCAGGGCCAAGCCAACCTGGGAATCGCCGACCTGCTTTATGCAGGAGGCTTACGCAGCTATTTAGAATCTTTCAAAACAGAACCAAGCTTCAGCGACGGGTTACATATTCTCACCGGCAGCTCCAACTATGTCTATCCCTTTGCGATTAGCGCAGATGGAGAAATCCTTGCTAGTAGCAATTATGACGGCAGCATTAAGCTGTGGCAGTTGAATAACAAAGAATTGCAAGCAGCGCTCTCTGGGCAGTCTTGGTCATTTTATCCGCTCGCTACTGGCGGAGGCGGGCAAATCCTCGCCAGTGGCAGCACAGACAAAAAGCTTTATCAATGTCATGCGGGAACAGGATCGCTGCGTCATTCCCTTGCCGGCCATAGTAGCGGCGTAAGTGCCATTACCATCAGCGCAGACCGGCAAATCCTGATTAGTGGCGGTTACGACGGGTCACTAAAAATTTGGAATTTAGAAACCGGCAAGCTACAGCGCAGGATAGCAGCACACGCCGGCACAGTTAGACCGATAGCCATTAGTTATGATCGCAAAATCCTCGCCACCGGCAGTATTGACAAAACACTGAAAGTCTGGTCGTTAGACACCGGCGAAGTGCTGCGAATATTGCCGGTGCGAACAGATCCAGTCGTTTCCATCGCAATTAGTCCCGACGATCAAACCCTTGTCAGTGGCTCCCAAGACGGAACAATTGACATTTGGCATCTAGACACCGGCGAACTAAAAAGCACCCTTCCAGGGCATTCCGGCACAGTCAGAGCAATTGCCATTAGCCCTGATGGTCAAACCCTTGCCACCGGCAGTACAGAAAAAACGATAAAACTGTGGGATGTGCAGACTGGGGAATTGAAATCCACCCTCACAGGTCATTCAGACCCCATCATTAACGTCGCCCCCAACCCAAACGGCAAAAGTCTAGAGCTGAGTTTACTGCGTCACCAAAATCCCGGATGGGTGGAGCTTTGTTAGGGGAGAGCAAGCTCACTGCCCCTGAGCAACCAGTGCTTTACGGTAAACAATCTTGTCATCGCCCGCTCTGTAGAAGTCGCGAATCCGCGCTTCTTCGTCATAACCACACTTGCGATAGAACGCCCGTGTGCCCTCGAAGCTCGCCAGCCCTGACGTTTCCACCAGCAGTATGCGCTCGCCACGCGCCGTCAACGTTTCTTCAACGTAACGCAGCAGTGCCGTACCGTGTCCTTGCCCCTGGCGGTCGGGTCGTACGGCGATCAAGTACACGTACCACGTCCCATCGGTCATCGGGGCCGGCGCGTAGTACGCGACCCCTACCGGCCCACCGTCGTCGTCGGTAATCCAGCAGTGATCGCTGTCAATGTTGCCGCCGAAGTAGTCGCCCAGTATTTCTCCCAGCTCCTCAAGTTCATTCGGACGGAACAAGCCGGTCGCATCGGCCAGGGCAATCAGCGCAGCCGTGTCATCGGGCGTGGTCGGTCGAATCATCGCGAACTCCGTGTACGTGTAAAAGCAGTAGCAGGAGATATCGAAGTGTCATCGGGCGTCGTCGGTCAAATCATCGCGAACTCCAGCGCACGCCCGGTACGAAGCCGCCTCACAATTTATTGTACACAGCTTAATTCTAGCCCCTGAACCCTAGGCCCTTTTTAGTCCCTCTTAGCAAAAAATTCAAGATTAGGATATAAAAAAAAGGTAAATATGCCCAACTAAAAAATTGCACCCCTAAAAAAATGGCTCCCCCATCACTGCCGACAGTCCTGCTCGTGGACGGCTACAACATCATTGGAATTTGGCCCGACCTGACAAAGACACGCGATCGTGATGGCATGGAGTCAGCACGGAGGGAATTAATTGAAGCTCTAGTGAATTACAGCGCCTTCCAGGGATTTGAGACTCGCCTTGTGTTCGACGCCCAATATCAAGACACTGGCAGCACACGCGAAGAAATCACGCGCCACGTATCAGTCCACTACACCGGCTTTGGGCAAACCGCAGATACCTACATTGAAAAAATCTGTGCCAACTGTCGCCACGAATTTACTAAATTGAAACAGCGGGTAATTGTGGCCACATCAGACCGGGCGCAGCAACTCACTGTTGTAGGTTACGGGGCAGAATGGATGTCAGCGCCACAACTAGCGTATGATATTGAAGCGATAGGCAATCAAGTGCGACGCAAACAGCAATCCTCGAAGCCTTCGGCTCGTCGTCTGTTAGCGAGTTCTTTAGACCCTGTAGCTCAGCAGCGTTTAGCACAGCTGCGGATGGGTCGGCGACCGTGATCCAGATACTGCTCACGACCTCCCCCAAAAAAAAGTTGATAAAGGTACTTGCCAAATCCCCTAAAGTATCGTTATTATAAAAAACGCGTTCCTCGGTAGCTCAGTGGTAGAGCGGTCGGCTGTTAACCGATTGGTCGCTGGTTCGAATCCGGCCCGGGGAGTTAAAAAATTTTGGATTTTAGATGCGAGGATTTTGGATTTAGCAATTAATCTAAAATCTGGATCCTAAGATTTGAAATTTGATCAATTCATGTCCCAATCTGCAAATTTGCAATGTGAGCCATCTAGCTGGGCTAAGTTATGGTCGCTTGACGCGGCGGTGACTTATCTCAATCACGGTTCATTCGGAGCTTGTCCCATAAGCGTGCTGGCTGCTCAAAAAACGCTACGGGAGCAACTGGAACGAGAGCCGGTGCGGTTTTTTGTCCGGGAGTTAGAGCCGTTGCTAGATGAAGCTCGCAACCGGCTGGCAAATTTTGTGGGTGCCGGCACTGATGAGTTGGCATTTATCCCCAATGCGACAACCGGCGTCAATGCGGTGCTGCGTTCGCTGCATTTTGAGCCTGGGGATGAGCTGCTCACCACCGATCATGAATACAACGCCTGCCGTAACGCCCTGAATTTTATCGCAGAGCGTGCCGGTGCCCGCATTGTCGTCGCGCCGGTGCCGTTTCCCATCGAATCACCGGCACAGGTGGTTGAAGCGGTGTTAGAGCGCGTTTCACCCAAAACCCGGCTAGTGCTGCTGGATCATGTGTGCAGTCAAACCGCCTTGATTTTCCCAATTCAGGAATTAGTGCGCCGGCTGGCAGAACTTGGCGTGGATACACTTGTCGATGGTGCTCATGCGCCAGGGATGGTTCCGCTCAATTTGCGCGAAATTGGGGTGGCTTACTACACCGGCAACTGCCATAAATGGCTGTGTGCGCCTAAAGGGGCGGCTTTTCTGTATGTGCGATCCGACCGACAGCCAGGAATTCGCCCCCTGACTATCAGCCACGGTGCCAACTCCCCACGCCAGGATCGTTCCCGTTTCCAGCTCGAATTTGACTGGATGGGAACAGATGATCCAACGGCGTCCCTATGCGTGCCGGTGGCGATCGCGTTCATGGGTTCGCTGCTAGACGGCGGCTGGCCGGAATTAATGGCAAAAAATAAAACCCTGGTATTAGCGGCGCGGCAGATACTCCTAGAGCGCTTGGGGATACCGGCACCCTGCCCGGATGAAATGATCGGGTCGATGGCGGCGCTGCCGGTGTCTGACGGCAACTTTGTCGCATTGCACGATACGTTGTTTGACCAGTTTGGCATAGAGGTGCCGGTGATTCCTTGGCCGGCTCCTCCCCACCGGCTGATCCGCATTTCGGCACAGATTTATAATTCTCTTGAGCAGTATGAATATTTGGCTGAGGTGTTGGGGAAGGTGTTGGATTAAATATTTTTATTCGAGTAAGAAATTGAGCCGGCAGCGTGGGGAACAGGAGATTTTTCAACTGAAAGAAACCTGTTAGATTTCTTGCAAAAGTCGGAGTTTTTAATACAAATCACAGATTCAGGAATTTTGACTTTTGCGAGAGGCTTATTGAAAACCGGCTTTTTTGCTTGACTTATTTTTAATTAAAAAAAAGCGTTCCTTTTTGAAGAAACGCTTTTGAAATTTAGTTTGCTGGCTTGCCGGTTTTTAAGAGCAAGCCGGTGTTGTAATGTTTGAGATGTTTTTTGAGGGCTGAAATGCTGAGCTAAGCAATCTCTAGAAATTCATCTCGGCGGCTTGAACTTTCTCAACCTGTTTTTTCTTCAGGACGAGCAGAATTTGAGACAAGGTGGCAATCCCAAAGAAGGCCATTAATCCTTTGATTCGGGTTGCACTTTGTAAGACGATTTCAACGTCTCTCTGACCGAAACCGCCAACATTGGGGTTAGAAGTTAAGAGTTCACCGGCTGCAACTTCTTGTCCTTCAGAAACGATCAATTCCGGGCCGGCTGGCACAGTGTCAACCACTGTTTTGCCATCTGCGGTTTGGATGGTTACTTCATAACCACCATCTTCGGGTTTATTAATTTTGGCAACGGTGCCGGCAGCAGAAGCGTTAAAAACGGCATTATTGCTCTTGTCGCCGGTAGGGTAAATCTGGCCGCGACCACGATTGGCTCCGACATGAACGGAGTATTTCCCAAAGTGGACATTTTTATCCGTTTCCGGATTGGGAGAAAGTACGGGGAAGATAATCTCTTGATATTGCTCACCCGGTAAGGGGCCAACGATCACAACGTTGTCTTGACCCTCTTTATAAGTTTGGAAATAGACGCCCTCGACTTTTTCCTTCATTTCTTCGGGAATTCTGTCTTCTGGAGCGATTTTGAAGCCTTCTGGCAACATCACGACGGCACCTACATTCAGTCCGCCTTTGCTGCCATCGCCCAAGACTTGCTGCACGCTAGTGTCGTAGGGAATTTTTACCACTGCCTCAAACACGCTGTCTGGCAGAACTGATTGAGGGATTTCTACTAGGGTAGGTTTTGCAGCCAAGTGACAGTTGGCACAAACAATTCGACCCGTGGCTTCACGGGGAGTTTCAGGGGCAGTTTGCTGCGCCCAGAAGGGATAGGCAGCAGCAGACTGGGGCAAGGCTAGATCGCCGGCCAAAAAAATGGCCATCGTTGCGATTGCAATCAGCACACTTTTGGCAACAACCCGGTAGCTGCCAAGCAACATCACCGACAAGTCAAATTTCTTCATCTGGAATTGGAAGATTTCAGCAACAAAGGTCAATCAATTGTCATTGGTCGTTGGTCGTTTGTCATCGTCATTTCTCAAAAGCTTGCAGACAAAAGACAAAAGACAAAGAACAATCTAAAAGTTAAACGCGATTAGGCCCACCACGGATCGTCGCCGGTGCGGAAGTCTGTTTCCGTCCAGGGCGTGAAGGTAATTTTATCATCGGCTACTGTGGCGTGAGCGAGTGCCAAAGACAAGGGTGCCGGCCCGCGAACGACTTTGCCGGTGTTGTCATACTGAGAACCGTGGCAAGGACAAATAAATTTGTTCTCGCTGGCGTTCCAAGGGACAACGCAACCCAGGTGGGTACAGACAGCATTGATACCGTAATTGGAGATCGCTTGGTTCGTGTCTACCACAACGTAGGTGGGGTCGCCTTTAAGACCCTGCGCTAAGGCACGCTCACCGGCATTATGGCTGGCCAAAAAGTTAGTAACGCTGATATCGTTACCCAGCGCATCTTTGGCAGTCACACCACCACCGGCAGCGCCGCTAGAGGGCGGAATAAAATACTTGACCACTGGATACAGGGCACCCAGCGCTGTGCCGGTGACTGCACCAAAGGTTAGAAAATTCATAAATTGACGACGCCCCATGTTGGGCACGTCTGCAGATCCAGAAGCTTGAGCCATGACCTATGCTGATGTATGTGTTAAGTTATTTGTCTAATCCAACCATAAGACAATTGGTTTAGGCAGACTACTTTTGTGATTTTTGTCAGTCTGCACCAACCGGCCAGGATACTACAATTCCTTTCAGAATGCACGTTACAGGCTTTGTGAGAGTATTATTGCATTTTTTGAAGTTAGTATCGAATTCTTAATAAATGTAAAGCCCCTAGCATATTCTTCCACGATATGCTAGCGTTAAAAGCTTATTATCAAATTACGTTTCTCAGCAGCCATACATCTGGCGCTCGCTTTTGTTAAAGCGTTTGCTTCGTTAGCTTTACAGCCAAAATCAAAAATCGGTATTGCAATCAATGACCGGCAACGATCTGCGCCAACTGTTGCTGAATAAATGGGGACGCTCATACGATATTCAACTGCGGCGGACTCGAGGTAAAATTTTTGTTCAGGTGATGTGGAAGTACCTGGAACAAGCCTCTTTTCCTATGGATGAGGGAGATTATTTAGCGCATCTCGATGCGATCGCCAGTTATCTTCATGCTTGGGATAGCGTGGCACAAGTGGAAAAGTATATTCAGCAAACACGTGAAAACCCCCGCCTTGGCAAAGCGGTCAGCATCCCCTTAGACTTGGGTGAACGAGCGTCTGAATGGCTGCTGGAACAGTTTTAAGGTTAGGCTATTGGGTGTCGTTAATCGATAAGATTTGCCGATTAAGTTGGTTTTTTGTGCTGGAAACAACATTGAACTAACAATTTGAATCGGGTAGCACCGGCAGCGTTACGGTAAACGTTGTGCCAACTCCCACTTCACTTTCAACCGAGATGTTGCCGCCATGCAGTTCCACCGCTTGTTTAACAATGGCCAGTCCTAACCCTGTGCCGGCGCAGGCAGACGCATTTTGAGCGCGATGAAAAAGCTCAAACAGGTGTTCCCGATCCTCCAAGGGAATCCCCAAGCCCTGATCTTTGATGCGAATCACAATCTTATCCTTAATGCCGGCAAGTTCTAAGTTAATTGAACTGGCTTCGGGTGAATATTTTACCGCATTTAAGAATAGATTAAGGAGGATTTGGCGCAGCAGCGTTTTGTCAGCAATGACTGTATCCCACGGGCAATTGTTAGAAAAGATGAGCCGATGGTTTGTTTCAGTGATGATTTGAACATCTTGCCAAACATCTTTGCAAAGTTTTGATAAAAGAAGAGGCGATTTGTTGATTTTTAAAGTTCCAACTTCAGCCTTGCTGATGGTGATAAATCCTTCAATTAACTCGACTGTGCTCTTGATAACTTCGGCAATTTTATTGAAATATTTCAGCCTCAGCTCCGAGGTCATTTTTTGACTGTGAAGCTTGAGGAGGCTGCTAGCCGCTGCGATCAGTGTTAAAGATGCCCGAAACTCATGAGACACCATTGAAACAAAATGATTTTTGAGTGCTTTTTCTTTTTGCAGTGCGGCTTGCAGTGCGGCTTCTGCCTGTTTTCGCTCGGTAATATCTTCGACTGTCCCTTCATAAGCGAGCATTTGGCCGTTAGCATCAAAAATAGCGCGGAGGTTTTCACAAATCCAAATTTTACTGCCATCTAGGCGATAAATCTGAGATTCAAATTTGTAGGCCTTTGCCTGTTGCTGCAACAAATTGATTAATTCTGTATGCCGGCCTGAAGCGACGTACAATAGCGCTTTAAGATTGATAGTACAAGCTGTCAGTTCTGCCGGCATCTGATAACCGCAGATGCGAGTTAATGCCTGATTTGCCATTAAAAAACGCCCGCTCGTTGTTGCTTGAAACATCCCCACAACCGCGTTTTCCACAAAGCTGCGGTACATGAGTTCAGTTGGCGTTGGCATTTGCTCCGTTAGCTCTCTGCTGGAGTGGAGTCTAGATTCAAACTCTGTTACGTGAGGCTCTAGAAGTTCGACTTTCAAAGACATTGTTCAGCACGCTCGATAAGTCACAAACGCTGTAAGGTTCCAGTCAACGGATCTTCTCTTTTAACCTAACGTATGCGGCCACCAGGGGGCGACATTTTAGTTAAGATTGCAAGCAATTAGGGTTAAACACTACTGAGCGGTAGATGCCATCGAATCCTTGTAGCAGAGGTAAGAAATTTTAGAGATTTAGGGTGATGCTTTTCATCAACGGTATAGATAGGGGTTTTTGGGTTTCCATTTTTAATCATAAAAAGCTGCTATAAACTAGGGTACAAAAATTTAGTTGTTGAATGGGTATCTGTAATTACAAAATATTTTATAGAATGTATTGATTACATCTATGCAATCCTACTTTGGGATATTCTACACGCTCCCTGGCTCCAAATGTGGCAGGGCCTTATACCTAAAATTATGACACGCTACAGGACGGGGCGTGGTTGAACCTCGCCAAAATCGGCCTGTTCGCGGGTCAATTCATTTACATCTAATTTGCTTCGGCTGGCAACCCGCAGCATTCGATAACGGCTATTTTTTAAGTCTTTTTCGATAAATCAGGAAATCTGAATTGATAGATTAACTGCACCGAAACTTCTAATCGGCTCGATTTCAGCGTCCCAAAAGCATCACTAAACCCGTGCCTCCAAAGTAGAGGGTGACGACAGCACCACCCAACAGGCATTGGGTTAAAGGATCGGTGGAAGGCGTGAGAACCGCGCCTAAAATAGCTGCACCCAGGAACACATAACGCCAGCCAGACAGCATTTGTTTTGAGGAAACAATCCCTAGCAAACCGAGTAGCATCTGGATGACGGGAATTTGAAAGGCGATGCCGGTGCTAAACAACAGCAGCAAAATAAATTCAAAATAGCGATCAATTGACAGCAATTGCTCTACGACATCAGCACCGTAGCTGATTAAGAATTGCAAGGCTGCAGGGATTAATGCAAAATAAGCAAACGCCAAACCGCCTACAAATAGAAAGCTAGAACCTAGCACAATAGGACCCAAAAAGCGACGTTCGCGCTTTGTTAGTCCAGGTAAAACAAATTGAATAATTTGGTAGAGAATAAAAGGCGTGGCTACCAGCAAACCGCTGTAACCGGCAGTTTTCATGGAAACAAAGAAATATTCTCCCGGAGCAATTTGAATAAATTTGACGCTTTGAGCCGGCACTTCTAATATCTGGACAATTGGCTTGACAAAGACGAAACAGCCAACGATACCAAAGAATACAGCGATCAGCGAATAAAAAATCCGTTGTCGCAATTCTTCCAA
Source organism: Microcoleus sp. FACHB-672 (assembly GCF_014695725.1). Lineage (NCBI taxonomy): Bacteria > Bacillati > Cyanobacteriota > Cyanophyceae > Oscillatoriales > Microcoleaceae > Microcoleus > Microcoleus sp. FACHB-672. The sequence continues at coordinate 21,377 of NZ_JACJOU010000002.1, read as the reverse complement.
ATGATCGAACAAAGACATCTCAATATCATCGGGAAATTCTTCAAGATCGTCATCTTGATCAACGGATGCCGGCATGATACTACTATCAGTTGGTGCCGGCAGCAAAGCTAAATCAGTCGAACGGTTTTCTATAGTTTCGATTTCAAGTTGAGTGTCAAAGGATTGACTTTCAACCGGCAAGCTTTGAGGTGTCGGTAATAGCTCACTGGGTGCTAATTTATCAAGTCGTTGAGATTCTACGACCTCATCCAAGCTTAGCTCAGATATTTCAGGCTCGATGCTTGAAACCAAGGCTGGCTCATCTATTGGCGGATCTATTTGAGGCTCAATATCTGAAGTGAGGGGTGGAAATTTCGGCGATAAATCAATAACTTTTTCTGACGCAATCTCTGCCTCTGTTTCCGAAGTTGGCGCAGGTTCAGTTGAAATTTGCAGATTGCCGGCAGATTGAATTAACTCGGCAACATGGGAACGCATCTGAGGATCAGAAACCGCACCGGCATTATAACTAATAACAATTGATGCGGCTACAGGGTTCACGCGAACATCTGTAACACCGGCTGCGGCTGCACTCAACTGCTCTAGGCGTGAGGCATATTCCGGATCAGTGGCGAGGCGAGGTACCCCAAACCGCACCCGTCCGCGAATTGCATGGAGAAGGCGATATTCAATTTTAGAGTTGGAATTTTCGAGTGAATGCTGTGCTTGGTTCACTTCCTTACTGCCATTTTTAATATTGCTTTCTGGACTGTTAAAAGGTTGCATAATTGGTTTTTTCGATTGATTTGCTGCCGATATCTGAGAGTTTAAACCGGCAACCCCATACTCCTCAAGTTCTTCTAACAACACCGGCAACGGCAGCATCGTTGAATTAAAGGAAATCAGTACACTGCCAGTTTCAGGATTTTTACAAACTTCATAAATGCCATCGTGCAACCGTAACTCCTGCGCCAAGGCATCCAATGCCGGCTCAAAGGTTTTGTCCGTAATTCGCAGGCGCACACGTCCCGGTATTGCGTGCGCTACTTGAATGACGCGCTTTTCCTGTGGCGCTGTCTCATCAGCCATTCCCTTTCTCCACTCCAACTTAGTAAGATTTCAAAGTGATCGAGCAAATTTTTCTTAAGGGCACTCAGCCGTTTCAACATCAAGCGCACCATAACAGTGCCGGTTTTTGGCTCACTGATTTTGAAGTCTCCAGTTTTGGCGAAGGCGTCATCTGGCCTACCGTTCCATATCTGTTAACTATTGTATCTGGCTTAGCAGTTCTGCGAACGACTCCTCACTTTGCCGGCGCGCCACTACAGAAACGTACATCTAATTTGCACTAGCCGGCAACCCGCTAAGCGAAGGTGCCTCTCATTTGGCTTGTAAACGAGTCGGCTAAACTCCGTGCATTCCTCACCCCATCTCCCCTTCACCCTATTTCCCCCTCTATTTCATCTGACCCTCTGGGCTAAAATCCATCTGACAGTACATTTTCTAATTGACATAAATTATAAAATATGTAGAGCTTTCTAAATAAGAGACTCCTAGTAAGCATTAATGATGAAATTATCGGCTTTAAGTAACACAAGATACTATTTATGCAGACTATAGAAATCATAGATTATGAAAAACAATCCATTATTAAAAAAAGATATTTTTGTGTTAAGCAGTTAAGCTACCTATTTCCTTCGACCGAGTTCGGCTGTAGTTGCTCAGACTGGACAAGCCGGCAGAAAGAAAATATCATAAGTATATGAAGATTTGCAAAAAAGATGGGCGTTCATTGATAGCGTCGCTTTTAATTAATTTTAATGGGTGCATTTATATAAAGAAATAATTTATTTTTGCTACTTCAAAGTTTTAAATAAAGCACAATTAACCTTAGAGAGATTTTAGAGCTTTGGCCAATGTGGGAAATATTTAAAAACTTCGTTTCACCCAGCCAATTCATGCCTCACGGTCACTGCTATTTGTGGAAAACCCCACTGTTAGCGTTACATCTTGTCAGTGACTTACTAATTGCCCTCGCCTATTTTTCAATCCCGGCAATGCTCATCTATTTCGTGTATAAGCGAAAGGATATGCCGTTTCTAGGGATATTTGTCTTATTTGGAGCGTTTATTATCCTGTGTGGTACAGGACACTTACTTGAGATTTGGACGCTGTGGCACCCAGCTTACTGGTTAACAGGAATCGAGCAAGCTTTAACCGCCTTAGTTTCCTGTTACACAGCCTTACAAATGGTAACGCTGTTGCCTCAATTTTTAGCGCTTCAAACTCCAGACAGACTGGAAGCAATCAATCGGCAACTACAGCAAGAAATTCTGGAACGCCAGCAGACAGAGCAAACCTTACAGAGTATTCTGACAGGGACAGCCTCTGTCACAGGAGAAGAATTTTTCCCAGCCTTAGTGCAGAATTTAGCAACGGCTTTAAACGTTAACTCCGCCTTTGTTGCAGAAGTGGGGAGCGAACAGCCTCAAAGTTTAAAAAGCCTTGCATTCTGGGCCGGCAGCAAAGCAGAGACGAACTTTGAATATAACCTGGCTGGCACTCCCTGCGAGCAGGTTATAGAGCAAGCTAGCTTATGCTACTACCCAGACAAAGTAGGGGAACTCTTCCCCAATGCTGCGGGGTTGAAAGACATGGGAGCAGTATGTTACCTGGGAACGCCCCTGTTAGATGGAAAGCAGCGGGTAATCGGCACACTATGTATTAACAATGACCTGCCCTTAGCAAATGAAGAAAACGCCAAGACGATTATGAAGGTGTTCGCTGCCAGAGCTGCAGCCGAACTCCAGCGAGAGAAAGCAGAACAGGCGCTGCGTCGTGCTTACGAGGAATCAGAAATTCGGGTCAACGAGGCGACCCAAGGACTGCGCCAACGCACCGCTGAGTTAGTACAAGCAAACGCTGTCTTGGAAACACAAATTAACGTAAGAATTGCCGCCGAATCTGCTTTGCGAGAAAGCGGAATTCGCCTGCGAAAGCAACAAGCCGGATTGCTTGAACTCGCAAAAAGTAAGAGCTTATATGCCGGCAATCTTAGTGCCGCTTTAGAAGCCATTACCCAACTGGCAACCCAAATTCTCAACGTCGAACGAGGCAGTGTTTGGCTTTATGAGCAAGATAAATCCTGTTTGTCTTGTGCTGATTTATATGAATTGACACCTAACCGGCATAGCAAGGGGATGATGCTTGCTATGACTGACTATCCCCATTATTTCCAAGCTTTAAAGACAGACCGAGTCATTGCAGCAAGAAACGCTCATACTGATCCTAGAACGCGCGAGTTTAGCACTGCCTATCTAACTCCTTTATCAATTGCCTCCATGTTGGATGTCCCGATTCATTTCAAAGGGCAAATGGTGGGAGTCATTTGTTTAGAACATACGGGAACCGCTCGACACTGGCCAATTGAGGAACAAAATTTTGCCAGTTATTTGGCCTATATGGCTGCCTTAGCGATGGAATCACGAGATCGCAAGCAAGCAGAAGAAATACTGCGTCAAAGCGAAGCCACCAATCGCGCCCTTTTGAATGCGATACCAGACATGATTTTCCGCAGCAGCGCTGATGGCACTTGTATTGATTTCAAGCCGGCCAAAGACATCAAAACTTTTCTCCCTGCCGGCCAATTTCAGGGCAAAACGTTACAAGAAATCTTCCCACCAAATCTTGCTCAGAATCTACGCTCCGCCTGCGATCAAGTGCTTGAAACTGGCGAGATTCAACGCTTAGAGTATGAATTACCCATTGATGACCAACTTCACGATTATGAGGCTCGGATTGTAGCCTGCGGCAGCTCTGAAGTGATCTCTATCGTGCGCGACATCACAGAGCGCAAGCAGGCGGAGTTAGCCTTGCAAGAGAGCGCAGAACGAGAAAAAGCCATCGCCTTCGTGATCCAGCGAATGCGGCAAACCTTAGAAATTGAGACAATCTTTAGCGCCACCACCCAAGAATTACGCCAAGCATTAAACTGCGAACGCGTCGGAGTCTATCGCTTCAACCCAGACTGGAGTGGGGAATTCGTATCAGAATCGGTGGCAGCCGGCTGGAAAGTGCTTGTAGAAGAACAAACTGAACAAAGTGAGCTGACACAAATCGCAGTCAACGGCAGCAATTGCATAGCGAAAACTCTACAAAGCAGCCCTAAATTAATCCAAGACACCTACCTGCAAGAAACTGCCGGCGGAATCTACCAACAAGGAAGCAGCTACAAAAGCATCCCAGACATCTACAAAGCCGGTTTCAATCAATGTTACCTAAAACTGCTAGAGCGATTCCAAGCACGAGCCTACATCATCGTACCTATCTTCTGTAGTAACCAGTTATGGGGATTACTGGCCACCTACCAAAATAGCGGCCCTCGCCACTGGCAATCGGCGGAAATTAAAATGGTCGTTCAGATCGGCGCACAATTGGGAGTGGCTATCCAGCAAGCACAACTGCTTGCCCAAACTCAACAACAATCGGTGGAACTGATGAAAGCTAAAGTTGCCGCCGATAGTGCGAACCGCGCTAAAAGTGAATTCCTGGCCAATATGAGCCACGAATTGAGAACTCCACTCAACGCGATTCTCGGCTTTACTCAACTGATGAACCGAGACTCCAGCTTAAATACAGAACACCGGCAGTCGGTAGGGATTATTTCGCGCAGTGGGGAACATCTGCTGGAATTGATTAACGATGTTTTGGAGATGTCAAAAATTGAGGCAGGGCGAACCACACTGCATGAAAATGAATTTGACCTCTATCGCCTGCTAGACAATCTGTTTGAGTTACTACAAATTAAAGCCAGAGACAAAGGGTTAAACCTAAGTTTTGAACACGCTCAAGACGTGCCGCAATATGTTAAAACCGACGAAAGTAAATTGCGTCAAGTTTTAATTAATTTGCTGGGCAATGCGATTAAATTCACGGAAAAAGGCAGTGTAACCCTGCGTGTTAGCGTTGAATCCATTGTTTCCTCAAAGCTGCCGGTGAGGCTGCGATTTGAAGTGGTCGATACAGGAGTGGGTATTGACCCGAAGGAGTTTGATAAGTTGTTTGAAGCTTTTGGACAAACCAGTTCCGGACTCAAGTCAAGTGCCGGCACGGGTTTGGGTTTACCCATCTCGCAAAAGTTTGTGCAACTAATGGGGGGAAATCTTAGCCTGAGCAGTACGGTTGGGGTGGGCAGTGTGTTTGAGTTTGATATTCAGGTGGTGCCGGTTTTGGGTTCTAATATTGCCCCCACTAAACCAGCTACTGAGAAGATCGTAGGATTAGCCCCCAATCAACCAACCTACCGACTATTGATTGTTGAGGATAAACCAACCAATCGGCTGTTCTTATTCAAAATGTTAACTTCCCTCGGTTTTGAGGTGAAAGAGGCTGAGAACGGCTCTCAAGGTATAACACTGTGGCAAAGCTGGCAACCCCACCTAATCTGGATGGATATGCAGATGCCGGTGATGGATGGCTATGAAGCTACCAAACGCATCAAAGCCACTGAATTGGGTAAATCGACGGTGATTATTGCCTTAACTGCTAGCGCCTTTGAAGAAGATCGCCAAGTAATTTTGGATGCCGGTTGTGATGACTTCATTCGCAAACCGTTCCGAGAACAAGAACTGTTGCTGAAAATCAGCGAACATTTAGGGGTGCAATATATTTACGAAGCTAACAACGTCCCACAGAGCCAACAAGCCGATGCCATCCAGGATGAATTGCTTGGTTGTGCGTTTAAGCTGTCTGCTTCATCGTTACAAGTGATGCCGGCTCATTGGGCGGAACAGCTCTATCATGCCGGCTCTCAAGGCAGCGATTTTTTGATGTTACAACTCATTGAGCAGATTCCACCACAACATTCCTCTCTAGCTATCGCTTTAACTGATTTAGTGGAGAATTTTCGTTTTGATAAAATTATGGAATTATCTCAATCTCCTTTCGTTGAGAAAGCTTAAAAACTAAATAGATAGATTCAAAAATAATCTTATTAAGATTTAACAATAAATTTATCTTTCTTGTTGTTAACAATATAAGCCTCAAAAACTAATTTTTTTTCGAATGGGAGATTAAAAAATTAGGTTAGCATTAAATCAATAAATAAATGGGAGGAAAGGGAAGCTATCATCAAAAAAGTGTCTTCCAGAACTTGATACTAATTAGTTTTTAGCAATCTGTAACTTTAAAAAAAATATGCATATCGGAATGGCCGGCACTTACAACTTAGGTTTAGCAATATTTTCCTTTGCGATCTCGGTCATTGCCTCTTACACCGCCTTAGACTTAGCCGCACGCGTGCGCTCTGCTGTCGAACGGGGACGCCTCTTTTGGCTCCTTGGTGGCGCGGTGGCAATGGGAACCGGCATTTGGTCAATGCACTTCATTGCCATGCTCGCTTTCCAATTACCTGAGTCTGTCAGCTACGATGTTGGGATCACCCTGTTCTCGCTGATGTGCGGGATTCTTGCCTCTAGCATTGCTTTGTGGCTATTGAGTCGCTCTGTTTCAATACCGCTTTTAACCGGCGGTGGTGTATGCATGGGAATAGCTATCGCTTGGATGCACTACACCGGCATGGCAGCAATGCGACTCCAGGCAAGGATAGAGTATGACTGGAGGTTCGTCAGCCTATCCGTTGCCATCGCCATCACCGCCTCTTTTGCCGCCCTTTGGCTAGCTTTTAGGCTACAGAATAAATCCTCAAAAGGACTGATCTGGCAGAAATTCGGCAGCGCCTTGATTATGGGAATAGCCATCAGCGGGATGCACTACACCGGCATGGTGGCGACTCATTTTATTCCCTACAAGCATTTGCCGGTAGAGCAGCCATCAGCAATGAATCAGTCCTGGCTGGCGATGGCCATTGGGATTGCGACTTTATTTATTTTAAGCTTGGCCCTCTTAACGTCTCTGTTCGACCAGCGTTTAGCAGCTTACTTAGTACGGCAGCAAGCCTTGCAAGAAAGTGAAAAACGCTTTCGGATGCTGATCAGCGAAATGGAAGTCGGTGTTTTGCTGCTCAATTCCAATGCCGAAATTGTGATTTGTAATCAGGCCGCGATTAATCTTCTCAAGCTCAAGTCAGAAAATTTAGAACAACAAGTATTTGGTGCAAATAGGCTTTTCCTGCGTGAAGATCTTACACCTTTCTCACTGACAGAACTCCCCGTGCAACAGGCGATTGCTCTGCACCAACCGATTAACAACATAGTCATGGCAATCCAAATAAATTATGAAGAGGAAAAGATAAACGAGGAAAAAAATTCGGCTTCTACCCCTTATCCTTCATGCCCGGTTCGGCAAACATGGCTGTTAGTGAATGCCAGACCGCAACTTGCTGAAGATGGGAGCGTCGAGCGAGTTATTTGCACCCTCAGCGAGATCACAAATCAGAAACAAGCTGAAGCCGCCCTCAGGGAAAGTGAAGAGCGGTTTGCCTTAGCTGTCGAAGGAGTTAACGACGGGATTTGGGACTGGAATCTTCACACCGGCTATGCCTATCTTTCCCCCCGATGGAAAAGTATGTTGGGCTATGAAGATTCAGAAATTGCCAACAACATAGAGTCCTTCAAAAAAGTTTTGCTCCCAGAAGATTCAGATCGAGTGTTTGCAGTGCTGCTTGCCTATTTAGCCAAAAAAATTCCCAACTACGAGGTGGAGTTCCGAGCATTACATAAAGATGGCAGCTATCGTTGGATTCTCACCCGTGGATTAGGCTTGTGGGATGTAACCGGCCAACCCTACCGTGTAGCCGGTTCCCATACCGATATTACCGAACGCAAGCAGAGAGAAGCGGCACTGCAATTAATTGCTGAGGGGACAGCTTCTGCAGCCGGTAATGAGTTCTTTCGCTCTTGTGTCCGCTATCTCGCCCAAATTTTGGGAGTTCGTTACGCCTTAGTCTCCCAATTTGCCGATCATACCCACACTAAATTGCGAACCTTAGCATTCTGGATGGGCGAAGACTTTGGCGAAAATTTCGACTACGAGTTAGCCGGCACCCCTTGCGAAAATGTCGTGGAAGGAATCGTTCGCTTTTACCCGTCAGGACTGCAACAACTTTTTCCAACTCACCAAGCTTTGGTTCAATTAGGCGCACAAAGCTACTGGGGAATTCCGCTCCGAGATTCTGACGGCAATACAATCGGCAATTTAGCTGTTCTCGACGTGCAGCCAATGGCTCACGAGCCAGGCAAAGAAATGATTTTACAAATTTTTGTTGCCAGAGCAGGAGTAGAACTAGAGCGTAAATTAGCAGACGACTTGCTGACAAAAAGAGCCGAAATGGACAGTTTGCTCAGCCGTATTTCCCGGATCTTCATTGACGAAAACCTAGACAATGCCATAGATTTTACCCTGCAAGCCGTGGGTGAGTTCCTGGGGAGCGAGCGCACCTATCTTTTCCGTTACTGCGACAACCAGCGCTACTTAATGATGACCCACGAGTGGTGCGACAAAGAAATTAAGCCATTGATTAATAAGTTCCAACTGTGGCCGATTGAGACTGATGTGTGGGGTCACAGCCAGCTATTGAGTGGCAAAACTGTTCAAATCCCCGCCGAGTTCTTACTCACAAATGCCGCAGCAGCCGATCAAGAAGTTATATCCTTTCAGTCTCGGCTTGCCGTTCCCACGCTTTACTCTGACAAGGTTTTAGGCTTTATGGGTCTCGATGCGGTTCACGCCTCAAAGCTGTGGAGCCAAGAAGAGATTAATTTGTTGAAATTAGTCAACGAGTTCATCGCCATCAGTCAGGCACGTCAAGAAGCACAAGCGGCACTGCAACACACCAATAGCCGATATAAGAATTTGGCAGAGAACGTACCGGGGATGATTTATCAATTTATTCTCTACCCCGATGGTTCAAGAGCTTTTCTATATGCCAGCGCCGGCAGCCGCGAAATCTTTGGGCTAGAACCAGAGGCGGTGGTAGAGAATGCTAGCGCGTCTTGGAAGCTGACGCATCCGGATGATATTGACAGTCTCAATCGCTCAATTGCAATTTCAGCACAGACGCTTAAACCTTGGGATTGCATCTGGCGAGTTTTCGTTGCCGGCGAACTCAAATGGCTACGAGGCAACGCTCGGCCTGACCCGCAACCGAATGGCAGTATTATCTGGGATGGTTTAGTGATTGACATCACAGACCGCAAGCAGGCGGAGTTAGCCCTACAAGAGAGCGCAGAACGAGAAAAAGCCATTGCCTTCGTGATTCAGCGAATGCGGCAAACCTTAGAAATCGATTCAATATTTAGCGCCACTACCCAAGAGTTGCGCCAAGCATTAAACTGCGAACGCGTCGCAGTCTATCGGTTCAACCCAGACTGGAGTGGGGAATTCGTATCAGAATCGGTGGCAGCCGGCTGGAAAGTGCTTGTAGAAGAACAAAAGCAGCAATCTGATCTCAAGAAAGTCGCGGTTGATAAAGCCGATTGTGTCGCTCCAATCTTGGGGAGGGAAGATAGCACAGTAAACGACACTTACCTACAAGAAACTGCCGGCGGAATCTATAAACAAGGACGCAGTTACACGTGCGTACCAGACATCTACAAAGCCGGCTTCGATCAATGTTACCTGGAACTCTTAGAACGATTCCAAGCACGAGCCTACATCATCGTGCCCATCTTCTGTAGTAACCAGTTATGGGGATTACTGGCCACCTACCAAAATAGCGGCCCTCGCCACTGGCAATCGGCGGAAATTAAAATGGTCGTTCAGATCGGCGCACAATTGGGAGTGGCTATCCAGCAAGCACAACTGCTTGCCCAAACTCAACAACAATCGGTGGAACTGATGAAAGCTAAAGTTGCCGCCGATAGTGCGAACCGCGCCAAAAGTGAATTCTTGGCTAATATGAGCCACGAATTGAGAACTCCACTCAATGCGATTCTCGGCTTTACTCAACTGATGAACCGAGACTCCAGCTTAAATACAGAACACCGGCAGTCGGTAGGGATTATTTCGCGCAGTGGGGAACATCTGCTGGAATTGATTAACGATGTTTTGGAGATGTCAAAAATTGAGGCAGGGCGAACCACACTGCATGAAAATGAATTTGACCTCTATCGCCTGCTAGACAATCTGTTTGAGTTACTACAAATTAAAGCCAGAGACAAAGGGTTAAACCTAAGTTTTGAACACGCTCAAGACGTGCCGCAATATGTTAAAACCGACGAAAGTAAATTGCGTCAAGTTTTAATTAATTTGCTGGGCAATGCGATTAAATTCACGGAAAAAGGCAGTGTAACCCTGCGTGTTAGCGTTGAATCCATTGTTTCCTCAAAGCTGCCGGTGAGGCTGCGATTTGAAGTGGTCGATACAGGAGTGGGTATTGACCCGAAGGAGTTTGATAAGTTGTTTGAAGCTTTTGGACAAACCAGTTCCGGACTCAAGTCAAGTGCCGGCACGGGTTTGGGTTTACCCATCTCGCAAAAGTTTGTGCAACTAATGGGGGGAAATCTTAGCCTGAGCAGTACAGTTGGGGTGGGCAGTGTGTTTGAGTTTAATATTCAGGTGGTGCCGGTTTTGAGTTGTGAACTCAATTCTACAGAATCGGCCACTGAGAAGATCGTGGGGTTAGCCCCCAACCAACCTACCTACCGACTATTGATTGTTGAGGATAAACCAACCAATCGGCTGTTCTTATTCAAAATGTTAACTTCCCTCGGTTTTGAGGTGAAAGAGGCTGAGAACGGTTCTCAAGGTATAACACTGTGGCAAAGCTGGCAACCCCACCTAATCTGGATGGATATGCAGATGCCGGTGATGGATGGCTATGAAGCTACCAAACGCATCAAAGCCACTGAATTAGGTAAATCGACTGTGATTATTGCCTTAACTGCTAGCGCCTTTGAAGAAGATCGCCAAGTAATTTTGGATGCCGGTTGTGATGACTTCGTTCGCAAACCGTTCCGAGAACAGGAAATGCTGCTAAAAATCAGCCAACATTTAGGGGTGCGCTATCTCTATGAAACTCCAGCCAACGAGTGTTCTAGAGCCGGTTTTACCCCAGAAGGGCGCCCCATTTCAACACGGTTGGAGCCGTCTGGTTTGCAAGTGATGCCGGCACATTGGGTGCAACAGCTCTATCATGCTGCTTCTCAAGGTAGCGATTTGTTGCTGTTGGAACTGATTGAGCAAATTCCTAAAGAAAATGCCGCGCTGGCTATCGCTTTAACTGACTTAGTGGACAATTTTCGTTTTGATAAAATTATGCAATTATCTCAACCGGCTTTGGGCTAGAATCGGGAGATTGAGAGGGACGGTGGGATTTTTTACCATTTACCACATCAATGAGCAGCATTAAATCAATAATTTCAACAAACTTGAGATGAATTCTTATCAGGTTGACCTTACCCAAAAAGACATCCTCATTGTTGACGACACCCCTGAAAACTTACGTCTTCTCTCTACCATGCTCAATGGTCAGGGGTATAACGTTCGCAAAGCGTTAAGTGGGCAGATGGCGTTGACTGCTGTGCAAACGCTTGTACCCGATCTGATTTTGCTCGATATTAAGATGCCGGTGATGGATGGCTATGAAGTCTGTGAAAAGCTCAAAGCAGAGTTGGAGACCTCCAAAATTCCGGTAATTTTCCTGAGTGCTTCTAATGAGGCTATTAATAAAGTCCAAGCTTTTGCAGTCGGAGGTGCAGACTATATTACCAAGCCTTTTCAAATAGAAGAAGTATTAGTCCGTGTTCAAAATCAACTAGCGCTAAGAGCAGCAGAAATCCAAAATCAACAACTTAACATCTTACTCGAAGAGCGAGTGAGAGAGCGCACCCATCAGCTAGAAGTCACTAATCAAGAACTGAAACGGGAGATTATCGAGCGCAAGCTCCTCGAAGATAAACTGCTGAAGATGGCACATTATGACGCTCTCACGAGTTTGCCTAACCGCGTTTTATTTATGGAGCGTTTAGAACAGACGCTCAACTATGCTAAACAATATTCACACTATCAGTTTGCTGTCTTGTTTCTTGATTGCGACCGTTTTAAAGTCGTCAATGATTCTCTTGGTCATTTAGCCGGCGATGAACTGTTGGTTGCTCTTGCACGTCGCGTAGAAGGATTACTGAGCAAAAACGATACGATCGCTCGGTTGGGTGGTGATGAGTTTGCGTTCCTCCTAACAGAAGTTGAAGCACTCAATTGTGCTACTCAAGTAGCTGGGCGAATACTTAAAGCGTTCTCTTTACCCTTTCCACTGAAACGACAAGAAGTGTTTATTAATGCCAGTATAGGCATCGCTTTGGGAAATTGTAGTTACGAGCAGCCTGAACATTTGTTGCGGGATGCAGATACAGCAATGTACCGCGCGAAGACTTCCGGAAAAGGTCAATATCGCGTTTTTGAGCCGGCAATGCACGATGCAGCCGTCGAAAGTTTGCATCTCGAAACGGATCTTCGCAGAGCTGTTAATCAACAAGAACTGATCCTCCACTATCAGCCAATTATTGCGCTCAACACCGGCACCATTGTTGGGTTTGAAGCTTTAGTGCGCTGGCATCACCGGCAGCGGGGGCTGATTCCTCCCGGAGCATTTATTCCTCTAGCAGAAGAAACAGGTTTAATTAATCCGATTGGCACTTGGGTTTTACGCGAAGCTTGCCGTCAGCTTCACCTCTGGAATCAGGCAAGACTCACAAAATATCCCCTGACGATGAGTGTCAATCTTTCGGTGCGCCAGTTTGCTCAACCAGACTTAATTGAACAAATCGATCAAATTCTAAAGGAAACGCAACTTGATCCCCACACCATCAAACTAGAAATTACCGAAAGTGTAATTATGGATAATGCTAAATCCGCCGCTAATGTTCTCCAAAAACTAAGAGAACGGCACATCGAGTTGAGTATTGACGACTTCGGAACGGGTTACTCTTCTCTGAGTTACCTCCATTCCTTTCCCGTTGATAACCTCAAAATTGACCGCGCCTTCGTGCGCCACATGGATGGAAACCCAGATAATTTAGGACTTGTCCCAGCCATTATGAGCATTGCCGAGGCATTTAAAATGAATGTAATTGCAGAAGGCATTGAAACAGGGGAACAGTTAGCTCAATTAAGGAATCTTAACTGTAGCTTTGGTCAAGGTTACTTATTTTCTAAACCTTTGGCAGAAAAACAAGCAACTGACCTGATTATATCAGCACCTCACTGGTGAAAGATGTTTGAAGGTTTAGTGGCTGGTGCCGGTGTAGAAGAGTTGGGTACAGTTTTACTGGCTACAGACGTTCAAAATGCTGTGTGTGGAGCTAAACCTATACAACCAGAGGGGTAACCATTTTAAATTGTTCGCGCCAAATCAAATGCCAGCAATTTTTTGACCTCAGCATGGGCATTGCCAATCTAATACGCAAACATGGAATTTTCCCAGCAGAAGCCCTGCTAGTGACTGCGGGTAAGGCGCTTGATCAAGCTAAAGAAATAAGTCATAACACTTAGTTATATAAGTTAATTATTTTTTGTCAAACTGCTAATCATAGCAATTCTTTAGTTAATGATATCAGATAAAATAAACTCTGAAAACAGTTTTTTATGAACTCTAAATTTTCTTAATTCACCTTTCTATGTTAAGCCAAATGATTCACCATCCGCACAGTCTTCAAAAACCTGATATTTTGATTGTTGACGACACACCGGATAATATTCGCTTTTTATCTTCTATTTTGGTAGAACAGGGCTATAGTGTTCGTAAAGCAATTAATGGCAAAATGGCATTAACTGCCGCAAAAACCGTTACGCCTGATCTAATTTTATTAGATATTAATATGCCGGAAATGAACGGCTATGAAGTTTGTGAGGTTTTAAAAAAAGACGATGAAACTCGCACAATTCCAGTGATTTTTTTAAGTGCATTGGATGATGTTTTAGATAAAGTAAAAGCGTTTCAGGTTGGAGGCGTAGATTATATTACTAAGCCTTTTCATCTTGAAGAAATTTTAGTTCGGATTCAAAATCAACTAACTATCCAAACTCTGCAAAATAAGCTTCAAACTCAAAACACACAGCTTAAAAACGCTTTAACGGAACTCAAAACAACTCAAGCTCAACTAATTCATAAAGAAAAAATGCTCAGCTTGAGCCAGTTGGTTGCTGGAATTGCTCACGAAATTAATAACCCGATTAGCTTTATTGCCGGTAATCTTACTCCTGCCCGTCAATATATTAAAGAATTGCTAAAATTGCTCGATCTTTATCAGCAAGAATATCCCAATCCTTCAGTTTCTATCCAAGAGGCTATTCAACAAATTGACCTGACTTTCCTAGTTGTCGATCTTGAAAAACTAATCAGTTCAATGCAAACGGGAGTTGATCGCGTCCACACAATCATCCTAGCATTACGCATTTTTTCCCGCTTGGGTGAATCGGATATTAAAGCTGTAGATATTCATGAGGGAATTGATAGTGCTTTAGTTCTGTTGCAGCCGCAACTCAGGCAGGAAGGAAGCCGAGCTGAAATTAAAGTGATCAAAAACTATGGAAATTTACCTTTAATTACCTGTTATGCTAGCCAGATGAATCAAGTATTTCTAAATCTTTTAAAGAATGCCGTAGACGCTCTAGAGCTAGGTATAGGAAAAGATTTTCCAGAATCTTCTCCTCCAACGATTTGGATTAGCACTGAGTTAACCGGCTTAGAGAGTATTACGATTAGAGTTAAAGATAATGGTGCCGGGATTAGCGAAGAAGTGCAATCTCGTTTGTTTGATCCCTTTTTTACAACGAAGGAGGTGGGGAAAGGAAGTGGATTAGGGTTATCAACAAGCTATCAAATTGTGGTGGAAAAGCATAAAGGGAAATTAACCTGTAATTCATTTCCAGAAAAGGGTGCGGAGTTTGTGGTAGAAATTCCTGTATATCTTATCAAAAAATAAAAGTTTGATGAGATCTAGTAAATTAGACGCTCGATTAAGTTCGTGTCGCAGCTTTTTGATTATTTAAAAGTTTATTTTTTTAACCGGCCTATTCTTGAGGCACCGGCAAGCCCCAGTATGCTGCCCGTTCTCGCAACCAACCTTCTGCTGTCCACTGGCGAATTGCATTATGCACTCGCACGCGAAGCGGGGAATATTGCAATCCTTTTGGCATCACGATAGATAGCGGTTCAGCAGATAGGAGAAACGGTAAAATCTGGTAATCTGGATACTCTTGCACCCAGCCGGCAAGGACGCTGGCATCGCCGGCAAAGACACTGGCTTCACCGCTTTCTATTAGCATTCGCCCTGCTTCATAAGAATCTACGCCAATGAGTTTGGCATTGGGGAGAAAATACAGAACATTGGCAATTGAGTCAGAGTTATCTAACATAACAATGGTCTGTTTTCCCACGTCCTCTAACCGGCTTACCGAAGCATTTTTCGTGACAAAGCCGGTGCCATCCATATAGTAGGGAACGCTAAAATCAACCACCCGGCCCCGCGTTTCGGTTGCAGTCACGCCGGCAATGGTAATATCGACTTGGCCATTTAACACAACAGAAAGCCGATCCTGATTGGCTACCGGCTGCAATTCCACCGCATCAGGGCTTCCTAACACCTCTGCCGCCAGTCGGCGGGCAATATCAATTTCCAGCCCTTGCAAGTTGCCGGCGCTGTCTCTAAAGCCCAAGGGCGGCAAATTATCCTTCACGGCAACAATGAACCGGCCCCGCTTTTTGATAGCTTTCATTTCTGCTGCCGCTACGGGTGCCGGTGGTGTAAAGACTGCCGGCATTACACTCAAGCACAATGCCAGAGCGATTAAAAATAAGAAATTAAAACTTAAAAATTGAAGAGACTTTTTCCTCATTTTTATTTCTCAATCGTTTCCAGTAGAGACAGTTCGCTGACGCACCTCTACTGGAAACGGGGTAAGGGAGAAATTTTTACTTGACCTGGCTGGCCATTTCCACCACTTTGGTGAAGCTTTCAGCATCAAGAACTGCCAATTGAGCCAACATTTTGCGGTTGATTTGAATATTTGCTTTCTTCAAATTCCCCATAAACTGGCTGTAGCTCATGCCATGTTGACGCGTTGCTGCGTTGATGCGGGCGATCCACAGACGCCGGAAATCCCGCTTGCGCTTTTTGCGATCACGGTAGGCGCTACGCAACGCCTTCATTACCTGCTGATTAGCTGTGCGGAAGAGTTTCGAGTGAGACCCCCGAAATCCTTTGGCTATTTTGAGAATTTTTTTGCGGCGTTTGCGGGCTACATTACCGCGTTTAACTCGTGTCATGGCTAGTTGGTTACGTGTTAGTTGCTAGAGTTCAGGGTTCAGTTGCCAGCTCTCCGTTGTCAGTTGTAAGCTCAAGCCTCAAAGCCGGCTGACAACTGAGCGCTGACTGACTTATAAATAGGGGAGCATCAAGCGCACATTGTCTGCGTCACGTTCATCCACCACAGCCATTTTGGAAAGAGTATTCTTGCGCGTTGTACTCTTGTGCTGTAGCAAGTGACTTTTGAAAGCTTTGCGGCGCATAATTTTGCCGCTGCCGGTCGCTCTAAAACGCTTGGCGGCTGCTTTGCGAGTTTTTAGTTTAGGCATTGTCTAGAGTTGATTAGACACAATCGACAAGCATATCACTTATTTTGAATTTTTGCACAAATCGCAGCCGGGGTCAGGATGAGCCGGCATTTGAGGAGGCGCAGCCTAGGCAGAAAAATGAGAAAGTTTTAAGTTCGGCAGCCGAGGAAACTTTCTGGCAAGATTAAGTGGGTAGCTGATAACTTTTAAGAGATAGCCAAGCGCTCACTCAGAAATTTGATTTCCCGTTACCTCATTGATTCTGGAGACTCTGATGCTGCGATTAGAACATATTAGTAAAATCTATCCCACGGGCGAAGTTCTGAAAGACGTGAGCTGGGAGGTTAAACCAGGCGATCGGATCGGGTTGGTTGGGGTCAACGGTGCCGGCAAGTCCACCCAACTGAAAATCATTGCCGGTGAAATTGAACCGAGTGCCGGTGAAATCGTTCGTCCTGCGAGTTTACACATCGCCTATTTAACTCAAGAATTTGAAGTTGAACCCACACGCACAGTACGCGAAGAGTTTTGGACGGTGTTTAAGGAAGCAAATGACGTGCAGCACGCGCTCGCGCAGGTACACCATGAAATGCAAACAGCCAATCCCGAAAGACTGGATAAACTGATTCATCAAATGGATCGCCTGCAACGTCAATTTGAAGGCTTAGACGGATATGGACTCGACGCTCGAATTGAGAAAATATTGCCAGAAATGGGATTTGAACCCGAAGATGGCGAGCGTTTAGTTAGTGCCTTCAGTGGCGGCTGGCAGATGCGGATGAGTTTAGGAAAAATCCTGCTGCAAAGTCCCGATCTTCTGCTGCTAGATGAACCGACGAACCACCTAGATTTAGAAACCATTGAATGGTTGGAAACCTATCTCAAAGGGTTAACGATTCCAATGGTAATCGTCGCTCATGACCGAGCCTTTTTAGACCGGCTGTGTACCCAAATTGTCGAAACCGAGCGCGGCGTTTCTACCACCTACTCGGGCAATTATACGGCTTATTTAAACCAAAAAGCAGAGCTAAAAGAAGCCCAACTCAGCGCTTACGAGCGCCAGCAAAAAGAACTCGAACAGCAGCAAGCTTTCGTGGATCGGTTCCGTGCCAGCGCCACTCGCAGCACGCAAGCCAAAAGCCGCGAGAAACAACTGGATAAAATTGAGCGCATCGACGCACCTGTTGCAGATGTCCGCAGCTTGCGCTTCCAATTTCCTAACCCCCCGCGCAGTGGTCGTGAAGTCGTCATTATCAAAGATTTAGTTCATACTTATGGCGAAAAAATCTTGTTTTTAGGCGCAGATTTGCTGATTGAGCGGGGAGATCGCGTGGCTTTCTTGGGGCCAAATGGATCAGGAAAATCCACCTTGCTGCATCTGATCATGGAGATGGAAAAACCCAGCGAAGGCACGGTGACACTCGGCGAGCATAACGTTATTCCCAGTTACTTTGAGCAAAATCAAGCGGAAGCTTTAGATTTGAATCGAACCGTCATGGAAACGATTCATGATGAAGTTCCAGACTGGAAAAATGAAGAAGTCCGTACCCTTTTAGGGCGCTTTCTATTCACCGGCGATACGGTTTTCAAAAAAGTAGCGGCGCTTAGTGGGGGAGAAAAAGCTCGGCTAGCTTTAGCAAAAATGCTGCTACGACCGGCTAATTTACTGATTTTGGATGAGCCGACAAATCACTTAGATATTCCAGCCAAAGAAATGCTGGAGGAAGCCCTGCAAAATTATGAGGGAACAGTGATTCTCGTTTCCCACGACCGATATTTTATCTCCAAAGTTGCTAACAAAATTGTTGAGATTCGCGAAGGCGAATTGCGCGAGTACCTGGGAGACTATCAGTATTATTTGAACAAGATTGAAGAGGAAAAGGAGAAAGTTCGTCAAGAGAAGATAGCCGCAGAAAAAGCAGCAAAGGATGCGGCAAAGCGAGAAAAGCAGAAGACGAAAAAGGATGGGGCGAAAAAGTAAGTGGGCGTTTAATGGGATGTTAATTTTTGGGTTGACTTTTGCCTAAAAGTGTGGGTGTAGGGGCGTGAACCCGTAAGGGAGCCGGGGGGGTTTAACCCTACATTCATTGGGCAACCGGCTAATTGTATTTGCCCAGTAGGTTGGCTGTGGTAGCTTGAAAGCGGCGAGTTTAAAAAAATCCTTGACACAAACAACCCAATTGCTACCCCCGTTCCTAGAACGGCTCGTGCAGAAATCCCCGGCCATTCTCCCACAAGCGGAGCTGGCAGCACGCATTAATAGCTCCCATCAGCAGTGCGTGGCATTTCCCACAATAGGGCTGCTACACGCCCGCAACGCCGGAGAATGGCTTTTACAAGCTCAGGAGCAACTGACTCCTGAAGGGTGGCTTTCCTGGCTGAAGGAATGTTGCACCGTCTCGGAACGAACTGCCCAAACCTATATGCAAATAGCTAGAGGCTGGCCAAAATTAGTGCCATCTCCCGCCATTCTGCCGGCAAGCGAAACGAGTGCCTTGGCGCTGAGAGATCGTGAGCGAGCTGAGCTTTCTTCTAATGTTGAGGAACCCATTCAAATTGCTGCTACTTTAGAGCCGGCACCCCCCATTTCTCCCAAAGAAACCTTGTTGCCGGCAACCGATACTCTCACCTTTTTTATTCCAGGTGGTGTAGTTCCCAAAGCCCGCCCTAGAGTCACGGCTAACGGTACATTTTTACCCCCCCGTTATCGGGCGTGGCGAAATCATGCGGAAGTTGAAATTTTTAAGCAGTTGGGCGAAAAAAGTTCGCTGCCGGTGCTTCCCCTTCAGCGGGCAGCCGTCAAAGTTCGTTTAATTGGAAAACATCGAATGAACGCAGATGGAGACAATATTGTTGGCAGTTGTCTTGATTCTCTGGTTGCTGCCGGCGTCATCAAAAATGACAATCTTTCCTACATTCCTGAAATTTATTTTAAATTAATTCCTCAAGGAACCCAAGGCGTTCAAATTACCTTACTTCCACTTCCCAGCCCAGAAAGTGCCAAGTAAGCTGGAGCAAGAAACTTTGCCGGCTAAAAACCCCTCTTTGCACTCCTTTATGTTGAAAAAGCACCTGTGAATAGAAGCTCATGAGCGACAATCAGTGTGCATCTGCAAACATCCGGAATTGCTCACTATCAATTCGGCCTGCTTGATGTAAAGTTTCAGCGATTTCAGAAATGCCTAAAACAGAATGAGCGCGATATCCTTTCTCGTGTAACCGATCTTTTACGCCCTTTTCATGATCGATAAACACCACAATATCTTCCACCTTCAAACCGGCAGACTGAAGTTTCTCCGCACCTTCCATCGCACTTTTTCCACTAATCAGAATGTCATCCACTACCACAATCTTTTCCCCTGGATGGAAATTCCCCTCAATCACCCGTCCACTTCCATAAGCTTTCGCCTCTTTGCGAGGAAAAATCATCGGACGCTTCAAGCGCAGTGCTAAGCCGGTTGCAGTAGGTAAGGAACCATAAGGAATGCCGGCGATTCTGTCAAATTCAAGGTGTTGAATAATTTCAGCGTAAGCGCTTAAAATTTGATGGAAAATTTGCGGCTGGGAAATAATTTTTCGCAAATCAATGTAATAGGGAAATATTGCTCCAGAGGCTTGGACGTGCTCGCCAAACGTAATGCAGCCAATGTCATAAAGTTGCAAGATCAAATCCCGGTGGGCAGAATGCTGTAAAAAACAAACATCTGGCAGCCATAAGTCACAGGTGGGGCTTCCCTCCATAACTTTAAACCGCTCCTCATTAATTGTGTCGCGTAACGCCCTCAGTTCCTCAGCCGGCTGTTCGCTTGCCAACAAATGTGGAGGTGCCGGCAGCAACAAGCCGTCCCCATAAGCATTCAAACCGGCACCCAGCATCTTCGCCAGATCCCGATCATCTCGCCAGCCTCCCTCCAGTAAAATTGGGCGTTCCGGGACTTCCCCACGGATGCGGGCCAAAATTTCCGGTGTCGCTGCACCCACTTCTAAGCCTAGTTGTTCAGGAGTCCCCCAGGTTTTCGCTGCCTGCACCAAGTGTAAATAAAAGGGCAATTCTTGACCTGGATATTCCTGCAACTCTGCCGCCGAAGAATTGGCGGTGGCACAAAGAACAAACACTGCTTTGCCGGGATAAACCAAAAAGGGGGCAACCTGATCAAGGCCGGCATAAGGGCTTAAGGTGCAAGCATCCACACCCCACTCTTGAAACACTGTTCGAGCAAAAACTGTGCTGGTGTTGAGGTCGCTGTGCTTGGCATCTAAAATTACTGGAATCAGCGCTGGAATAGCGGCTAAGGTTTGCTGGAGCAATTCTAATCCCGGAACACCAAGCGCCTGGTAAAAGCCGAGGGTGAGTTTGTAAGCGCAAACGAAACCTGCGGTTTGGGCGATGGAGTCTTGTAACCAGTCCCGCAGACCTGTCAGGAGATGGTCGCTGTCGGTGCCGGTGTGATATCGCTGAGGCAAAGTCTCTGGATCGGGGTCAAGTCCTGCGTACAGTAAGCTTTGATTGCGTTCAATAGCATAAAGCAATTTGTCGAAGAAGTTCATGGGGTTTTCCTCTACGGGAGTTGCCGGCCTCTTTAACGCAACACGCTACAGGAACGCGATGGGGCACAGCTTACAGCAAACTTATATTCTTTCGATCTATTGAATCTTAGATAAGTTAATCAAAACACAGGTACAAGTAAAAATAATGTTTAAAATGTTGCTAAATGTAAAGAAAGATGAGTAATATAATATTCAAGCAGGCAAACACCTGCCCAACATCATAAGCACCTCGAAAAATCAATAGCAATCATAAACAAATGACCACAACTCTCCAACGCCGCGAAAGCGCCAACGTTTGGGAACGGTTCTGCGAGTGGGTCACATCAACCGAAAACCG
>NZ_JACJOU010000001.1 GCF_014695725.1 Microcoleus sp. FACHB-672 | reverse complement strand
TGACGTAGGGCATCAATTTCGTTCTGGCGATTCCTAGTATTCTCTCCCATTTGCCAGGTGCCCATGCCAAGAACCGGAATCAGTTGTCCAGAGGGGAGTTGAAGAGTTCGCATAGCAGTTTTCATCCATTCAAGTTAAGAAAGTGTTTAATATTATGTCGGGTTAATTAACCATAATTTAGCGCTCACTTGGGGCCACCCGTGAAAAAACGTCAGTCCCTTCAGCAACAGCAGGTGTTCCATTGAGAAAGTTCGGACATGGATCTGAGAGTGATTGCATCATCCCAAACTGTAAAGGCTTTCAGTTTCCAGCCCCAACACCGGCAGGGAAGAAATCACGCATTCACCAATACCGGCTGAATCCACCACCACTTTCGCTGCTGCCGACCTTCCCCAGCGCCACCCGTCGCCAATGTCCTCGCCGCCAATGAGTCCGAGGACGTTACAGTCTTAGTCCTTAAGTCTCAATTGCTTGGGTGGCAATCCCTGCTAAATTGTCGTCTCTGGTGGTGCCAATAATATAGATGCGAATTTCTGGAGATTGACCAACTCGATAAACCTTGATGTCACTCAAGTTGTAGTTGAGATAATCCACCAACTGCCGATATTTCTTGACAGTCGCCTTTTCCTCCTCTCCATGCAAGTCTTGTTCTTTGAGCGCCGGTGTGAAGAATTTATCTAGGTCAACTTCTGCAACAGAAGTAGCTACAGGGTGATGGGTGAGTTGCAGCAATTGGTCGTGACTGATTGGCCCCGGTGTCTCCCAAGCAAACACTTGCCAAGGGTAATCAGATTCGCTCATCCAGAACACGCCATCGGTTAATTCTGCAAGTTTCTCAGTTAGGGCAGTGTTGATATGGGTCATAGGTTTGGCAGAGAGGTTGTTATCTATGGTAGAGAACGCAGCTTTCACCTCACTGCCAGAACCGGCACTCTACCCGAATTTCTCAATCCCGTTGCCGATGGCTTTTCTCCTCTGTTACACCACAGGTAAAAATTATGCCGGTGTCGTCCATTGAATTCTGTGACCGCACTGAAGGAAAAAGTACAGCTCTAACTTATCAGAGTCAGTAAAGGTCAGTTTTAAAGATAGATTGTCCAGGTACTTATCCAGGTATAAACAAAACTCATTGCCTATCTGAAATAACTCGACTAAGTGACCTTCAACTTGTCCGGTTTTGATTAAGTTAGCTTCAGAAGGACGTACATCGTTTGCTGTGGCTTGCGGGAGAGGGTACTTTGACTGGAGCGATTGTGTTAGCCAGCTGTAATAGTCGGAAAAGGTAAGTTTTCGCTGAAAGTCAGCAGCCCAAATTAGCTCATTAGCAGTCGAACTCACTTCCGACGCTACACCCACGTAACTTCCCATTTCAACAAGAGCGTTGACAAGTGGTTTGAAATCCCGATCCCCAGATAGCAAAATTGCTCGTGCCATGTTTCCTCTATGGGCGTGCTTCATCATGTCAACAGTCAAAAGCACGTCAACTTCTTTCTGTCGCTTCCGCTTCCCACTACTCGATAAAGATCCCAATCTAACGTGAAATCCTTCCAGACTATTGATTTGATTGAAGGAATGCTTCTGCTTGGCTATCCGATCATTGTCGTGAGTGTCATCTTTACTGGAGCTGGGAACTTCATCTAAGCAATCGTAGTAAAACACTTTTTTGGCTTGAAATGAGTTTTTCACAGCAGTAAAGTCGATCAAGTCGATAGGAGAAAAAGTAGTTAATGGCTCATTCTCTACCCACTTCTGAACCTTTTCTATGCAAGTTTTTTTAAAGTAACCTCCATCAATGAAAAGATAGATAACCTCTTGCTGTTGAGCGGAGATCATGTGCATAGGCATTTTTGCGTCCTCCTTGAGTTGTAGGGTAAATGTTGTATTCCTACCAGTATGTCACATATTGTATTTTTATACTACATTTGTAACTCAAGAACATGGCTGCTTATATTTTCAGCTAATTCGTCTTATCAGCTAGGAGAATGCAGTGACATAAAAATGGTTATCTAAAACCAAGCGACTGTGCGCGGATTCAGTGGTGAGAGCGTACTGAAGGATTGATTGGGACAGTCATTTAGAGCCATGATCGGAGAAAATCGCAGAGGTCTAACAACATCCCTTGCTGTGGTGTGCCCTTTTCCCTGGCTTGCTGCTGGTGTTTGAAAATTCGGGATTTACAATCAATTAGCTCAAAGATAAAACCGGCAGTGGGGTGAATTGCTGGCAGTAAAGTTGTGAAGTTTTCACACGTTAGCAGAGGCTTGCTTGATTGTCGAGTTCTGCAAGTTCTCCACCTTTAGTGCCGGCTTACATCACAACAGACAGTTCATTAGTCATTTGAATCCGACCTCGACGTAGAGAGTATAGCAGCCGGTCAATGGCGCTCAAATCTTCAGAAGGAATTGATTCATCCAGCAGCGCAGCCAGCAATCCATAGCGGTCAGCCTTCGTAATGTTGTGAGTGTCGGTAACAGTTGCGAGGATTTCAGAGATTGCGCCGGGGAGGAGGTTGACTTGAGGCATGGAGTTGGTTTGAACTCGACACCTTTATAATCGCCGGTTTTCCCATTGTGCAAGGTGATTCTCAAAGCTTCGCAATGATGATCATTCCCGGCTTTTCTTGCGATCTCTGTTCCTGATTAAGGTGATGGCCGGTTGCGCTCAAATGCGATCGAGATCACTTGGCACTATGAAATTTTGATATATTGCCGGGGTGGTAGTGTACTTACCATCCAATTGTGAAGATAAAAAACATTTCGGATGCTATAGCAATTGCTATGTTAGCTTACACATTATTAGGTAATCTCATCCTCCATGCTCTCAGTAAAGCAGCCAGAACTCGGTAATCTGATGCGCCAGTTGCGAATTAATGCAGGGCTGACTCAGGAACAATTTGCGGCAAAGCTGGGCGTATCTTTTTCAACGTTGAATCGGTGGGAAAACGGTCACTCTACCCCCTCACCTTTGGCAATGCAGATAATTGAGCAGCAAGCGCATCAGTTGGGAGAGGGAGGGCAAGAGTTATTAAAACACTTGGGGAAATAACAGCGACCAAATAAGTTTATTACATCTAAAGCTTTAGAAACACGCTTGTAAAAACGCAAAATTTTACTAGAAAACATGAGGGAATTAAAGTAAAAGAAAGCTATGCCATAACGGTAATTGCAACTAGATAATTTACAACTTTAGGTATCTCCCCTAATATGGCATCTTTATTTAAAAAATTGGTTATATTGCTACACCTTAAAAACTCAACATAGAAGACTTTCCTAATGCCCCAAACCAGCTCAGTCGGCCAGAGAAGCCCTAGAGCAAAATGGAACTTGAGGCCAGGACTTGGTAAAAAAATCACTGTAATTTTAGAGTTTGAGAATTGGATTTGTTATCGGAAGTCTATTTCAGTGGATTGCTCGAAAGATCGCCATCAGATAACTTTTAAAGCAACTTAGTAGAGTGAGTAAAAAATGCTAAGTCAATCAAAAATAATACAAATTGGCAACGTGAAACTATCCTCAAGAGTCACGTTTTAAGAATGGCAGCGGGTGTAGGAGTCGAGAAAATAAAGTTGGCAAATCGCAATGACAACGCTTGAAGCCGGACAAATTGTGCGCGTGCGCTCCCGCCAGTACCTGATAGAAGAAGTAATGCCAAAACCCTCTTCTAATCAAGATACTTTGGTGCGCCTATCCTGTTTGGATGACGATGCTTTAGGAGAAGCCTTAGAAGTTCTTTGGGAAAGGGAGCTAGACGCAGAAATTGTGGGTGCGACATCGTGGCAGGCGATTGCAAATCGGGGTTTTGACAATCCGCGCTTATTCTCAGCTTACCTGCATACCCTACGCTGGAACTGCGTCACTTCAACTGAGCCAAAGCTATTCCAGGCTCCCTACCGGGCCGGCATTGAGGTAAAAGCCTATCAGCTTGAGCCGCTTCGCAAGGCACTGCTCATGCCTAGAGTGGGGTTGTTTATCGCCGACGACGTTGGTTTGGGCAAGACGATTGAGGCGGGGCTGATCCTGCGGGAAATGCTGATGCGCCAAAAAGTGCGGCGGGTAGTAATTTCCTGTCCCCCTTCGGTGGTGAGACAGTGGCAAGAAGAGATGGAAAGCCGCTTCGGACTCACCTTCATGATTTTTGATCGCGAATTTGTCGCTGCCCGCCGGCAAGAACGTGGTTATGGGATTAATCCGTGGACGACTCACACTCGTTTTATTATTTCTCATGCCTTGTTGCGGGATGAGACTTATGCGGCACCCTTACGAGATTGGCTTGGGGACTTTTCCGCCGGGTCTATGCTAATCCTCGACGAGGCTCACAACGCGGCACCGGCAAGTGGTGCCAAGTATGCCATTGATTCACAGCTGACAAAAACTGTCCGAGAGATAGCACCTCGCTTTGAACACAAGCTATTTCTCTCGGCCACGCCCCACAACGGTCACTCCAACAGCTTCGCCGCTTTACTAGAAATCCTCGACCCTCAGCGCTTTTGCCGAGGCGTGCCGGTTCGGGATCGCAAACTTCTCGATACCGTCATGGTGCGCCGCTTAAAGCGGGATCTACGGGAAATTGGTGATGATTTCCCTGAACGTCGAGTGATTCCTATCGTCATTGACAATCTGCCTGACGATGCACCAGAACTCAAGCTGTCGCAGCTCCTGCAAGAGTACCGGGCTTTGCGTGAAGAGCGTCTGAGGGACGAACCTCGGTCAAAACAGGCGGCAGCAATGCTGGTTATCACTTCACTGCAGAAGCGTCTGCTTTCTTCTATTGAGGCATTTGCTCGAACCTTAAAAGTTCATCGCACGGCTTTAGACCGGCAAGCGACGAAGTCTTCTAAAATTCGTCTTGAGAATTTGCCCTTACTTTCAGAGTCACCAGGTTCGGACGACGATCGCGCAGAACTATCCGAAGACGATGTACAGGCAGAAGAAGACGCTCAAATGGAAGCAGCCAGCGGCTATGCCACTACCACGGGTCTTACAGAGCGCGAATTGGAAATTCTGCAAGAAATGACCGAAGTGGCTAATGCGGTTCGTTACCAGAGAGACCCCCGCGTGGAAAGGCTCATCGAATGGATTCAGGAGAATCTCTGTCCTAACCTCGGTCAACCCAATGCGGTGTGGACAGAACGGCGGGTTCTGATTTTTACCGAATACACCGATACCAAGCGATACCTGCAGCAGCAACTTCAGTCTGCCATCACCGGCTCTCATAGAGCAAACGAACGCATCGATGTCTTCCACGGCGGCATCGGCGAAGACCGGCGCGAGGAAATCAAGCAAGCCTTTAACGCTAACCCCACTCGGCATCCCCTTCGCATTCTGATTGCGACGGATGCAGCCAGGGAAGGGGTGAATTTGCAAAACCACTGTGCTGATTTATTTCATTTTGATGTGCCGTGGAATCCTAGCCGGATGGAACAGCGCAACGGGCGCATTGATCGCAAGCTTCAGCGATCCCCTGTCGTTCGCTGCCATTACTTTATTTTCCCGCAACGGGCCGAAGACCGCGTACTAGATGTGTTGGTCAAAAAAACAGCAACCATTCAAAAAGAATTGGGCAGTCTTTCACCTGTGGTGCAGAAAAACCTATCAAAGTTGCTCGATAAAGGCATCCGTCACAATGAAATCGAGGGAGTGACGGCATCTATTAAACAAGTTGATCAACTCGATGAGCAAGCCACATCCAAAGCTCAAGTTATCAATGAAGAATTGGAAGATGCGCGACTAGGCAAACAGGAACTCGTCCAGCAGAACGAACAGCTTCAAGAGATGCTGAAATCTTCGCGGGATTGGTTAGGACTTGATGACCGGCACTTTCGGGATGCGGTATCGGCTTCGCTAGAAATCCTGGGAGCCAATCAGCTTAAGCCAATTGATGCCAATCAAGCCGCTAAAGACCCCACGACCGCCCAGTGGGAGATTCCAGCACTTGACCAGCGCTTAGGAGCAGACCCGACTTGGACAGCTACCCTTGATACCCTGAGAAAACCCAAACAAAGGGGCCAAAAGCCTTGGGAATGGCGGAGGGAAGCTCCCATTCGTCCGGTTATTTTTCGTGACCCCGGTACTCTCGATAGCGATGCGGTACACCTGCATTTAGAACACCGGGTTGTGCAGCGCCTCTTGGGACGCTTTCTCGCGCAGGGGTTTTTGCACGACGAATTAACCCGTGCTTGCGTATGCCTAAGCGATGATCCCATTCCTAAAGTTATCGCTTTAGGTCGCTTGTCTCTGTATGGAGAGAAAGCTTCGCGGTTACATGATGAAGTGATTGCCGTCGCCGCCGAGTGGATAGATCCGATAAACCGAGGGCGGAAAAAACTGCGACCTTTGGGAGAAGGGGAAAAAGAAAACGTTTTGGAATTGCTAGAAAATTCTTTAGCTTCCCCCCGCTTGCAAGAGGTTTCAGAGCCGATTAGAAATCGACTTAAGCAAGCTGCGTTTCAGGATATTGAGGAACTAATACCCCATCTTGATCGCCGTGCTGAAGTTCTCGCAGAACGGGCCAAAAAGAAACTAACCGCACGCGGCGAAAAGGAAGCGGTTGAGATGAGAAAAATTCTAGAGACGCAGCGCGACCGCATTCTTCAACGTCAACAGGAAACAAAAGAGGAAACAAAAGCCGTTCAGTTGTCTTTATTCCCCGAAGAAGAACAGCGTCAGTTATCTGCCGATAAGCGCTATTGGCAGAAACGTCTGGAGGCATTAGCGAATGAGTTGGTGCAAGAACCGGCACGCATTGAAGCAACGTATCAAGTTAAAGCAGTGAGAGTTGAGCCGGTGGGATTAATGTACCTGTATCCAGTGTCTGGTTAGTTAGGGATAAGGGTAATACCCTTGCCCTTATCAAACACCTGTATTGCATCCAAAATATAACCGCTATCATCCTAAACTCTGATATCAAATGGTTGACCAAGAAATCTTCAGACATAAAGAATGGTTGGGCTTCCTTCAACCTGTTGGTCTAGTCGTATCTCCACCGGCATTAGTTAAAGCGCAGGCGGTGGTGAACCGCAATGTCATCGACCGGCAACAAGCCCTCCAAGAGATTATTTGTGAAGGAGATAGCCAAACCAATGGCCGGTCTTGGATTTCTGATTTCTCAGCGTTTGCGGTTGAGGTTCTGGAATGGGAACGAGATGATCTAGAGTCGGATGCCAAACGGCTGATGGAATTAGAGGTGGTATTGCCAGAGTATGGGGAAGTTTTGACCCCCACCTATGCCGTCTCTGACCCCGCAGGGGATGGCTGGTTAATGTTGGTGCAGGTAATTCCTCCCGGCAGCGACTTCGATGAAGTTGAACCGGCAGTCACTCAATCGGCAACCCGTTGGCACGCCACTCCACAAGCCAAATTTGAACGGCTGCTGCGGGAGAAAGAAATTCCTATCGGATTACTTAACAACGGCACAGATTTGCGCTTAGTTTATGCGCCACGGGGCGAATCGTCGGGACACTTAACGTTTCCCATCCAGGCGATCTGTGAGGTATCAGGCCGGCTCATTTTGGGTGCCATGCTTATGCTGCTCTCGGCTGATCGTATCTTTAATATGCCGAGTGATCGCACACTCTCAGCCTTATTACGCGAAAGCCGCAAATATCAAGCAGAGGTTTCTACTAAGTTATCTGAACAGGTGCTCGATGCGCTTTGGGAATTGCTGCGCGGGTTCCAGACGGCAAATGAGGCGAGTGGAAACCGGCTATTAGGTGAGATTGCCAAGGAAGATCCCCAACATATCTACGGGGGACTGATTACCACCCTGCTGCGATTGGTGTTCCTGCTGTACGCCGAAGACGAAGGGTTAATGTCCCAAAGTGGCATATATACCCGCAATTATTCAGTCACAGGACTTTATCAACGCTTGCGGGAAGATGCAGGGAATTATCCCGACACGATGGATCAGCGCTATGGCGCTTGGGCGTGGTTGTTGAGTTTATTTCGCTTAGTTTATGATGGCGGCGGTCATGATGATCTCTATTTACCGGCACGTCATGGGCAATTATTTGACCCGAACGAGTACCCGTTTCTAGAAAGTCGTCCTCGGAACACAAACTATCAAGACTTTGATCGCATTGAACCGCCTCGCGTGTCGGATGGCATTATTTACCGAGTTTTGCAAGGATTGCTGATATTAGACGGAGACAGACTTTCTTACCGTTCTCTTGATGTTGAACAAATCGGTTCGGTTTATGAAGCGGTGATGGGTTACGAAGTGGAACAAGCACAGAATCCGTCTATCGGCGTGTGGAGTAAACCCAAAACTTCAAAAGTTTCGGTTACGGTTGTGGTTAGCATTGAAGAAATTCTTAAAACGAAGGCAAATGACCGCGCTAAATATTTAAAAGAAGTGGCGGGGTGCGAAATTTCTGGCAATTCCCTCAAAGATTTAAAAGAAGCAAAAACTGTTGATGATGTAGTCGCAGCATTAGGCAAGAAAGTATCGGGGCAAACTCCCACTTTAATGCCGGCAGGTTCTCTTTATTTGCAGCCAGGGGAAGAACGGCGGCGCAGTGGTTCCCACTATACCCCGCGTGCGATGACGGAACCGATTGTTAGAGAAACCCTGAGACCAGTCTTCGCAGCATTGGGAGAAAATCCCACGCCGGAGCAAATTTTAGCGTTAAAAATCTGTGATTTGGCGATGGGTTCTGGGGCGTTTTTAGTAGAAACTTGCCGGCAGTTGGCAGAAAAGTTAGTAGAGACTTGGAATCAACATAATTCTTTGCCGGAAATTCCCCCCGATGAATATCCTTTACTGTATGCGCGGCGGTTAGTGGCGCAACGGTGTTTGTATGGGGTGGATAAAAACCCGTTTGCAACCAATTTGGCGAAACTATCCCTGTGGTTAGTAACGTTGGCGAAAGAGCATTCCTTTACTTTTTTAGATCATGCCCTCAAATGCGGGGATTCCTTGGTCGGGTTAACTCGTGCGGAAATTGGAGAATTTGTTAAGGCAACGGATATTTATAATCAGCCTTTGCTGTCCTTGCTAAAAGATCAGGTAGAGAAAGCGAGGATTTATCGAGATGAGATTGGTCAGTTAGCTGATGATCAAGATGCGGAAAAATGGCAACGTTTCCAAAAAGCAGAAGCGGAATTGCAGTCAGCGAGGTTAACGGGAAATATGGCGATTGCTGCTTTCTTTGCTGCGGAGAAAGATAAGGAACGAAAAGAAAAAAGAATCGAATTTTCTCAGAAGGTAAATGATTGGCGTTCAGGCGTGGTTAATACAGAGCAGGTAGAGAGGATTGCTCAAAGTTTGCAGCAGTTAGAAAAACCAATTCAGCCGTTTAATTGGGACATTGAGTTTCCAGAGGTATTTGAGCGGAAAAATCCTGGGTTTGATGCAATTATCGGAAATCCTCCGTTTTTAGGGGGAAAAAAGATTTCAACAAATTTTGGTAATAGTTATCTTGCTTGGTTGCTAGAGGTTAATCTCGAATCAAATGGAAATGCTGACATAGTCGCGCACTTTTTCAGACGTGCTTTCGCAATTCTGCGAAAAGGTGGTTGTTTGGGTTTAATTGCGACAAATACCATTGCTCAAGGTGACACGCGCACCACTGGATTGAGATATATCTGTCAAAATGGTGGCACCATTTACAAGGCAACAAAACGGTTTAAATGGATTGGTTTAGCTGCGGTTGTAGTGAGCATTGTTCATTTTATTAAAGAAAGCTATAAAGAAATCAAATTCTTGGACAACAAAGAAGTTTCGCTCATTTCTGCATTTCTGTTTCATGCAGGGGGTAATGAAAATCCAAAACCTTTACTGGCAAATGCTGATAAAAGTTTTCAAGGTAGCATTGTGCTGGGCATGGGTTTTACATTTGACGATACTAACCCCGATGCGACACCGATTGCAGAAATGCACCGTCTGATTGAACAAAATCCTAAAAATGCCGAGCGAATTTTTCCTTATATTGGCGGTGAGGAGGTTAATTCTAGCCCAACTCACGCCCATGATCGCTATGTGATTAATTTTGGCGAAATGAGCGAAGCTGAGGCTAAAAAATATCCAGACTTATATACGATAATTCAAGAAAAAGTTTATCCTGAGCGAAAAAATAAGCCAGGAAGCTATAGCCGCCAATGGTGGCTTTTTGGACGGCGTAATCAAGAAGGAAATAAAGCGATCATCAACTGTAATCGTGTGTTGGTTACAAACTGTGGTGCATCAAAACACATATCATTCAGTTTTCAGCCTTCTCAAATGGTTTTTGCTAATACTCTTGATGTTTTTGCCTTTGAAACTTACTCAGCATTTTGTTCATTGCAATCTCGTATCCATGAAACTTGGGCAAGATTTTTCGGTTCATCTATGAAAGATGACCTTCGCTACACCCCCACAGACTGCTTTGAAACCTTCCCCTTCCCCTTAAACTGGGAAACCAACCCCACCCTAGAAGAAATTGGTAAAACCTACTATGAATATCGCGCCGACTTAATGGTAGGCAATAACCAGGGACTTACCACCACCTACAACCGCTTCCACAACCCTGAAGAACGTGACCTCGACATCCTGAAACTGCGTGAACTTCACGCCGAAATGGATCGTGCGGTTCTCGATGCCTACGGCTGGACAGATATCCCCACCGGCTGCGAATTTCTACTTGATTACGAAGAGGAAGATGAAGAAGAAGATAGCAGCAAACGGCAGAAGAAAAAGCCTTGGCGCTACCGCTGGCCGGAAGAAGTCCACGATGAAGTTCTAGCGCGTTTGCTTGACCTCAACCAGAAACGCTATGAAGAGGAAATTCTCGGTGGGAAACACGCAGAAACGAAAAGTAAAGCCAAAAAAACTAAGGCAAAATCAAAAAAGAGTTCCCCATCTTCAACCCCTACCATTCCCGGCTTGGAACTTTAACTCATGGCAAAAGATATTTACCACGACACCGTAAGAACTGCCTTAGAAAAAGATGGCTGGACAATTACTCAAGACCCTTTGCGATTAACCATCGGCGGTCGCGGAGTTTATGTTGATTTGGGTGCTGAAAAATTGATTGTTGCCGAACGCGAAGGGCGTAAAATTGCTGTAGAAATCAAAAGTTTTATTGGTGCTTCTCCTGTCAAAGATTTAGAAGCAGCTTTGGGGCAATATATACTCTATGAAGATATTTTAGCTCGAAATAAACCAGACCGTACACTTTATTTAGCCGTCCACGAAGAAGTTTATCTTGACTTTTTTACTAAAGAGATTGTGCAGCTTGTTCTAGAGAATAAACGCATGAAAATTATTGTTTTTGACCCAATCAAGGAGGTTGTTACGCAATGAATAGAATAAAAGAATACCGCGAACTAATCAATAAAATCTTGTTAGCACACGCTAATATTCCTTACAGTCATGGCGATATTAAAAGCATCGTAATTGTTAGCCAAGACAGCAACCATTTTTTAATTATGAATGAAGGATGGGATGGTAAAAGACGCATTCACGGCTGTCTCGTCCACGCCGAAATCCGTGATGGCAAAATCTGGATACATTACGACGGCATCGAAGACGGCATCACCGATGAATTAGTTGCCGGTGGCGTTCCCAAAGACCATATCGTTCTAGCCTTTCATCCCCCTTATATTCGAGAGCATACGGGATATGCTATTAAGTGATTTGTTGATACGAAAGATGAGGCTGTACTCAATGTAATTTTCAACTCAAATAACTCGATTATGTATAAAAAAACTCATTAACAGCAGATTGTCTACAGCAAAACTACTGATAAAAAACCAGCTCAAGAAAAACCACACTATTAACCCACGTTATTCGATTTGTAACATTACTGGACACAGGCCGGTTAATTGAGTTATAAATTTTCATATAACCAACTGATTAACTTTGAGGATAACCCCCATGCCTGAAACAGAAAAAGAACTCAAACCTATGCAAAACAGCGCCAATAAAAGCATCTTAGTTACAGCCATATTTACCTTTTTCTTTCCTCTTTTAGGTTATTTGTATACAGGCCGGTACGCAACGGCTTTCATTACTTTTGTTGTCCTATGTCTTCTGTTTTTTAATGAAGATTTTATGTATAATTTTGGCTCTGTCGCCTTTAATTTATACTTGTTCTTTGCAATGCTATCTGCGGCAGAAAATTCCATTTTTGTCGGCAAAGCGAGAAGACTTACTCAACAGAAAGAACAGAAAGTATCGCAGCCGGCTTCTAATAATCAGACCCCCCTTCCCGATCTCAATGTGCAAATCTTAAAGCTTGCAAAAAAACATGGAGAAGTAACCCTAGCAGATTTAGTCATTGAAACAGGGATGCCGCCAGAAAAGGTGCGAGAAATTGTCAAGGATTTAGATCGCCACGACTTAATGCGTTCTTCCAACCGCGAACATGATGGGGCCGTTGTCTATCGCATTATTTAGTCAGTTTAATTAAACCCTCATCTCTCCTATCTTCTCACTCGACTAACTCAATGAATAACTGGACTAAAGATCCATTGCTTATATTCCTAGCCAATATAAATCAGTTGGTAATGGTTTTGCTCAACCTCACATTTAGTTGAGCGACGCTTAGCATATTCAGTCAATAACTGCTGAATCCATACACGATAGTTTTCTAAGCTTGTCATTGCCAAAATTCCTTATTTTCTCCATCATAAATAATCCCCTCACCCCTTATGTCACAAGAACCGCAGGCAATACCCCCTCAAAATCAGTCATCACCCACAATCGATACTGAATTTGCAGACACCGATCCAGCAAAAGATAATAGCCAGCAGACAATAGATACCCCAATTACAAATACCAATCAGATAGAGGAAGCGCAGAAAAACGATATTCAAACGACCAACATCAAGGAAACGGAAGAACCAACGGCAAGCAATGTTCCACAATTGCCGGCGGAAACCTCTAAGAGTGGAGCTTTGGGTCAATTTTTCCAAACCGCAGCTAAGTTTATGAAACGGCTTGGTCCTTGGCTTTGGGGAGCCGTTGTCCTAGTGGTGATTATTCCTCTTATTGGTCAATTCTTCATTGCCAAAGCTTTTCAAGCACCCGTTAGCAACCCTTCTAATAGTGTGAATCCCGTCCCCCCTGCCGTAGTTACTGAGGTAAAGATCCTCGATTGGGAGAGAGCCGAAAAATTGACAGCAAAAGCGCTCCAAGATGCTCGTCAAAGCTCTAACGACTATGCCTCCCACGAACTCGATGCTTGGGTGAATGATTTAATGGAGCGTGTTGACAAAAGCTTCTTAGATTGGTATTTCGGCTACTTTAATCAAAAGCAAATTGAGTACAAAAGCTTCTTTGCCGGCATCTCAGCACACACGAGCCGGTGGCTCAATCCCAACAGTCCAACTCCAGAAGAAAAAGTTGCAGAAATCATCACGGAAGACTTCCAGACTGAGTTTGCCAAACGGGTACTCAGACCGCAAATTGCTCAACTCAGGCTTGAGCGAATTGCTAGTGGAACAGTTACGTTCCATCTCAATCAATTAAGCCTAAATCTCAGCCAAGTTGCCCAAAAGCAACAGATTCCTCAAGCCGATTGGGAGCGCTACCTCAGCGATATATCAGTCAATGTCAAAGATACTGAAGGCAAAATGCTAAGCCTCTCTTTAAATAAACTAGGTAGTGGAGCAGCCTATGTTGTTTTCAAGCCTTTGATTGCACCTCTTTTACCTCAAATTGGCAGCAAGGTTGCTGCTACACTTGCCGGCAAAGTAGGGGCAAAACTCGCCACTAAAACAGGTACAGTTTTGGCAGGTAAAGTAGGAACCGCTTTTGTAGATTGCACGGTAGGCGCTGGAATTCTTCTTTGGGATATTTGGGACACCAACCATACTGCCAATATTGAAAAGCCACTCTTACGAGCTAACTTAGCGGCTTACCTACACGAAGTTAAATCTTCTCTTCTTAACAATCCTGAAAACGGAATTATGACAGTAGTAGACGAAGTGGATCGAAATATTATCCAATCGATTAGATTGGCTCGATCTATCACTTCAAATAAATCAGATTAGTCAGGAATATGTTTTACAGAAAAAAAATAGCTAAGCAATTTGTTTCTACGGTAGCACTCGTCTTGTTACTCTGGATAGGCATTATTCTAGGCTTTATGCCGGCAACTGCTGTTAATGCGGCAACAGCTACAGCCATTAGTGAGGAAAATACTTCCTCTAAAATGATTGACCAAGGAGCTTTATCTCAGGAAACATGGTATGACGTTGATCAAGCCTTGACAGCTTCACTGAGAAAGGCTTATGAGAGCATAGAAGAATATGCCACCGATGAGCTAGATGATTGGGTTGCCGATCAAATGAAAAAAGTAGACGAGCAATTTCTTAGCTGGTATTTCAGCTATCTCAACCAAAAAGCTATGGAATTTGGGGTTCCGTTTGCTTGGTTAACATTTCAGCTAGATTCTGCTTTGAAGGTGTTGAGAAGCAAAGACGAGAAAACCTTAAATGCTGACCAAATCATTCAAAAACGAATGATAGAAGATTTTAACAATAAATTCAACCAGCTTGTACTTAATGAAGAAGCTGAGACTTCTTTAAAAAAGATTATAGAGCGAGTTGGGAGAAATTATGCTTCAGGCATTGGATATAAGTTTTCTGAAGTCAAAGCTAAGTATCGGGTTTCCGAGCAAGACTGGAACAGACACCTAAAGGGAATTGCCCAGTTAATTTATAACACGGGAAACAGTCAATATAGTCTTTCTCCAGAAAGCATAAATAGCGAATTGTCAACCAAAATATTTGCCCTGACTACAGTTGCGATTAGCGCCAAATTAGGATCAAAGTTTGCCGCAAAGGCCGGCTCAAAATTGGCAGTCAAGGCGAGTGCATCGACAATAGCTAAAACAGCTTCCCAACTAATAGATCCATTGTTGGCAGTAGGGTTCTTGGCTTGGGATATTTGGGACTTCCAAAATATGGTTAGCAGCTCTCGCCCCGAACTACGACAAAATATCTGGGATTATTTGGATGAACTCAAGAAGTCTATTCTATATTCTCCAGATAACAGCATCAAGACTGCTATTGAAGAAATTGAAGAGATGATTACTGATGCTTTGAACTCTCAACCCATCTCATAACTTAACTAATCGGGAAAGACATCTTTCGCAGCCATTCTCAATTACCCCAACCCAGAAGGGCATTCTATCTCTAGCGTACTTAATCTTAATTCCGGCTATGCCAACCACCCCGGCTGAAGTTCGCAAACATCTCATTGATGCCCTACAACTCGACCTCGTCGGACCCACTCCCGACGATACCGCTCACGCTGAAGAAATTCTACCTCAAGCCCCCTCCAAGTGGTATCTGTGCGGTTTTCTCGTTCCTTATGAAGCCTCACCCGATAAACGTTCAGACGACACCGGCAACGAAGAACTAGACCAACACAGCAACACCAGTGCCGGCGACGACGAAACCAATCCAGAAACCGCCTCCGCCCGCAAAGCCTTTTTCCCTTCTTCGATGGGCCTAAGCTTCCTCGTTCCCCAGGAAACCGCCCAGATAGATGTCACCGTGCAGTGGGGCGATTACGTTCCTATTGCTAAAGACGACGAAGCAGAAAAAGCTGAAACCAGCTTGCAAACTTTGCTCTCTAGTTCCTGGCAAAGAAGACCTAAACAAGTCCCAGTTAGCATTTCCCTGCCGGCAGAGAACCAATCTCCTAAACCTCTCCATAAAAGCGCACCAAGGCACATAAACATCCCCAATAGCGATGGCTTACAACTGGTTATCTCTATCCGTCCTATCCTCTGTCCTACCCTAGTGCCGGTGGGAACCCGTTCCGTCTCTGTGTTCCTAGTCAACAATCGCCATTGTGCGCCTGACAACGAACGGGACAGGGCTTATATTTTTCAAACAACACTGACCATCCGTACTGCGGAATCTCTCGTTCCCCGCCCCGACTTGCGCGGACAAAGTGGTGAGGATTGGGATGAGAGCGTTGCTGATCTGCAACACCGCGATGATTACGAATATGCTGTGGGTCATAACGTCTCCGCGATTGCCATTCCCAACGCGAATGGCAGTTGTCGGGAAATCTCCACTGCCTGGATGCCCAGCGCCGATGTAGAAAAAGTCGTTCCCACTCAAGTAGACCAAGTGGAATTAAGCATGGAAGCACTAGCCGGTGCTTCTACCGCCGATGCAGTCCGCAGCATGGTCAGTCCAATGATTACAGCCTACACCCAATGGATTGCTGACCAGGGTGCGAAAGCTCCAAAACAGCCAGAACATCGAGTCGATGTTGCCAATGACCTTTTAGATCGGGCCGGCATTGCCAAGAAACGCATTGCCGGTGGACTTCAATGCTTAGATGACCCGGAGGTACTAGAGGCATTTCGCATCGCTAATCGGGCAATCGCCACTGCCATCCGCCAACGGTCTGTACATGGCACAGATCAAAACCCTAGTGAACTCAAGCCTCCAGAATGGCGACCTTTTCAGCTTGCCTTTCTGTTGATGAATCTAGCCGGTCTCGCCAATCCCGAACATAGCGACCGTGAATTAGTAGACTTGCTCTTTTTCCCCACCGGCGGGGGTAAAACCGAGGCATATCTGGGACTTGCCGCCTTTACCTTAATCCTGCGCCGGCTGCGGAATCCAGGCTTAAATGGGGCTGGAGTTAGCGTCATCATGCGCTACACGCTAAGACTGCTCACCCTAGACCAGCTCGGTCGAGCTGCCACCTTGATTTGCGCCTTAGAGTTAGAGCGACAGCAGGACGTGGAAAAACTAGGAACCTGGCCCTTTGAGATTGGACTGTGGGTTGGACAGACTGCCACGCCTAATGTCATGGGTCAAAAAGGAGACAACAACCAATACTCCGCCCGTGCCCGTACCATTGCCTATCAAAATAACAATCGCAACAAACCCTCACCCATTCCTCTAGAAAACTGCCCGTGGTGCGGTGGCGAGTTTACCACCACTTCGTTCCAATTGCTGCCCAATGCAGATAAACCCAACAATCTTAAAGTTATTTGTAGCAATCGGAAAAAGCGACAAGACGGCACACCCCAATGCGTGTTTAGAGGCAACCAATCCCTTCCGATTGTTGCAGTAGACGAGCCAATTTATCGGCGACTTCCCTGCTTCATCATCGCCACTGTCGATAAGTTCGCTAACCTGCCCTGGGTAGGGGAAACGGGGGCATTGTTTGGACACGTAAACCGCTATGACCCGGAAGGTTTCTATGGTTCTGCTACTCCCAGTCGCGGTCGCCTTCTTGATAAACCTCTGCCCCCGCCAGATTTGATTATTCAAGATGAGCTGCACCTCATTTCAGGGCCGCTGGGAACGATGGTGGGGCTTTACGAAACGGCAATCGATGCACTGTGCAGCCGAGAAGGTGAAACCACAACCATCCGACCCAAGATTATTGCTTCCACCGCCACTGTGCGCCGCGCCACTAAGCAAATTCAGGCGTTATTCGGGCGTAACCAGGTTGATGTGTTTCCCCCACCGGGACCAGACCGCCGCGATTCATTTTTTGCGAAGACAGTCCCGATTACCGAAAAGTACGGTCGCACCTATGTTGGGATTGCGGCTCAGGGGCGTAGCCTCAAAGTAGTGCTGCTGCGAACTTATCTAGCCCTCTTAGGGGCCGCTCAAAAAGACTGGGAAGCAGCCGATGGGGCAAAGAACCCCGATAACCCAGCAGACCCCTACATGACACTATTGGGCTACTTCAACTCCCTGCGCGAACTCGGTGGCAGTCGCCGGATTGTCGAAGACGAGGTCAAATCCCGCGTTGAACGGTACAGCCTGCGTCACCGAGAAAATGAAAGTTCGGGGTCATTTTGCGACCGTCAAATTGCGAATGAACCCTCAGAGCTAACTTCTCGCGAGAGTACCAACAAAGTGGCAGAGACCAAACGCCGGTTAGCGCTGTCCTTCCACAAAAAAGAACGGGTTGATGTTGCCTTAGCCACCAACATGATTTCAGTAGGTCTTGATATCACCTGTCTGGGATTGATGGTCGTGCTGGGTCAACCTAAAACAGCGGCGGAATATATTCAAGCCACCAGCCGTGTCGGACGAGATGAAAACCGACCGGGGTTGGTTGTGACATTGCTAAACGTGCATCGACCCCGCGACCGCTCCCACTACGAGCGTTTCCAAGCATGGCACACCACATTCTACCGGGCCGTGGAAGCCACCAGCGTCACTCCCTTCTCTCCGCGTGCCGTGGATCGGGGACTCGCAGCTGTCACCGTTGCCCTAGCTCGTCTGGGAAATCCTGACATGACAGCGCCTTTGAAGGCCGTCGATATTGTTCAACAGCGCCGGAATCTGGACTTTGTAATAGATATCATTGCCCAACGAGCCGAGATGCACGACAAGGAACTGAATGCTGAGGAAGCAGAGGAATTGCGTCAGAAGCTTAGAGGACGGGTTGTGGATTTACTCGATATCTGGGAACACATTGCTGCTAAAAAGGGCAGCCTTCAATACCAGCAGGAAGTAGGTCAAGCGCCTCCTTTATTACGTGACCCGCTCGATCCGGAACTCGACAGAAAGCCATTAGCAGAACGAAAGTTCAAAGCTCAGCGCAGCCTACGCGATGTTGAGCCAACCGTAAATTTGTGGGTGCGAAACCCTGATGGATTTGAGCTAGAGGAAGAAGACTCATGAAATCAAAGGCAAAGCAACATCCCTGTGGAGAAATTCGGCAGAGTCAAATTTTATCCACCTTCGGTCCAGGATCAATGGTGGATTTACCCGATTATTCTGTTTTAATTGGAGGACTGAACCACTGGAAAGGCGATCGCAAACGAATTTATGAAGACCGTCTAGCTGGAAGGGTTAGCGAGATTTTGGAGGTCAATAGTATTGCCCTGTACGCTCCCCCTGTAGACACACCAGACCCTGCTGCGCCGCGTACAGGGATAACGGCATTTACCTTCCCAGCTTGGTTTGTAGCGCAGGGCGAAGAGACTTGGACAGCACCCACCGGCAAAGAATATCGGACGCGCGCTCTACTGCCGTGGGGTCGCTTAGTGAAAGGGAAATATCTCGACTGCAATAAAAAGAAAAAACCCGTTGTTCCCGTGCGCTTTGTTCAAGCCTGTCTTAACGGGCACATCAGCGACATTGATTGGTATCTCTTCGTCAACCCCAAGTGCCAAAGCAACTGCCCGGCTCAGCTTTGGTTGGACGAGGGAGGCTCCGGAAATGACTTTGCCGACATCTTTGTTCGGTGCGAACAATGTAAAGAGCGCCGTCCACTCTCCGATGCCACCTTGCCTGGAAGAAAGGCATTAGGTTCTTGCAAGGGAGAACGCCCGTGGCTCGGTCCCAATCCCAATGCGGCTAACTCCTGTGTTTCGACAACTACAGGCAAGCCAGAAGCCAATCGCTTGCTGGTACGCTCAGCTAGCAATGCCTACTTTGCACAAACCCTGAGCGTTATTTCTCTCCCAGACTCCGATGAAGCCTTACGGCAGGCTGTTAACTTGGTCTATGAAGACTTCCTTCAGTATGCCGAAGACCTCAGAGATGCCCAGAAAGAACGCAAGAAGCAGAAAGTCTTTAATGCCCTAGAAGGATTCAGCGACCAAGCGGTGTGGGGAGAAATCCAACGCCGCCAAGGTGGGCAGTCTGACATACCCAAGAGCATCAAGCAGGTAGAGATTGAAACTTTACTATCCAGCCTTGAGGAGGTAGGAGAAGATGCCCCTGAAGGTGATTTCTATGCCCGTGCCCGTAAATTGAATAACTTGGCTGCCAGATGGCAGTCCCATATAGAACGCATTGTCCTCGTTCATCGCCTCCGGGAAGTCATCGCCCAAGTCGGGTTTACTCGCTTTGAAGCCGCGATGCCTGATATTGATGGTGAACTTTCTCTGGAAGTACGCAGGGCAGCTCTAGATATCGAACCGACTTGGGTTCCTGCTGTGGAGAATAAGGGTGAGGGCGTGTTTATCGCCTTTAAAAAGCAAGCCATTGAAGACTGGCGCAAACAGGACTTTGTCCAGAATCGTGGACGGGAACTGTTTAGCGGCTTCGATCAATGGTGCAAGCAACGGGGGATTCCAGACGACAAAGCGAAATTTCCTGGCTTGCCCTACATCATGCTGCACTCCCTATCCCACCTGCTAATTACAGCGGTGTCCCTCGAATGCGGTTACGCCGCCAGCTCGATCCGGGAACGTATTTATGCGGGGGAATCGGGTTACGGCATCCTGTTATACACGGGAACGTCAGGCTCAGAAGGAACGTTGGGGGGACTGGTACAAGTAGGCAAGCGAATTGAAGACCATCTGGCTAACGCCTTGGAACTGGGTAGGCTATGTTCTAACGATCCCGTCTGCGCTCAACACAAGCCCGATAATCTTCAAGAAGAGCGGTTTCTTCACGGGTCGGCTTGTCATGGCTGCCTGTTGATTGCTGAAACATCCTGTGAGCGACGCAATGAGTTCCTTGACCGGGCGTTGGTGGTTAATACGGTTGAAGGGCTAGGTGCAGCCTTCTTCCCCGATGAGATGTTGTGATGTCTTCGTTCCTCCGCCTCAACCGTCCTGCCCTTGTGAGCCTTGCTGCCGGTCTGGAGACGGGCCGGCTTCACGCGCCGTTTTACGAATCCAGTCTGGCCCGCTACGTGCCAGGAAACTTATGTCGAGAGATTCTTCAGGAATTCAATCGACTCCAAGCAATGGGAGCAACCGCTGACCACCTCGCTTACACTTTGCGTTTGTTAGCCGCCGAGCGGGAATCGTCCCAGGACGTGCGGGATCGCATCGACCTGGTTTGGACAGGTCAGGAAGTTGCCGGTTCTGAAAGTCGCGATACCCGCGTTGTCGTCCGCGAGCTGTTCAGCACTGCCAAAACGAGCGTCCTCATTTCCAGCTTTGCAATTGACAAGGGAAAGAAAGCGCGAGAATTGTTTGGGATACTAGCAGAGCGGATGGATGCCAATCTAGAACTTCAAGTCAGGATGTTTCTGAACGTACATCGCCCCTACAAGAGCGAAGCTCCAGATTCTACACTGCTAAGGGAATTTGCTGACACCTTCCGAAAGGAAATCTGGCCTGGACAACGGTTGCCAGAGGTCTTTCACGATCCACGCTCCCTTGCAATGGGTACGGGAGAAAAAGCTAGCCTGCACGCCAAGTGCGTTGTAGTGGATGATGAATGCTTGCTTGTGACATCGGCTAATTTTACCCAAGCTGCTCATGCGCGTAACATTGAAGCGGGTGTACTGCTAGCGGACTCCGTGGCAGCCAGAGCGATGAGATCACAATTTGAAACCTTAGTCACTCAAAATATTTTGCACCGCGTGCCTGGAATTAGGTAGAAATATCAGGTTAACCCCACACCCAAGCTTCAATATCACTAGCGGTAAATTGAATATCCTGTTTCCCTTTAAAAGATTTGCACAGATGGTAATATTCTCCAACATATTGTTGATTGGCAAGCTTAGGAAAATTTGACCACTTCCGACTATAGGGCGATGTTCACTAACTCTTGGCCGGCCTAAACCAGGAATTGCAAGAGCTTGAAGCCGGCAGCGAAACATCAGATATTGCCCCTTAGCTTTTGTCCATCAGCTCTAGCTCAACCTCCGATAACGTC